>UQQI01000001.1 GCA_900543055.1 uncultured Mollicutes bacterium
CCTGTTAATTACAGGTTACAATCCTCTAATTAGAAACTATTTATAAACTGTCCAATTTTTGGGGTTCAGTTCACTTTCGCTCTCTTTTTTTGTTGGGAGGGTTTGAATGGTTCAATTAAATAAGGACAATAAAACAGATGTATCTTTGTTAGAAATACAAAGACCATTATCTAGTGAATTGATTAAAGATTATAATCATAAGGAAGCTATGAAGGATATTCATGATATATTTTTACAATTGGAAGATAATTATTTTTATCAAGTAGCATATCAAGAATTTTTAAAATATTCTATTGATGAAAATTTAGAATTTAGGATGGTAGAAGATCCAAATTTAGTTTTAAAAAGTTATAATTCTTATGAACAAGAATTAAAGAATGATATGTCATTCAAAATGTTTACTAAAAAAGATTATAGAAATTCTGTGTTATTATGCGAAGCATTATTAACAAGAGTAAAAGATGCTTTTGAAAATTTAGATGAAGCTGAAAAATTTATTATTAAGAATTTTGAATATGATAAACCTAAAGAATATGTAGATGAATCGTTATATGATGAAATGTGTATTCATAAAGATAAGTATTATCAAACAAAAAAGAGTGCATATATAAAAATGGCTCTACAATTAGGCATGATGGAAGATATGCATATAGACTCACAATTAGTATCTGAATTTAAAAAATACATAGATAGAAATATTGTTACAATAACTGAATAAATAATCCGGAGAAAATTCGGAGTAAATATAGAACTCTATAGGAAAAACTATAGAGTTTTTTCGCATGGTTTGAAGGACCGATTTCTTAGATAATGTAATTAAGAACTCAGGGGCCCCTTAGTTCCAAACAAATAAGAAAGCGAGGAATTAAGATGAGTGATGAATATTTAACAATATTCGCAATTATGCCAAAGGAGATATACAAAACAAAAGAGTTATCTCCTGAGGACAAACTAATTGCAGAGCGATTAGTATATTTATGTAAGAAGGAGGGATTTAGTTGGGTAACTAATAAAGCATTAGCTGATATGTATGGTATTAAAGAAGATTCAGTATCACAACATATTACAAATTTAAGAAGATATGGATTTATAAAATGTGTATATACTAATGAAACACATGGTAAATCTAATAGGACCATTTATTTAACCGAGGATCTATGGGATATTAAACCTAATAGTAGTAAGATAGATAACCAATATAATGGTGGTTATTCAAACGGATATAATAATAAATATAATAATTATAAAAATAATATAAAAGATAATACACCTGATTGGTTACATAGGGAAGTTGAAGCAGAGCCATGGGATTTAAGTAATCCAGAAGAATTAAAACAATATCAAGAGTTAGAAGAAATCTTTAAAGAGTTTAGAGGTGATTCTAATGAATGATAAGTTAGTATATACAGTTCAAGAGGTAGCAAAGATATTACATTCTAGTCCTAATTATATTTACCAATTAATTTATAAAGGATATTTACCAGCAATTAAATTAGGAAGTATGAAAATATTAAAAAGTTCATTAGAAAAATTCTTAATAGTAAATGAAGGTAATGATTTATCTGATCTAGACAATATTAAAAAGTTAGAAGGTGTTGTCATTGAGTAAGATAAATATAAGAAAAAGAGGAATTTATTATGAATATAGGGTAGAAATAGCACCTGTAGATGGTAAAAGACAATGGCTGAGTAAATCAGGTTATAGAACTAAACCAGAAGCTCAAGAAGCTGGTGTACAAGCTTATAATGAATATCTTAATGCAGGAATACCATTTAAGTCATGTGACTTATCATATAGTGATTATTTAGATTACTGGTTAGAGAATTATTGCAAAAATAACTTAAGATATAATACTATTCAAACATATACATTATTAATTAATAAGTATATTAAACCTAAAATAGGTAAGTTTAAATTATCTACTATAACAAGTGTATCTTTAAATAGTTACATAACTGATGTAGTAAATGAATTTAATCATTCTAAATCATACTATAAAAACATATTAAAAGTAGTTAAAGGATCATTTAGAGATGCATGTAATCTATATGGATTTATAAAATATAATCCAGCACTAACATTAAGACTTCCAAAAGTTAATAAATATTCAGAAGATGTTAAACATCTTTATACTAAAGAAGAAATAGATATGATTCTAGAAAGATTTAAAGCTAATGCAACATTTATATGTTCGTTCTTAACATCTTGTTATACAGGATTAAGAACGGGTGAAGTATTTGCTCTAACATGGGAAGATATAGATTTAGATAAAGGAATAATAAATATTAAACATAGTGTTTATGATAGACCTAAAGACCATAAAGGAAGATGGTATTTAGGACCAACTAAAACGAATTCAGGAACAAGAACAGTTTATATAGGCGATACATTAAAACAAGCATTAATAAACTATAAGAATAGACAAGATTATTTAAAAGAAATATTTGGAACACAATATAAGTATTATCATTTAGAAGATGATAGTGTTGATAAAAGGATAGTTATTAACAATAACAATGAAGAAAGAGTAAACTTTATATTTACTCAAGATGATGGAACTTATGTAGGTACAGATATTACAAAATATCCATATAAGATTATTAAGAATGAATTAAATATAAATGCTAGATTCTATGATTTAAGAGGAACATATGCTACTAGATTAACTAATAATGGAACTTTAATGAATGAGGTATCAGAATTAATGGGACATTCAGATCCATCTATTACAAGAAAATATTATATATCTACTACAGAAGAAAATAAGAGAGAAGCTATTAATAATTTAGATAAAGTTAATATATCTGATGTTATTAACAATGCTATTAAGTTTGAGGTATAAATATGAACTATGCAATATTTAGAAGTGAACCTATTTATACATTAAATGATTTAGCACAAATTGGTTCTCATAATAAAAGAGAAAAGAAAGCATATAATTCCAATCCAGACATAAAACTAGAATTAACTAAAAATAATATTGAAATTGTTCCTTTAGATTCAAAATATGTAAAAGGATTTCATGAAATAACAAAAGAATATAAATTAGAACATGATGAAAGAATGAAAACTGAAAGAGAAGATAGAAAAAGAACATATTCTCAAATGTTAGATAGAAGTAAGAATGTAGTAGCTGATGAAATGATATTCACAGCTTCTCCAGGCTTCTTTAAAGGTCTTAAAAATAAAGATATAAAGAAATGGGCTGATACTTGTATGGAATTCGTATATCAAGAATTAGGATATAAAAAAGAACAAGTATTACATGCTACACTTCATATGGATGAAAAAACTCCTCATATACATTGTGTAGTTATTCCTCTAGTAAAAAAGTTAGATAAAAGAACTAACACTGAAAGATATACAATATCTAAAAAACAATATATAAGAGATAATAAACATTTATCGGATTTACAAGATAAATATTGTCAAAGACTTAATGATAAAGGATTTGATTTAGAAAGAGGAATAAAGAATAGTGATAGAGAACACATAAGAATAAAAGAATTAAAAAAGATAACCAATAGTTTAAATAAAGATTTAGGAAATAAACATTCTAGATTAGAATATGAACTAAATGAGTTTAATGAAAGTCTTAAAGATAAAAAGAATATCCTGTTTGATAAAGACTATGTAAAAGTAAAAAAAGAAACTTTTGATTCTATGAATAGAGTCATTAAAGAAGTGGATGATTTAATGGATGTACAAGATAGAGTTGAAGTAGTTTTAGAAGAAGTAAAAGACCAAGTTGATTCTTATAATACACTAGAAAGAAAAAATAAAAATCTTACTAATGAAGTAAAATATTTAAAACAGAGAAATGATGAATTAGAAGAAGAAAATAAAGGATTAAAAGATTACATATATGAAATAGTTGAAAAACTTATAGAATTCTTTAGAAAACTTCTTATAAGAGGAAATGAAGAAACAAAAGATATTGTTACTGATAAAGTAAAAGATATATATGATGAAAACTTATTTAATAATAAAGATGTCTATAAAACATCAGTAGGAACTGAAAGACAAGATGAATTATTTGAATATGCAAACGTTCCTTCTTATATGAAACAACCAATAAAATCCAATTATAGAGAAGAAATTGATAAAGATGATGATTTCGATATTGGATTTTAAACTAAGAACTATAATTTCATTATAGTAACACACTACGATATTGGCAGAGCCAATAACTATGTGTGCCAAGGATAAACCCTTTGGAATCCCAATGAAGCACCAATACTACAAACTTATGTAAGTAGTAAAGGTGCTCTTTTTTTATTTCAGCATTTAGCTTCATAAAAAAATAAAAAGACTTTTCTCACTTTCATTGAAATACAATTTCAACAAAACGTGTCCGTCTTTTTAATTAAAATACTATCGCCACTTTCATTCTTTCAGAACAAAACGTGCCACGTATTTTATAAAATTGTTCATTAGGATAATACATATATTTATAGTATAATATAAGTGTGAAAGGAGTATTCTTATGAGTAAGACGCATGAACAATTTAAATGTGAATTAGAATTAAAAAATCCTCTTGTAATTCTAATTGGTAAATATACAAAAGCTACTGATTATGTCAAAGTTAAATGTTCTCGATGTAATAATATATGGGAAGCCAAAGCGTATTCTTTGCTTCAAGGTAGAGCGTGTCCAAAATGTAGAGTAATTAGAGGAATAGAAAATAATAAAGGAAAAACTCATAAGAAAACTCATGATGAGTTTCAAAAGGAACTTAAACAAATTAATAACGGAATTACATTATTAAGTGAATATAAATCACATCATGACTTTGTTTTATGTAAGTGTAATAGATGTGAAAACGAATGGGAAGTAAAAGCATATTCGTTGTTACAGGGACATGGGTGTCCTAAATGTGCTAAATCGGGAACAAGCTTTATGGAACAATTTTTATATTTGTCTTTTGTAAGAATAATAGGAAATGATGAAGTATTATCACGCGATAGAAAAACAATAGGAATGGAACTAGATATTTATATTCCAAAATATAATTTTGCATTAGAACCAGGTAATTGGAATTTACATAAAAATAATATTGAACGAGATAGAATAAAGAGAGAAAAATGTTCAGATAAAAATATTGATTTAATTACTATTTATGATATGTTTCCAAAAGATTCATTAAAACCTTTTGATAAAAATTGCTATATATTTACTGATGATCTAAATAAAATGGATCATGTTTATTTAAAACAATTGGTTAATGAATTATGCAATAAATATAGTATATTGAATAATTTATCTGAAGAAGATTACATAACTATAGAGAATGAAGCATATGAAAACTCAAAATCAATGACACATGATATTTCTGCAAAAGAATGAGCAAAGTTCATCCAAATATACAAGTTATTGATAAATATGTTAATTCAAATAAAAGAATAAAAGTTAAATGTAATATATGTGGATTTGAATGGAGTGGTGTTCCTTTCAATATGTTGGCTGGTGATGGTTGCAGAAAATGTGGAACAAAAAATGCTCATGAAAAATTTTTGAAAGAAAAAGACTGTTTAATAAATGAATTGAAAAACATAAATCCAGATGTAGAGATAATTGGAGAATATACTGGAAGACATTCAAAAATTAAAACTAGGTGTAAGATTTGTGGATTTGAATGGGAACCAGTTGTATCTAGTTTGTTAAGGGGTTCATCGCACAAAAACTCAAAATCTATGCATAATTCGTTAAAATGATTATCTAGCATTGTGTATTTTTAAAATTTAGTATATAATGAATGCAGGTAAACAAATTGTTGTGATAAAATGATTTTTGTCCACGATTTGTCCACGTAACATATAAAATTAGTAATATTTATAATATAGATAATACTAATAATATAATGTACTAAATGCCTGTAAAATAAGGGAAAAACACATAATACTATTTGTACCATATATAAGTAAAATATGGTCAAAGGTCGAGCATGTGGCAGTGGTAAAAAATATAAACAATGTTGTGGAAAATAACTCGCAAATCCCGAAAAAATAAGGGAAAATTCGAGTTTTTCTTTTTATCAAAAAATAGCCCAAAATTGGCTTTAGAACCATTTTAGAACCATTTTGTTGTAGATTTTTGGAGGTATTCAAAATGTGTAGTATAATTAATACAGTTGGAGGTAATTATGAAAGAATATACTTATAATATAATTGATGATGTTTATCGTTGGATGATATCAAGAAAAAAAGATATAGAAGTAAGAATATTAAAAGAAAAATCAGAGGCAATTCAAGTGGGAGATACCATTATATTTAATAATCAAGATAGTATTGGCAAATATGTTAAGGTTAAAGTTGTTAATAAAACTGTGGTTAATAACATAGAAGAATTAATAGAAAAATTTGATGTAAATAGAATGATGCCAGGTCATACTAATACAGAACTTATTGAACTAATGAATAAAATATATGGTGAAGAATTATCTAAGAAGCAAATAGTAGCATTTGAATTTGAATATTTGTTTAGTGATAGTGATGTACAGATAATTGAATATGAAGAAAAATATTTAGATGATGTTAAAAATCTTTTAGTAGAATTAGAAGAATATATACTATCAATAGACAAAGACAATCTTGACCAATTACATTCTGAATATAGAGATAAAATGGCTGTACTTGATTTGAATGAGGTAAAAAACAATAATGGGAAATGTTATTTAGCTATTCAAAATGGTAAAGCAATAGGGGTAATAATGGGATTTCTTAGATCTTATGATGAATTTGATTATTTGGATTATAAATGTCCTAAAAGTGGAGAAATATCAGAACTTGTTGTTACTAAAAAAATAAGAAGTCATGGAATTGGACAATTGTTAATGAGTAAGATGGAAGAATATTTCAAAAGTATTGATTGTGAATATATTTTTGTAGATGTATTTGCTTATAATGAAAATGGAATAAAGTTTTATAATAAAAATGGGTATCATTCAAGAATGAAAATAATGCTAAAAAATATTAACTGAAAGGTATGGAAGACAAATGGAAGAATTAATTAGAGAATTAATCGATAGTATTAATAATTTGAATAAATTTTCTTGGAGTGATGCAATATCTATTCTTTCACTAATAGGTGCATGGATTACAATAATAATTTTAATAAAGGATAAGATGGAAAGTAAAAGACCATACTTGCAAATTACATTTGAATTAGTGAGAGATAATCTGACTTGTGTAGTATTAAGGAATGTTGGAAATGTACCGTTGGAGATTAAAAAATTAAATTTGGATAGGGATTTTGTTAATCAGTTGCCAGAAAGAGAAAGGTTCGGGTTAGTTGATAATAAGATGAATAATATAAAGATATTTCCAGGCAAACAATGGATATTATGTTTAGGAGTAATTATTCCCGAAATTTTAAAAAATTATGAAATAAAGAACTTAAAAATTGAATATACATATTCTAAATTAGGTAAAAGAAAAAAATATAATGAATCAACAGATATTGATTTTACTCAATATTCAAGAATGCTAGTTTATGTATCTGAGATTGATGAATTAAAAAATGAAAACAAAAAAATTGAAAAAGAATTGAAGAATATTAATAAAGAAGTAAAAAATATTAGAGCAACAATTGTAAATTATGCAAATTTAAAAGATACAGATTTAAGAACAGTTGTGAGTGGATATGAAAAAAATGAATGAAGAGCAAGCTGAATACTTGCTTTTTTTATATTCAACTTCAGAATGATATGTGTATTTTAGGCTGAATGGAAAATTTAATAAAAATATGTTATAATTAAAGAAATTTGAAAGTGGAGTTGTTATGAAAAGAAATAATTTAATAAAAGTATTGAAGAAAATATATAAATTGTTAGATACAAAACAGAAATTAAGATTTATTTTAATAATTATTATAATGATAGTTTCTGCTACACTTGCTCAAATGACACCAAAAGCAATAGGATGGCTTACAGATGATATATTAACTAAGAATGAAATATCATTTAATAAAGTAATTCCTTTTTTAGTTTTTATATTAATAGTAAATGTAGCAAATGAAGTAATAAAAATATTTAGAAGAGTATTAGTTGAAGATACAGCAACAAGAACAGAAAAGAAAGCAAGAGGAATGGTAATAAAGTCATTATTAATGGCTCCGCTTTCTTATTTTAGAAAGAATATGACTGGAAATATTCATGGAAGACTTAATAGGTGTTTAGATGGAACTATTAAATTAGAAAAATTGTTGTTTATGGATTTTGCTCCAGCAATATTTAATGCAATCGCTGCAATTATAACTATATTTTTAACACTACCAATAACATTAGCTATGCCTATGTTGTTAGTTATACCTATAGGAGTATTTATTGTATTAAAACAAATAAAAAGTCAAAAAGGTATTAGGGTTGAACTATTAGAAAGTAAATCAGGAATGGATGGAACTATAGTTGAACTTATAAATGGTATTGAAGTTATAAGAATTTGTGATAGTTTAGACTTTGAAACTAAAAGATTTGATGATAAGGGTGAGTTTTTAAGAGCAAAAGAAATGAAACATCATAAAGCAATGGCAATGTATGATTGTTTAAAATTTATTAATCAAGCAGTATTTACAGTGTTAGTAATTGGAATTTCTACTTATCTAGCAACTAAAAATATAATTTCAGTAGGTGCTGTATTAACTGCATATTTATGTTTTAATCAATTACTAAGACCGTTAGAGGAATTGCATAGAATATTTGATGAAGTTTCTGAATGTACAGTTTTAGCAACTGATTTCTTTAAAATGGTAGAAATAGAAAATGATTTCTCATATTTACCTATAAAAACGAAATCAGAAAATAAAACAACAAATGAGATTATAAATATGGAAAATATTACTTTCTATTATTCTGAAAATGAAGATAAAATCATTTTGGATAACTTTAATATAGATATAGAAAAAGGAATGTATCTTGGAATTGCTGGACCTTCAGGATGTGGTAAATCTTCATTAATAAAATCTATTTGCAAGTTAGAAAAAGCAGAAGGAACAATAATTGTTGATGATAAGAATATTGACAATTTAACAAGAAAAGATTTGTCAAAATTAATAGCATTAGTACCACAAAGCCCATTCTTAATTGCAGGGACAATATTTGAAAATATAACATATGGAATAGATAGAGAAGTTTCAATTGATGAAGTAGAAGAAGCAGCCAAAAGAGCATATATTTATGATTATATAAATGGACTTCCAGATAAATTTGACTCATTAGTTTCTGAAGGAGGAAATAATTTATCAGGTGGACAAAGACAAAGAATAGCAATTGCAAGAATATTCTTAAGAAAGCCTAAAATATTAATTTTGGATGAAGCAACTTCAGCTCTTGATAATACATCTGAAAAATATATTCAAGCTGAAATAGAAAAAATGAAACAAGAAAATAATACAACAATTATTGCAATAGCACATAGATTAACTACACTAAAAAACTGTGATAGAATTATAGTACTTAATAAAGGTAAGATTGAAGAAGATGGCAAATTTGATGATCTTATAGAAAAAAATGGAATGTTTAGCGATATGTACTATGGAAAATTAAATTAAAATTTAGATAAGTTTTTAGATAAGTTCTACTACCTATGCCGAAGTAAACTGCATAAATTTTTAGCAGAAAAAACAGTGGTAAGAAATATAAACAATGTTGTGGTAAATAAAAAGAACTAAGTATCATCAAAATACTTAGTCTTTTCTTTATTCAATTGTAATTATTTTAAATATTTCTTCAATTTCTACGGGATGAATTGTTATAGAAATAAGTAAATTAATATTTCCATTATCATATATAAAAAATTTTTTATTAGTATCATTTTCATATGTTTTAAGATTTTCATCTATTAAATAATCATAATATTTAGAATCGTCAAAACTTGAATAATAACTATTAATAATTCCATTTTTTACTTTTTTCGTTAAAATCATCTTTATTAATATTTTTATATTCTAGTATTTCATCTAAATTTACTTTTCTACCTGTTTTTCCATTTATTACATAGATATAGTATTTAGGAATAGTAACTGCACATGTTCTATATTTAGTAGTTAGAACAACAGCTAGCATATCTCCAACTAAATAATGTTTATATTCAAAAATTTCAATCCCTATACAACTATTATGGTCAATACTAAAATCAAATACTTGAGCAGCTTGATCATATACTTTCTTAATATTTTCTTTTTTTTCATTATAAGATTACTTACTATTATTATCTGTATTCCTTTTAGAAACATAATTTCTATAACCAGTAAAACATAAAACTTCTACAATTAATATAATTGGAATAAGCATAAATAGAATAATAATTTTCTTATTATTAGATTTTATATTTTTTTTACCATTCTCATCCATTTTTAGTCTCTCTCATTCTATCATTTATAAAACTATACTCAATATTAAAAAAATAAGAAATATAAACAGCTTAGAAAATCATTTTAGGTATATTTCTTTTTAATATATAAGTTCAGCTATAGTAGACACAATCATGTTACTTTAAAAATATCATAATAGAATATAAATATAAGAAAAATAGCATATTTAATTAGACTAATATACTTTTTTTATGTTAGAATATATTGCTGTTGAAAAAAGGGGATTAGTAGCATGTTAGGAAAAATTGAAATATCAAAGAAGGATATAGGACTATTAAAAGAAAGATTTTTTGAGTTTGGTGGAGAAAGTTTTATTGTTAAGACTGCTCCAAATAGAGTGTATAAAATGTATAAAGACTTTATCATAAGAGATATATTAGAAAAAAAGAAAATAGAAAAAGTTAGTGAAATGAACTTAGATTATATAACTGAACCAACAGCAATATTATATAGTAATGGAGTACCTATCGGTTATGAAATGAAATATGATGAAAATGATATTAACCTTTTACTATCAACACTATCTAAAAAAGAAAAAATATATGCCTTAAAAAAAATAAAAGATATATTAAAGTACTTTGAGTCAAAAGAAATAATATATCATGATATAAATCAAGGAAATATTTTAATTAATAAAAATAACGGAAAAATAAAATTTTGTGATACTGACAATGTAACAATGGAAGATTATCCAGGAGATTTATATGGCGATTTAATATTATTTTTTAAGGAAACATATGGTGTTATTGATACTAGAGTTCATAGTTTTATGCATAATTATCTAACACTATCATACCTTAATGATATTGATGAATTATATGATGTAATGGCAATGATTAAAACATATAAGTATCCTAAACATGTTACTAAAAAGAATGAAGAAATTGTAAAATCACTTGTTGAATCTGATGGAACGTATAAAGATAGATATATAATTGATACTATAAAAACTAGATAGACTTTACAATTATTAACTAAAATTTATAAAATTTTTAGTTTAGCAATTCTATATTTTGATATAATAAGTATATAGAATTGGAGGAATAATATGAAAGCATTAACATTAGTTGATAAGAAAAAATTTGAAATAATTGAAAAAGATATTCCAAAAGCAGAAGGAAATAAAGTTGTAATTAAAGTAAAGAATACAGGAATTTGTGGTTCTGATATTCATATGATTTGGCAAACAGGATATAATGCTGGAACTAATTTTGTAATTGGGCATGAATTTGCTGGTGAAATTTATGATGCTGGAAATAGCACAACATTTAAAGTTGGAGATAGAGTCGTTGCGATGGAGATAGATTCTTGTTTAAAAGATGAATGCGAATTTTGTGGAACAGGAAGAGAAAATATTTGTGACCATGTATTAGAAGGCGGACCTGGTATTGGAATGGATGGTGGCTATGGTCAATATGTTGCTGTAAGAGAAGATATGGTAAGAATACTACCAGATAATGTAAGCTTTGTATCAGGTGCAATGGTAGAACCAGCATCAATCTCAATGCATGGATTGAAATTAGCTCATGTAAATAAAGATAGTAAAGTACTTATAACAGGATGTGGAGCAATAGGAATGTTTGCTGCTGCCTGTGCTCATGCTTTAGATATTGAAAATGTATATATTACAGAAGCAAATAAAGAACGAATAAAATTAGTATCTAATTCTGGTTTCGTAAAAGAAGCATTCGATGCAATGGATGAAAATATAAATGATAAATTAACAGAAGTTGCACCATCTGGATTTGATGCTGTAATAGAATGTTCTGGTAATAAAACAGCAAGTACAATGGGATTAAATCATCTAAAAAAAGGTGGTCATATGTCTATGATTGCATATGGAGATGCACCAGAAATAAATATATTTAACTTTGTTAATAATGAATATCATTTATCAGGAAGTCTATTCTTTAAAACAGAAGAATTTGATGAAGTAATAAAGTTAATGAGTGAAGGAAAATTAAACTTAGAACCATATTCAAAATTAATAGAAATGGAAGAAGTTCAAGAGTCATTAGAAAAACTAGAACAAGGGATAGAGTCACCTATAAAATACGTTATAAAAATGAATGATTAATGAAAAAAGATTGCTTAAAACATGATAATATGACATGTATAAGCAATCTTTTTTTATAAATAGTTATATATATTCAGAAATCTCATTTATAATAAATTTATTATTATCTAAATCAAAAGATATTTTATAGTCAATATAATGTTCTATATTTATATCAATATCAATAGGTTCATATACTGAAGTAACACTCTTTCTTAAAATGTCAGGACTTGTATAAGAACAAAGAATACTTACCGTATTTCTGCCTGGTAATAAATATAAAATATTTTTCCCCTAAATTGTTTTAATTTTAGGTTTTTTCACCATTTACTTTTTGAACTTGTACAACAAGCGACTTAATACCTATAGAACTATCTAAATATACCTTTCTAGCATATTTATTTTCTACTAACCACTTATCAACATCTTTATTTCTTTTTCTTTTAACATAAAATATAAATATTATAGAAAAAACTATAACACTTAAACATAAAAGTATAATAGTTTTATCATCCATAATAATTCACTCCTTATAAACTTTTACCTTTATTGTTTATTTTCTTTTCAATTCCCATATTGTCATAAAATTCATCTAAAGTATAAGTGGAATCAGGCCATGCATAATCGGTATTTTCTAAATAAGCCATTCCTTCAAAATAGGCATTCTCTAAATTAATTAAATTATTTAAATAATCATATGACTCTTCCATTTTCTTTTTTTGTTTTTCTGTCATATTATTTGGAGCCATTATAGTATAAATTAAATAGTCTTCATCTCGTGGAGTAATAGAGCAACCATTTTCTAAAAAAATGATTCCAAGTGCCGCTAAATTTATAGCTTGTTTGTGAATAGTCTCTTCAGTATAGTTATAATTCAAACTTTTAAACCATTCTGTTGGGAGAATATCTTTTGCAAATGAACTATCATGGTAATTATCTTCTCCTAAATCATTAACTTTAGAGTTTTTATGTATTCCAAATGGATGTTCAACACCATCTTTATCAATTAAAATTCCCTTTACTTTTCCTAAATTCATATTATCACCTACCTGACTATATAATAGCATACATATAAATAAAATGTAATCTAATTGTAAAGAACACAAATTTAATAGTTTATTTTTTTAGTATAGTGATAATATAAAAGTAGGAGATGATAAAAATGAAATTAAATGATATAAGAGATGTAGCTGTAATTGGTTCAGGGGTTATAGGATATTCATGGGCTTTATCATTTGCTATGAATGGTCATAAAGTACATGTATATGATGTAAAAGATGATGCATTAAAATTAGCAAAATCTAGAATCCATGATTCACTAGAAAATCTAGCATCAAACAAAGTTCTAAATCCAAATAAAATTGAGAAAATAGAAAGTAGAATTAGTTACACAAAATCTATTGAAAATGCAGTAAAAAACACAAAATTTATTATAGAGTCAGGACCGGAAAAATATGAAGTTAAATGGTCAATTGTAAATGATGTTGAAAAATATGCAAGTGAAGATGCGATAATTGCTTCATCAACATCAGGTCTTTTAATAACAGAAATAGCAAAAAATGCAAAACATCCAGAAAGATTTATTGGGGCACACCCATATAATCCACCTCATTTAATACCTTTAGTAGAAATAACAAAAGGTGAAAAAACAAAAGATGAAAATGTACAATTAGCATATGATTTATATAAATCTATAAAGAAGGAACCAGTAATTTTACAAAAAGAAGCATTAGGATTTATCTGTAATAGAATTCAAATGGCTGTATATAGAGAAGTAAGTGACTTAGTTATGAGAGGAGTATGTTCTATTGAGGATGCTGATAAAGCCGTAACATACGGGCCAGGAATTAGATGGGCAATTATGGGACCTAGTTTAGTATTTGAATTAGGTGGAGGACAAGTACATATTGATGGATTAATGAACCATTTAAATGATTCAATAAAACTTTGGTTAAATGATATGGCAGATTGGAAAGAATTCCCAGAACAATTCCCAGAAATTGCAAGAGAGGGAGTAGAAGAATCTTTAAAAAACAGACCAAAAGAAATTGGAAATACAGATGAGTCCCTTGCAGAATATAGAGATAAAATGCTAATTGAAATATTAAAATTACATAATAAACTATAGGGAGGTAATATGAAATATCCAAAATTCATAAAGGAAAACGATACAATAGGAATAATTGCGCCATCTGCAGGAGCATATGATATAAAAAAGAAAAATAAGTTTATAAATGCTAAAAAGAATATAGAAGAAAAAGGTTTTAAAGTAAGTTTGTCAAAATATTTATATACCTGTGAAAAAGGAAGAAGCACAAATAAATTTAATAGAGCAGAAGAAATAAATGAAGTAGCAGAAAATGAAAACATAGACTTAATTTTAGCAGCAACAGGAGGAGACTTTTGTTTAGAAATATTACCATATGTAGATTTTGAAAAATTAAGCAAGTGTAATAAGTATGTAGCAGGCTTTTCTGATCCAACGTGTATTTTATTTCCATTAACTACAAAGTATGATGTCGCAACTATATATGGGCAAAACTTTAGTCCTTTTGGAATGGAAAAACTTCATAAGGCGCAAGAAGACTTTATAAATATTATAACAGGTAAAAAACTTGAAGAAGAAAACTATGATTTATATGAAGATGGATATCAAGAGACAACTACAGGATTAGAATTCTATAATTTAACTAAAAAGGTTGAATGGGAAACATTAAATAATAAAGATGTTAATGTAGAAGGTAGAATAATAGGAGGATGTCTTGATATAATTTCTGAACTTTCTGGAACAAAATATGACGGGACAAAAAAATTTATAGAAAAATATAAAGATGATGGAATTATTTGGTACTTTGATAATTGTGAATTAAATCTAGACGCAACTATCAGAGTGCTTTGGAAACTAAATGAACTTGGATATTTTAAATATACAAAAGCTATTATATTTGGTAGATTTGGATGTGAAGAAAGTTATTATGGCTATAATAATAAGACTTGTTTAGAAGATAGCATCTTAAATGAATTAGATATTCCAATAATATATAATGCTGATATTACACATAAGTCACCATGTCTAACTATTATTAATGGTAGTATCGCAACTGTTTCTGTAAAAAATAATCAAGGAAAAATAAAATTTAAATTAAAATAAAAATACTAGTAAGTGTAAAACTTATCTAGTATTTTTGAATTATTTTCTTCTTGTAAAAATATTTAAGTATTTTCTTTCTTTTGAATTGCACCTAAAGCCTCAAGCACAGTCATTAAAGATATGTATCCAGCAGATAATTTGTGAGATAAATCATTTATAAAATTGTACCTCTCTTGAGTTTTAGTAAATCCATTAATGTATTCAGATATTTTATTTAGATTGTTATTTGAAGATAAAATAGATGATACAACTTTATATAAGTCACTATCCGTGTCTTTTGCATTACCAAAGAATCTATAAAAATCAAGTGATTTTCCATCTCCTTATTATTCATCTTTTTCTTCTTTATTGTTTTCTTTTTTATTTATATCAAACATCTCCTAAAAATAAGTATATCTATAAAAAAAGGAATATTGCAATGATATTACAAATAAAAAAAATTACAAAAAAATACATAGCAAAAATTAATAACATGGTATACTTAATTATAGGAGGTACATATGTATAAAATATTAAGAAATGAGAAAATAAGTGAAAGTAGTTATTTATTAACTATAAAATGCCCTATAGTTATAAAAAATGCCATGCCGGGACAATTTATTATAGTTATGTCTAAAGAGGATAGTGAAAGAATACCATTAACAATTTATGATTATAATTTAGAGAATGGTACCTTAGATTTAATATATCAAGTTGTAGGAGCATCAACTAAAGAACTATCAGAAAATAAAGACGCAGTATTTGCAATTACAGGACCATTAGGTAAACCTAATGAGATATGTAAAAACTATGAAGAATACAAAGGAAAAAGAATTGTATATGTAGCAGGAGGAGTAGGAATAGCACCAGTATATCCACAAGTAAAATATTTAAAAGAAAAAGGTTTCATTATTGATGTTATATATGGAGCAAGAAGCAAAGATTTATTACTTATAAAAGATAAAATAGAACATGTTGCAAGTAAAGTTTATTATGTAACAGACGATGGAACATATGGGGAAAAGGGATTTGTTACAGATGTTTTAAAACAACATATTAATGAATATGATATCTGTGTTGCAATTGGACCGGTAATAATGATGAAAAATGTTGCAGAATTAACTAAAGAATATAATTTAAAAACAATAGTTAGTATGAATCCAATAATGGTAGATGGAACAGGTATGTGTGGAGCGTGCCGCTGTGAAGTAGAAGGAAAGCCAAAATTTGCTTGTATTGATGGACCAGAATTTGATGGACATAAGATAAACTTTGATATTGCATTAAAAAGAATGAATATTTATAAAAAAGAAGAGGAAGAACTAATTGTTAAGGAGGAGCAATGTGATTAATTTAGAAAAAGTGCCAATGAGAACACAAAGTCCCGAAATAAGAAATAAAAACTTTGAAGAGGTAGAACTTGGATATAACGACGAAGAAGCAGTAGAAGAGGCAAATAGATGTTTAAATTGCAAAATACCAAGATGTGTACAAGGCTGTCCAATAAATATTAAGATACCAGAGTTTATAAGTGCTATCAAAGAAAAAGACATAGGAAAAGCCTATAAAATCATAAGTGAATCTTCATCATTATCAGCAATTTGTGGAAGAGTATGTCCTCAAGAAAAACAATGTGAAGGAAAATGTGTTAGAGGAATAAAAGGAGACGCTATAGCAATAGGAGCATTAGAAAGATATGTATCTGATAAGGCTTTGATAAATGATATGCAATGTGAATCTATAAAGGAAAAAAATAATAAAAAAGTTGCAATCATAGGAAGTGGACCGGCTGGTTTAGCATGTGCATCTGAATTAATAAGGAATGGCTTTAGTGTTGTTATATATGAATCACTTCACAAAGCTGGTGGAGTATTAACTTATGGTATTCCAGAATTTAGATTACCTAAAGAAATAGTAAATAAACAAATTGATAACTTAAAAAAACAAGGTGTAAAAATAAAATTAAATATACCGGTTGGAAATGCAATTACTATAAATGAATTGAAAGAAGAATATGATGCAATATTTATTGGAACTGGAGCAGGTATTCCTAAATTTATGGGAATAGAAGGAGAAGATGCAAATGAAGTGTTTTCTGCAAATGAGATATTAACTAGAATAAATCTTATGAAAAGTTATAAAGATAGTTCAAAAACTCCGATAAAAAAGTCAGGTATTGCCTATGTAATAGGTGGAGGCAATGTTGCAATGGATGCAGCAAGGTCATTAAAAAGACTTGGAATTGAGACACACTTAATGTATAGAAGAAGTGATGAAGAGTTACCTGCTAGAAAAACTGAAGTTAAACATGCTAAAGAAGAAGGAATTATTTTTGATATTTTAAAAAATCCGAAAAGAATTATTAAAGATGAAAATAATAGTGTTATAGGAATTGAATATGTTGATATGGAACTGGGAGAGGCAGGAGAAGACGGAAGAAGAAAAGTAACAGAAATAGAAGGGTCAAATAAAACAATAAGATGTAACATGGTAATTATGGCATTAGGTACATTACAAAATCATGAAGCATTGAAGAAATCTAATATAAAATTGAGTGATAAAGGATTAATTGTAGTTAATAATTTTGAAACATCCGAAAGCGATATATATGCTGGAGGAGATGCTGTAACTGGAGCGGCAACAGTAATACTTGCTATGGAAGCAGGAAAAAAAGCAGCAGAACAAATAATGGATAAGTGTAAAGAAATATAAAATAAATAAAAAAACATTTACAATAAAATTTTTAAATGCTATATTCAAATTGTAACAGGGTAAGGTTTTCTTGCGAGTGTTATATATAATTTTAGTTTTATCGAAAGGTGGTGTTCATTTAATGAACGGAGTAAGTCAAGATAGTGAAGCACTAAGACAAGATGCTAACTATATTAATGAAATGGCAGAAACATTTAAAAGTCAATATGAACAATTATTTCAAGAAATGGAAGCAAATTTGAGTGCAGATGCAAATGAAAGTATTGCATGGTGGGGACCTCAAGCAGGGTTATTTTTAAATAACTTTAATAAGAAAAAAGAGGATTTTAATAATGCATATAAAAATGTAACAAGTATGGCAACAAATCTAGAAGAACAAGCACAAGCTTGGGATACTTTTGAAAACGCTTAGTATATAGGAGGAAAAAAATGGCAACTAAATCAGGAATGAATTATGATAAGGTAGAAAAACTTATCGAATATTTAGATTCACAAAAGACATCTATTATCAATAATTTAACAGACTTAAGTAATGAAGCTCCATCTAAAATTGCAGCTCATTATTCTGGACAAGCAGCGGAAACATATAAGAATACATTAACTAATGTTATTACTAAAATAACTGAAACATTAGATACAATGATTGCTGAACTTAAAACAAATACACAACAAAAACAAGACGATTATGCTGCACAAGATGCTAAGTTGCAAGACTCAGCAGATGTTGGTATTTCTGCTTAATAGGAAATTATAAGAAATTCATAGTAATTTCTTATTAGTGTGGGTTAATTATACTTAGCCCTTACTAATAAGAAATTAAAGAGGTGATAATATGAATGTAGCAGAAGATCAAATGCTAGATATAGATGATGTTATTAATGAGACATGTCCACTAACAGAATATACTTTATACGCAACAGAAATTAGTAAATCAAACATAGGAACTATAAATTCATTAAAAGACATATTTAACGGAGAAGGAACTTTACCTAGTCAAACAACATCAATATTAGATGAGATAGATCCAACATTAAGTAAAACTAACTCTCAAAGATTCTATAGTGGTCAAACTGCACAAACTCAAATAACTAATGTTTCAGAAACTTCAGAACATTTACAAAATTTAAAATCATCCGTAGATAGTATTAATGTTGATGCAATATCAGCTACAATTGATTCATATAATGAGCATTTATCTAACTTAAAAAGAGATAGTAGAAAAAAATTGCTAGAAACTGCAGCAGACGCTTTTAATGAAAAAAAAGTTGAATGGGAAGGCTTTCCAAAAACAAAAACATATAAAACGGATGGGGATATATCCTATGTTGGACCAATATATGATGATGAGTTTAATAATTGTAATGAAACAGATACTGAAATTTATGAATATGATGTTGTTGAGAGTAGTTCTACTCCTGAAGACATTAAGGATAATAATGGTATGGTTATGTCAACAATTTATCATAATTCAATAACTTATAAAATTCACAAGTATAAACGAATCAAATACTGGAATTACTTTAAAATAATTAATTCACCAAAGGATCCAACTTTTGAACAAATTGAACAATTATTTAATAAAGTTGGTGAACCTTTACCATATGATCCTAGTAAAATTAATGGAGATGTAGGAAAAGCTAATGAATGGGGAATTAATTGGTAGGACAGGAGAGAAAGTATGAGTAATAGAACATATAATGAAGATGAATTAAATAGATTAGTAGAAAATTCATCAAAAATATCTCAAAATTTAGAAGCAATTTCAAACGACACAACATCATATTACGATAAAATCGACTCTAGAATTCTTAGAAAATTTAGTGATACCTTTTCTCAAATAAATAATTATAATGGGAAAATACAAGATGATATAGATAACATAGATACATATGGAAATTGGTTAAGTCAAACATTAGACGATTATACAGGAACACGTAATAATGTAGAAGGCATGACTCCGGACTTAAGTGACATCAGTGCAGATGTTGGAGATACATCATTAGGAGAAGGAGATGCATCATTAAAAGACTTATCTTCAATTTCATCTATTATAGAATCTACAGTTGGTGGATTAGGCTCTGCAGATAAAGCAGAACAATTTCCTCTTGATCCAGAGGCTTGGAAAAATTTATCTGGATCAGAAAAAGAAGTAATTGTAAAAAAATTAAAAGAACTAGGATTTACAGATGAAGAAATAAATAATATTAAAGACGGAAAAGTTTCAGTTGATAAAGTTAAGTTAGAAGAACTAGCAAGTCAACTTGAAAAATTATATAAATTAGATCCAAGCATAAGACAAAAATTAAAAGATTTGTATGGATTTGATATTTTTAATGATGATGGAACAGTAAACAAAGAAAAATTAGCAATCGCTATGCTTATGGATGCTAAAAATCCAAACGACCAATATGATTTAAAAAAACTACTAACAAAATTAAATGCTAGTACATCAACAGGTAATAGTAGTAATAAGAGTACAACTGGTAATGTAACAAAGGTAGTTGCAAATGATATAGGTGGTTCTAGTCAAACAACTAGTACAATAGCAGGAGCAGCTGCAGGACTTGGAGCAACAGTTGC
Source organism: uncultured Mollicutes bacterium (assembly GCA_900543055.1). Taxonomy (GTDB): domain Bacteria; phylum Bacillota_I; class Bacilli_A; order RF39; family UBA660; genus UBA3789. Next base: position 20,849 of record UQQI01000001.1, read on the forward strand.
TGCAGTTGGAGGAACTACTTCGAAAGCTACAGGATTAGCAGCTAGTGCAGAAGAAGAGGCACTTGCAGGAGATAAATCATCAGACTCATCAAATGCTTCTAGTAAAAATTCAAGTCTTTTGGACGGATTAAAATCAGAAATGAATCATGTAATAAACAGTATAAAACCATCAGGAAACATTTCTACAAAACAAGGAAATGCCGCTATTATTGCAGGAGCAGGTCTTGGAACAGTATCACTAGCAGGTGGAGGAATAATGGCTGGTAAGAAAATTATGATGTTAGTATTCAAACCAGAACATTTTACAAATTTATCTGAAGTCATAAAAGATACACTTTTAAATACTTTTAAAGCATTAAAATTTACGGAAGAAGAATTAGATTTATTTATGACATCAAATTTGAAGATAAAAGCATCACTAATTGATGATATAATTACAGCAATTAAGAAAGCTAGTGAATTAGATCCTGAATTAAATTCAAAAATAAAGCAAGTTTATAATTTTAGTGTGTTTACAGAAAGTAATAAAATTAGTAAATATTTAATATTAATGATAATGTTAATTGATGGAAAGAAAATTGGTGACCAATATAATATCTATGATATATTAAATCCAATATTAGCAGAAACTGATTATGTAAATTACACATATCAAGGTGTATCTTTACAAGATATTGTAGTAAAGGAAAAAGAAGAAAAGAAAGAATCAGATAAACAACAAAAAGAAGAAGCAAAACAACCAGAAATAAATGCTAATAAAGAAGAAATTTTAGATGAAAACGAAGATAGTAAAACATCAACTACAAGTACATCTTCAGTAGAATCATGGCTAAAAGAAATGGGAATTGACTCATAAATCAAAATTAAAGGAAATACAAAAAAGTATTTCTTTTTTTCACAGAATTTGTGGAAAAAAGAAAATTACTGTAATCAACAATATATGTGAAAAAACATATTTGCGACAAATAAAAAAAAGTAATATAATATACAGGGAAAAAGGAGCGATATATATGATATATTTAGATTATGCATCCGCAACTCCTGTGGATAAAGAAGTATTAGATGTTTATAATGAAACTAGCAATAAATATTATGCTAATCCGAATTCAATACATCCTTTAGGAATAAAGTCAAAAGAAAAATTAGATACTACAACGAAAGAAATTGCACACTTGTTAAATGTCGAAAAAGAAGAAATAATTTATACAAGTGGAGCAACTGAGTCAAATAATTTAGTAATAAAAGGAATTGCTAATAGATATAAAAACTATGGTAAACATTTACTATTAAGTTCATTAGAGCATCAATCATTAATAGCTCCTGCAACAAAGCTTCAAGAACAAGGTTTTGAAGTAGAATTAATACCTGTAGATTCAAAAGGTAGAGTTGATTTAGAAGAATTAAAATATCTACTAAGAGATGATACAATTCTTGTAAGTGTTACATCAGTGGACTCTGAACTCGGAATTATTCAACCAATAAATGAGATTGGAGCACTATTAAAAGAATATAAGCACTGTATATTTCACACAGATGCTTCTCAAGCTATTGGTAAGATTGATTTAAATTTAGAAAATGTTGATTTAGTAACAATAGCACCACATAAATTTTATGGACTTAACGGAACTGGATTATTGATAAAGAAAAAAGGTATTGAACTATCTCCAATAATAGATGGGGGAAGATCAACTACAGTATATAGAAGTGGAACACCTGTACTTCCTGAAATAACAGCACTTTGTAAAGCACTACAAATTGCATTGAATAATCAAAAGGAAAGAATAGAATATGTGGAAAGATTAAATAATGTAATAATAGAAAAATTAAAAAGTTATAAAAATATTCATATAAATTCAAATGAGTATTCAATAAAAAACATTATAAATATTAGTATAAGTGGAATAAAATCAACAGAATTTGTGGATTACATGGGAAAAAATAACATATGTATTTCAGCAAAAACATCATGTTGTCCAGTAGAGACACCATCAAAATTAGTTTACGCCTTAACAAAAAGTAAAGAATTATCAACAACGTCACTTAGAATAAGTCTTTCACATTTAACCACGAAAGAAGAAATAGATGAATTTATAAAAATATTTGATAAAGGATATAGGGAGTTTTTAAATGGAAAAATATAAAGAAATTGAAAGAAGTATAATAAAAACATATAGAAAAGATATTTGGTCAAGGTTTATAAAGGCAGTAATTGATTATCAACTAATAAATGAAGGAGACAACATCATGGTATGTATTAGTGGAGGAAAGGACTCATTTTTACTTGCTAAATGTATACAAGAGTTACAACGCCATGGTAAATACAAGTTTAATGCTCACTACGTAGTAATGGACCCAGGATATAATGAATACAATCGTTCTTTTATTGAAGATAACGCAAAAATATTAAATGTACCAGTAGAATTTTTTGAAAGTGACATTTTTGACGTTGTTGAAAAAATGGATTCAAAAAGTGCTTGCTACATGTGTGCTAGAATGAGAAGAGGATTCCTATACAAGAAAGCACAAGAATTAGGATGTAATAAAATAGCTCTCGGTCATCAATTTGATGATGTAATCGAAACAACACTTCTATCAATGTTTTATGCATCAGAAATAAAAACAATGCTTCCAAAACTTCATTCTGATAATTTTGAAGGAATTGAATTAATAAGACCACTATATTTAGTAAAAGAGCAATCTATAATTACTTGGAAAAAACATAATGAATTAACATTTATAAATTGTGCATGTAGATTTACAGAAGGATGTTCATTAATAAATGATGGAACAAGTAAAAGAAAAGAAGTAAAAGAATTAATAAAAAGACTAAAAAGAACTTCTCCAAATATAGATGAACATATATTTAAAGCACTTGATAATATAAGTATGGATTGTATCTTAGGATGGAGAAATGGAAAAGACCATCATTCATTCTTAGAGAAATATGATAAAAAATAAAAAAGGAGCCAAACTAAAGCTCCTTTATCTATATACAGAGGATCTTCACACTACATAGTGAACCTTCCTCAATAATAATATATGTAAAAACAAAAAAATAATACATGTTTTTGTAAAGTTGAATAAAAAATATAAAATATGATAAACTATTGTTAATAGATAGGAGAATAAATATGGAACTAAAAGAACAAAGAAAATCACTTGAAATAAATTTAGAAACAATAACTAACTTATGGAGGTCACTTTGACATCGATACAAAAATAAAGAAAATAGAAGAACTTCAAAAACAGACAGAAAACCTTAATTTTTGGAATGACCGCGAAAATGCTGAAAAAGTACTAAGAGAATTAAATGATTTAAAAGATACAGTCAATAAAGTATCATCTATAAAAGAAGATATAAATAGTAACTTAGAAGTAATAAATCTACTTGAATTAGAAGAAGATAATGACTTATATAATGAAGTTATATTAAATTCAGAAAAAATAAATAAAGAAACAGAAGAATTAAATAAATTATTACTTTTAAGTGGGCCATATGATAAAAATGATTGTATTTTAGAAATACATCCTGGAGCTGGTGGTACAGAGTCATGCGATTGGGCTAATATGCTATATAGAATGTATACAAGATACTGTGAAAATCATAATTACAAAATAACAATACTTGATTACCAAGCAGGTGATGAAGCGGGGATAAAAAGTGTATCTCTATTAATAAAAGGTATAAATGCTTATGGTTATTTAAAAAATGAAAAAGGGGTTCACAGACTTGTAAGATTATCACCTTTTGACTCTAACAATAGAAGACATACATCATTTGCATCAGTAGAAGTTACACCAGATATTGATAAAGATGTTGATGTAGAAATAGATGATAAAGATTTAAAAATTGATGTATATCGTTCAACAGGAGCAGGAGGGCAAGGAGTAAATACAACAGACTCAGCAGTAAGAATTACACATTTACCAACAAAGATTGTAGTTACATGTCAAAATGAACGAAGCCAAATTCAAAATAAAGAACAAGCAATGAGAGTGTTAAAAAATAAGTTATTGTTATTAAAAATGGAAGAGCAAGAACAAGAATTAAATAAAATTAAGGGAGAACAAATGAATATAAACTTTGGCTCTCAAATAAGAAGTTACGTAATGCATCCATATTCAATGGTAAAGGATCACAGAACAAATAAAGAAACAAGCAATGTTTCAAAAGTACTAGATGGAGATATAGACGAATTTATAGAAGAAAATTTAAAAAAGGGGCTATAATATGAATATATTTTCTAAAAATAGAGATTTAAAATTTGTAAATTATATTAATAAAAAAACATATAAAAAAAGACTTCTTCAGTTTATTACAGGTTGTTTTATAATATCTGTTGCTTATAATATGTTTATTGCACCAAATGATTTAGTACCCGGAGGAGTAGGCGGAATAGCTATTATCATAAATAACCTATTTGGAATAAATAATGCTTTGTCAGTTTTAATATTAAATATAACATTATTAATAACTAGTTATTTCTTACTTGGAAAAGAAAAAACAAAAGCATCTATTTTAGGTTCGATACTATTTCCAATATTTATAAGTTTAACTGAATATATACATGTTTATTTTCAATTAGATACTTCAAAACTATTATTAAATGCTATTTTTGGAGGAATGTTATATGGTTTTGGAGCAGGACTTGTATTTAAAGCAGGATTTACAACAGGTGGAACAGATATTGTTAATCAAATAATTTCTAAATATTTTAAAACAAGTCTTGGAAAAAGTATGCTATTTAGTGATGGACTTATAGTATTATGTTCAGGTCTATTCTTTGGGATAAATAGTATGCTATATTCTATAATAATATTATACATAATAAGCTTAATGTCAGATAGAGTAGTACTTGGAACTTCTGATAATAAAATGTTTTATATAGTAACTAAGAAAGATGAAGAAGTAAAAGAATTTATTTTAAAATATTTAAATCATGGAGTAACAATATTTAAAGGAAAAGGTGGCTATAGTAAAAATAATGAGAATGTTTTAATGGCAGTTCTTCCTACAAAAGATTATTACAGATTAAAAGAAGGAATAAATGAAATTGATAAAGATGCCTTCTTTATAGTAACAGACTCTTATGAAGTATTTGGAGGAGAGTAGTATGGAAAATATTTTAGATGTGATAAGAAAAAAGAAACAATTATATAGAATAATTTTAATGGGAGCATCCCTTTTCTTGAGTGCAATTTTATATAATGTATTTTTATTACCATTAAGTTTAGTAACCGGAGGAACACAAGGTGTTGCAACAATTACACATTATCTATATGGTATAAATCCTGCCACAATGCTTTTCTTATTATCACTTGCTTGTGCAATATTAAGTCTTATGTTCTTAGGAGTAAAAAGAACAGCAGGAACATTAGTAGCAAGTATAGTTTATCCACTTCTTGTACAGTTAACCTCCCCATTAAATGGATTAATAGATGCAGAAAACATAGACATGTTATTAATGGTTTTATTTGCTGGAGTAATAAGTGGAGTTGCGAATGGACTAATGTATAAAACAGGCTATAGTAATGGAGGTTTCCCAGTAATAAGTCAAATTCTTTTTGAAGAAAAACAAGTACCAATAAGTAAATCTTCCCTAGCAATAAATGTATCTATTGTTTTAGTTGGAGCTTACTTTTTTGGAATAACTAATGCCCTATACGCAATCATATTCTTATATATAAATGGTATTGTATTAGATAAAGTATTACTTGGAATATCTAACAATAAAGCTTTCTACATAATTACAAGTAAAGATGATGAAATAAAAGAATATATTATAGAAACGCTAAAACACAATGTAACAACCTTTGAAGTAAAAGGTGGTTTCTTAGATAAGAATAGAAAAGTAATGTTAACTGTTATTCCTTCAAGAGAATATTACAGGGTTACAGAAGGTATAAAAGAAATAGATAAAGATGCTTTCTTTGTAGTAACAGATTCATATACTGTAGAGGGAGCTAAATAACGTAAAACAGGATGTAAAGTAAGGTTAAAGAATAGCCTTACTTTTTTTATGTCAAAATATATGTTATAATTAAATAACTAAGGTGGTGATAAAGGTAGATGGATTTAATAAGAGTAAAAAATGTCGAAAAAAAATATAAAAATGGAGTAACAGCCATCTATGATTTAAACTTAGCGATAGAAAAAGGATCGTTTGTCTTTGTAATTGGAGGATCGGGTAGTGGAAAATCAACACTAATAAAAATGCTATATAGAGAAGAAAAACCGACAAAAGGACAAGTAATAGTAGGAGGCCTTGATGTTGCAAAACTTAGAAATTCTAAAGTATATAAATTACGAAGAAAACTAGGTATTGTATTTCAAGATTATAGATTGTTACCAAAGTTAACAGTATATGAAAATGTTGCATTTGCTTTAGAGTGTATTGGTGAGAAAAAAGATATTATTAGAAAAAAAGTATTAAAAGCTTTGGAAGATGTAGGACTAAAGAATAAGGTTCACAACTATCCAGATCAATTATCAGGAGGAGAACAGCAACGTGTTGCAATAGCACGTGCGATTGTAAATAACCCAAAGTTATTATTGTGTGATGAACCAACAGGAAACTTAGATCCAGAAAAAAGTATGGAAATAATGAAAGTTCTAGATGATATTAATAAAAACAGAGGCACAACCATTATTATGGCAACTCATGATAAAGATATAGTTAATAAAATGAAAAAACAAGTGTTAACATTAAAAGATGGACACTTAGTAAACTATAAACAGAAAGGAACATATAATAATGAAAGCGCTTAGAATGTTAACAAGAAGCATAAGAGATGCTTTTAAAAGTGTAGTAAGAAACTTTAGTTTGTCTCTAGCATCAATTTCCTGTATAACGATAACTCTAATAATAGTTGCTCTAGCAATAATAGCGTCATTTAATGTTGATAATTTTACTAAAGAAATAGAAAAAGATATGACTATAGTTGTATTTATGGATAATGAATCAACAGACGATGATATAAAAGACGCAGAAACAAGAATAAAGAAGTTATCAAACGTAGAAAAATATACATACCAATCTAAAGTAGATGTAAAAGAACAAATGCAAAGTGAGTCAGATGTATTCAAAGCAGTTCTTGATGAATGGGATGAAGATGAGTCTCCATTAAAAGACACATTACAAATAAAGGTAAAGGATGTCACAAAAATAAAAGATACTGCAAATAAAATAAAAAATATGGACCATGTATCAGTGGTAAGATATGGTGAGGGTTATGTAGATAAAATGGTAACAGCATTCTCATCAATTGAAAAAGTAACTTATGGTATAGTTGTTGCCTTAATAGTAGTAACAATATTCTTAATTATAAATACTATTAAATTAACAATATCAGCAAGACATAGAGAAATAGAAATAATGAGAGTTGTAGGAGCAAGTAACATTTCAATAAAAATTCCATTTATTATTGAAGGAATGATATTAGGACTATTTGGTTCAATAGTACCAGTACTAGTGACAACTTATGGATATTTAGCTTTCTATAAACATTTCGATGGATATCTATTCTCAGAATTAATAAAATTAATTACACCAGAACCATTTATATATCAAACATCATTAATAGTAATAGTAATCGGAGTACTAGTTGGTATGGTAGGTAGTGCTAGTGCTGTTAGAAAGTACTTAAAAATCTGATGACAAAAAGATTAAAAAACTTCTTTGTAATATTACTTCTTGTATCAATAAGTACACTACCGCTTAATGCAAAGGCAGTAACATTACAAGAATATGAAAATGAAGTTGCTAAATATCAAGCACAAATAAATGAAAAAAAAGCTCAACTTGCTAAAAACAATGAAACAATAGCAAGTGTTCAAGCTAAAATAAAATATTATCAGTCACAAATTACAAAAAATGAAGAAGAACAACAAAAATTACAAGAAGAAATTGATAAATCAAATGAAGAAATTAAGAAAAAAACTGCTGAGTCAAAAAAACTAGTTGAATATTATCAAATTTCTAATGGAAGTAATACATACTTTGAATATATCTTTGGAGCAACTTCAATAACTGATATGATATATAGAATGTCTGTAGTAGAACAATTAACTGATTATAATGATAAAATTATGAAAGAATTAAACAAGTTAATTGAAAAAAATAAGAAAAATCAAGTTGATTTAAAAAATAAAAAAGAAGAATTAAAAAAATTAAAAGCAAATCAAGAAACTGAACAAAAAAAGATTGAACAAGATAGTAAGAATATTGAAGGAACAATTCCAAATATTGAAGGAGATTTAAAAACTGCACAAGCAAGAGTTACATATTATAAAAATAAAGGATGTAAATCAAGTGACAGAATTGGTGTTGATTGTGATAGACCAAAACCAGTTACTCCATCAGGAGGAGGTTCATCAGGAGGAAACATAATATCAGCTAATGGATTTACATTCCCAGTAAGTGGAGGACATATTTCACAAAGTTATGGAAATAGAGGTCATAAAGGTGTAGATATTGGAAAAGGCTGTGGAGCACCAATAAAAGCAGTAGCAGCAGGAAGAGTTTACTATGTAGGAAATACCTTGGATAATTATGGAGCAAAAATGGTAATAATAGTTCATAATGTAAATGGAAGGTTAGTATTCTCACAATATGCACACTTAAGTGGATACGCAGTAAGTTCTGGACAAGATGTAAGTGTAGGTCAAACTATTGGATATATGGGTAATACAGGTTACTCATTTGGATGTCACTTACACTTAGAAATGTCAGAAGATTATGGATGGAATTACAATTCATCATATTATACTTACATAAAACACATAATAAATCCATTCAAGTATGTACCATATTAAAAATAAATTGAATATTTAGGAAACTAAATATTCTTTTTTTCTATATAAATTAAAAAATATAAAGAAATAAGGTATAATATAAATAGAGGTGCAGTATGATTAAAATTCTAATAATTGTTTATATAACATCTTTTTATTTATCATTACCGGGTTTCTTTAGTAAAGCAGGATATAATTCTTTATCTGGTTTAATACCAATCTATAATTTATATATTTTATTCCAAATATTAGAAATAAAACCAATTACCTTAATAATTATAAGTTTAGGCTTAATATTTTCCTCAGATAGAGCTTATTTTGGAACACTATTATTTATATTTATTCCTTTTATGTTAGCAGATGCTTATGATAAAGGTAAAGTCATAGGATTCCTTTGTTTCCTATTTCCATTTATATTTTACCCATTACTTGCTTATTTTATAGGAACTTATAGATATGACATGGAGGATTAGATGAGATATTTTAAGAGAAATAAAATTTTTACTATAATATTAATTGTAATATCGGTATTTATTTATACAAATTACACAAGAATAATAGAACCAAATCCAAAGATTAATAGAAAAAGCAGTTTATACGTAAATGATATATACATGTCGGATGGTAGAATATATAATAATTATTTAAATAAAAGTGAGAAAACGGCCTATAATACATTATTAAAAATAACAAAACAAAGAAAAACATCAGAAAAAATAATAAAACAAGAAGATGAGACATTAGATAAATTAATTAGTGATTATACTACAGCAAACCAAGCAATTTGGATAGAACATCCGGAATTAATAAGTTATGCAACGTTTTCTTATCGATATAGAGATGATTCAAACTATATAGAATTATCTCCAATATATGCGATTAACAATCCGATAGAAGAAGAAATAAACACTTTGTTAATAGAAAGAAAAATTGATAAAATAAAACAAGCAACAAAAAATATGTCTGATTTAGAAAAAATAAAGTACGTTTATGAGTGGATTGGAGACAACGCCTATTATGATAAACTATTTACTGGAAGTTCTAAGAATCAATCTATATATAATGTTTTTATAAAAGGAAATGCAGTTTGCGCTGGTTTTGCCAAAACAAGTCAAGTAATTTTTCAAAATATAGGTATTGAATCTATGATTATAACAGGATATTCGACAGGAAATCATATGTGGAACGTAATTAAATACAATGGAAAATACTATTATTATGATTCAACCTATGCTGCGAGTATAAGAGATAAAACAAATAAAAATTATTATGATGGCTTAAAACAAGATAAAATGAATTACTATACTATCGATTATGCAAATTGGTATCCAAAAATTGAAACTGAAAATGCATTATATAAAAAGTAGGTGGTAAAATGAATAATAAATTAGAAAGATTTATAGAAGCACAAGAAAAATCTTATGAAGAAGCTTTAAAAGAAATTAAAAATGGCAGAAAAGAAACTCATTGGATGTGGTATATTTTCCCACAAATTACTGGTTTAGGTATGACTTATATATCAAATTATTATTCAATAAAAAGTATTGAAGAAGCAGAAGAATATTTAAAAAACATACAACTAAGAACAAACTTAGAAGAAATAACAAAGGAACTTTTAAAATTAAAAACAAATGATTCAGAACAGTTATTAGGACCAATTGACTCATTAAAATTAAAATCTTCAATGACTCTATTCGACTATATTGAACCAGATACAATATACAATTTAGTTTTACAAAAATACTATAGTGGAGAAAAAGACAATAAAACATTAGAAATACTAAGTAAAATGTCAAAAGAAAAAGTAAATATATTAAGGAGAAATCAATGAACCTGCTAGAACTAATAAATAAAACAAAAAATATAATATCTGATGATTCTTATAAAAAATATGCTAAATACTATGATTTAACTGAACCAACTGATAACGCATTTAATGATAAGATAGATATAATTTATGATTTAATTATAAATAAAAAATATGACGATATAGAAATTATCGCAAAAGAAAGTAACTGTACCTTAGAAGAATGTGTAATGAAAATTCGCTATTTAAAAAATAAAAGACTAATTGGTGACTATTATATCGATATAAACTAAAAGAAAATAAGACAATGTTCAGAAAGTGATGAGAAACTTTTAGAAGAATATTCAAAATTTTTATATTATCAACATTTACAAATAGACGAAATAGCATTAAGATATCCAACAACAACATTTAATAACCTTGAACAGATAAAAGAAAAAATATATAATGACATAGCGTATCTTTATAACAAAGGTCTATTAAATGGAATAAAGTTAAATAATGTTGATAAATCAATATCATATTATACTATTGATAAAAGAAAAAACAGTTTAGAATTAAAGACTATTAATTGTCCAAATTGTGGAGCAATTAATGAACTTAATAAGTATAGTAAAGTAAAATGTGAGTATTGTGGAACAATAATTGAAGATAACAAATAATTAATAAACAATAATTATATATATTTTTTATTTATTTTCTAATAATATGTAAAGAATAAATATGTAAGGAGGTAGTTATGTTTAAATTAGTATCTAAGTATAAGCCAAGCGGAGATCAACCACAAGCAATAGATAAATTAGTAAAAGGTATAGAAGAAGGTAAACATGAACAAGTGCTGCTTGGAGCAACAGGAACCGGAAAAACATTTACAATAGCAAATGTAATAGCAAGAACTAATAGGCCTACCCTTGTTTTAGCACATAATAAAACTCTTGCAGGACAATTATATAGTGAATTAAAAGAATTGTTCCCTGAAAATAGAGTAGAGTATTTTGTTTCATATTATGACTACTATCAACCAGAAGCATATGTTCCATCAACTGATACATATATTGAAAAAGACTCATCAATAAATGACGAAATAGATGAATTGCGTCATGCTGCAACATCAGCTCTTATTAGTAGAAGAGATGTAATTGTAGTATCATCTGTATCTTGTATATATGGTATTGGAGAAGTTGAAGAATATAAAAATAAAATGTTAACATTAACAGTTGGTGAAGATATCTCTCGTGAACAAGTATTAACTAAATTAGTAGATATGCTTTATGAAAGAAATGATTTTGATTTCAAACGTGGCACATTTAGAGTTAGAGGAGATACATTAGAAATAATTCCAGCCAATCAAAATACTCTTGGATTTAGAATTGAGTTTTTTGATGAAGAAATAGATAGAATTTGTGAAATAGATACATTAACTGGAACAATTACAAAAAATATGAAAAACGTAAGTATTTTCCCAGCAAGTCATTTCGTTGTAAGTGATGAAAAACTACAAGCAGCAATTGTTAGAATAAAAAAAGAATTACAAGATCGATTAGAAGAATTAAAAAATAATAACAAATTATTAGCAGCAGAGAGATTAGAGCAAAGAACTAATTATGATTTAGAAATGTTAGAAGAAACAGGCTTTTGTTCTGGAATAGAAAATTATTCTGCACCAATGGCTGGACGAACTCCAGGAGAAACGCCAACTACATTAATGGATTTCTTCCCAGATGACTATCTTTTAGTGGTTGATGAATCACATGTAACACTACCTCAAGTTAGAGGTATGTATAATGGAGATAGAGCAAGAAAAATGAATTTGGTTGACTATGGCTTTAGATTACCTAGTGCACTAGATAACAGACCTTTAAAATATGAAGAATTTGAAAAGAAAATAAATCAAGCTATATATGTGTCTGCAACACCTGGTGATTTAGAATTAGAACATACCAATAATCAATATGTAGAACAAATAATAAGGCCAACAGGTTTATTAGACCCAACAATTGAAGTTAGAAAAACAGAAGGACAAATAGATGACTTAGTTGGAGAAATTAATGAAAGAATAAATAAAGATGAACGTATTCTTATAACAACATTAACCATAAGAATGGCTGAAGAGTTAACTAACTATTTAAAAGAACTTGATATTAAAGTTGCATATTTACATAGTGAAGTAAAAACGTTAGAAAGAATGCAAATAATTCACGATGTAAGAGCAGGCAAATATAATGTATTAGTTGGAATAAATCTTTTAAGAGAAGGACTAGATATCCCAGAAGTATCTCTAATTGCAATACTAGATGCTGATAAGGAAGGATTCTTAAGAAGTAATAGAAGTCTTATTCAAACAATAGGAAGATGTGCAAGAAATGCCAATGGTCATGTTATAATGTATGGTGATAAAATAACTGATTCTATGCAACAAGCAATAGATGAAACAGCAAGAAGAAGAAAAATTCAAGAAGAATATAACAAGGAACACGGAATAATTCCACAGACAATAAAGAAAGAGATAAGAGAAGTAATCTCAAATACAGATACTAAAGAAAGTAAAGGTAAGAAAAAACTTACTAAGAAGGAAATTGCTAGAAATATCGAAAATGTAGAAGAAGAAATGCGTGAAGCAGCAAGAAATCTAGATTTTGAAAGGGCAATGGAACTTAGAGATATCTTATTTGAAATGAAATCAAATTTATGAAAAAGTTTAGAAAAATATATATAGAAATAACTAATGTATGTAATTTAAAGTGCTCATTTTGTAGTGAGGTAACAAAAAAAAGAAGATTTATGACAAAAGATGAATTTGAACTTATTCTTAAAAAAATAAATAAGTACACGGATTATATTTATTTGCATGTAAAAGGAGAACCACTACTTCATAAAGATATCATAGAGTTTATTAATATGGCATCAAAATATAATATAAAAGTAAATCTAACAACTAATGGAACATTATTTCCAAATATTGCTGAGCAATTAGGTAAATTAAGTGCTCTACATAAAATAAATTTTTCTCTTCATTCAGAAAATAATTTAGAAAATTATCTAGAAAATATCTTTGAAAATATTAAGTATTTAAAAAAAGATACAATTGTAATTTATAGATTATGGACTCTAAATAATAATAAATTATATAATAAGTCACAAAAAATAGTGGAAAAAATAAAAAAATATTATAATTTACCACAAGAAACTGTTGAAAAAATAGAAAATGAAAGCAATATAAAGATAAATTCCACAATATATGTTGATAAAGATAATGAGTTTTCATGGCCTAAAGAATCAAATTATCAAAGTAATGGCTATTGTTATGCATTAAAAACTCAAATAGCAATATTATGTGATGGAACAGTAGTACCATGTTGTCTAGACTCAAATGGCAAAGTTCCATTAGGAAATATCTACACAGAAGATTTAGAAGAAATAATAAATAGTGAAAAATACCAAAAATTAAAAAAATCTTTTCAAGATAGAAAGCCATGTGAAGATTTATGTAAATCATGTACATTTAAAGAAAAGTTCAACTAAAAACATACCAAAATTATTTTGATATGTTTTTATAAAAAAGCTTATTTAAAGAACACAGTATTATAATCAATAAATCTATTCTTACTATACTCATAATCGATTTTTTTATCTTTTAAATTATAAGCTTCAAGTAGTTTATTTTTTAATAATTCTTCATTACCTTCGTTAAAATATTCAAGCGGAATAACAATACCATTTTCCTTATCAACAACATTCAATTCATGAATTGCTGGAATATCTGTAGTAATAATCTTAGTTTTAGAACATAATGCTTCAGTTAAAGAATAAGAAAGAGCTTCCGTTCTACTAAATTGAACTAAATAATCACTATCAGATATATAATCAATTACATTAGTAACACAATTTCTAAATATAAGACCACCTTGGTTTGCTTCAACAATATCAGTAAATACACTCCATGTATATGGAATTTTTTCTTTATCTAAAATGCTTGCTGCTTTCTTGATTCTATCCATTCCTTTTTCTGGAGCATTTCTAATTGCAGAAATTAGTCTCATATGAGGTTTAATTTTTTTCTTATCATAAGTAAATGGATTGTATATATATTCAATATTATTTGTTGGAAAATAACCATAAGCAGTATCTCTAGCAATTTTAGAAACTGCAATATACCTATCATATATATCATCAACAAACCTAGCAGATGCCTCGTAGTCAGCCATATTGCCATGAATAAAAATACAAGACTCTTTTAAAGTATAAATATTAATAGGGTAAAAATAAGTTGAATATGTAGTTACCAAACTATCACAAATATAGTCAATATCTTCATCTAGTTTTACACAACTAAAATATTCTTCAAATCTCTTCTTAGTAACTTCATTAATTTCTGTATATATAATTGTTATTGGATACTCAGAAAAAGCCTTTCCAATTTCGTTTAACCAAGTTACATAACCGTTAAACATTCCATTACAAAAAGCACCAACATAAACAATATTTTTATAGTAAACACTTTGTCTTCTATTTACCATATTTAAGATATTATAAAATTCCCCATCTTTATTATGAAAATATAAAACATTAGAAATATTAGTACGATTTACAAAAATATCATTAAATCCAGTAAAATTATTTCTTATTAATTCAATTAATTTATTCTTATTAAAAACAAAATTCCATATATATGAATTTTTCTTTGGAACTTTACTATTTAAATCATATTCATCAGTCCTAACTTTAAGTTCACGAACGTAATCATAATTAATTCTATAATTTATAAAACAAGAATCAAATTCATTAAATTTAATTTTATCTAAAATTCTACTGAAATAATCATCTGAAATATTATCTTCGCTATCAACAAAAGATATATAACTACCACGTGCATTAAAGATATCTTCCAATTTATTAAATCGTATTATTTCGACTTCATCACGGATATCTTTAATAAATAAATCTTCATTACCTAAAATAAAAGTTGTTAAAATCTTATTCAAATTACCACATCCTAATAATAATATAGCATATTTTTATTTAAAAAGTTTATTTACATTAATAAAAATAAGATTTTGTGGTATAATATGCGAGAGGTGTTTATATGGATAAAATTATAGTAAAAGGTGCCAGAGAAAATAATTTAAAAAATGTAAATATAGAACTTCCTAAAAATAAAATGATAGTTATGACAGGTTTATCAGGAAGTGGAAAAAGTTCACTTGCTTTTGACACGATTTATGCAGAAGGTCAAAGAAGATATGTAGAAAGTCTATCTGCTTATGCAAGACAATTTTTAGGTGGTTCTGAAAAGCCAGATGTTGATTCGATTGAAGGATTATCTCCAGCTATTAGTATTGATCAAAAAACAACATCTAATAACCCACGTTCTACTGTAGGAACAGTAACAGAGATATATGATTATCTAAGACTATTATTCGCAAGAGTTGGTACACCATATTGTCCAAATCATAATATTCCAATATCTTCACAAAGCGTAGAAGAAATGACAAATAAAATTATGGAATATCCACTTGGAACAAAAATGGTTATATTATCTCCTGTAGTACATGGAGAAAAAGGTACTCATAAAGATTTGTTTGACAAATTAAGAAAAGAAGGTTATGTAAGAGTACGTGTAAATGGAGAAATATATGATTTAGGTGAAGAAATTACTCTTGAAAAAAATATTAAGGATAAAATTGATGTTGTAATTGATAGAATAGTATTAAAAGAAGAATCAAGGAGTCGTTTATTCGAAGCAATTGAACAAGCGACAAAATTATCAAGCGGAAAAGTAGTAATTCAAATATTAGGTGAAAATAAAAAGGAAATAGTTTTTTCCGAACAATTTGCATGTCCTCATTGTGAATTTAGTCTACCTGAGTTAGAACCAAGACTATTTAGTTTTAATGCTCCATATGGTGCTTGTCCAGATTGCAAAGGATTAGGAATAAAATTACAAATTGACCCAGACTTAGTAATACCTGATAAGAGTTTATCAATTAATGAAGGATGCATCAAAACACTTAGTGATGATCAAGAAAATATGGACTACAAAAAACTAGAGTGTGTTTGTAAACACTATAAAATTGATATGGATAAACCATTCAATAAACTAACTAAAAAACAAAAAGAAATGATTTTATATGGATCAGATGAAATAATACATTTTAACTATCAGACAAAAAGTGGAAATATTATGAATTCAAAAAACATCTATGAAGGAATTATAAATAATCTTCAAAGAAGATATATGGAAACAAGTTCAACTTGGATTAGAGAATGGCTTGAAAATTACATGATTGAATATGAATGTGATACATGTAAAGGTGCAAGATTAAATGATGATGTATTACAAGTAAAAGTTGGAAATAAAAATATTCATGAAGTAACTTGTATGAGTATAAAAGAGTTAATTATATTCTTTAAGAATTTAAAATTATCAAAAGAAAAAACTGAGATAGCAAGATTGATATTAAAAGAAATAGAAGACAGATTAAATTTTTTACAAAATGTTGGCCTTGAATATTTAACTTTAAGTAGAAGTGCTGGAACATTATCAGGAGGAGAAGCACAAAGAATCAGATTAGCTACTCAAATAGGTTCACACTTAACAGGTGTATTATATGTATTAGATGAACCTAGTATTGGACTACATCAAAGAGACAATGAAAAACTGATAAATTCGATGCTTGAGATGAGAGATTTAGGAAATACACTAATTGTTGTAGAACATGATGAAGATACAATGCGAGCATGCGATTATTTGGTCGATATTGGACCAGGAGCTGGAGATAAAGGTGGAACAGTAGTTGCCTGTGGAACACCAGAAGAAGTAATGAAAAACGAAAAAAGCATTACTGGACAATATTTAAGTGGTAAAAAAAGAATAGAAGTCCCAGAAAAGAGAAGAAAAGGAAATGGTAAATTTATAAAAATAAAAGGTGCCGAAGAACACAACTTAAAAAATATAGACGTAGATATTCCTTTAGGAACATTCACTTGTATTACGGGAGTATCTGGAAGTGGAAAATCCTCTCTAATTAATGAAATACTTGTAAAAAAAGTTTCTCAAGAGTTATATCATAGTAAAGAAAAGCCAGGAAAACATAAGAAGATATTAGGAATAGATAACTTGGACAAAATAGTTGCTATTTCTCAAAATCCAATAGGAAGAACACCTAGATCAAATCCAGCTACATATACTGGAGTATTTGATGATATAAGAACATTATTCACAACAACAAAAGAAGCAAAAATGTATGGTTTTGAAAAAAATCGTTTTTCATTTAATGTAAAAGGTGGAAGATGTGAGGCTTGTCGTGGAGATGGTGTTAAAAAAATAGAAATGCACTTTTTACCAGATGTATATGTTCCTTGTGAAGTTTGTCATGGAACACGTTATAATCAAGAAACATTAAACATAAAATATAAGGGAAAGAATATTGCAGAAGTACTTGATATGAGAGTTTCTGAAGCATTAAAATTTTTTGAAAATGTACCAAAAATAAGTCATAAATTACAAGTTTTAGAAGACGTTGGACTAGGATATATAAAATTAGGTCAAAGTGCTCCAACATTATCAGGAGGAGAAGCAGAACGTGTAAAATTAGCAAAAGAACTTCAAAGAAAAGCAACAGGAAAAACATTGTTTGTTTTAGATGAACCAACAACAGGATTACACACTGATGATATCAAGCGTCTTCTTGCAATTCTACAAAAAATAGTAGATAATAAAGATACTGTGGTAGTAATTGAACACAACCTAGACGTTATAAAAGTGTCTGATTATATCATAGATTTAGGTCCTGAAGGTGGAGATGAAGGTGGTAATATTGTTGCTACTGGAACACCAGAGGAAATTGCAAAAGAAAAAGGCTCATACACAGGACAATTTCTAAAGAAAATGCTATAGAGGTGAGAATGTGCAAGTAGTTATAAATGAAAAAAATAAACTTAGACTAAATAAATTTTTAGATTGGTTATTGTATTTTATAGGATATACAATTGTATTTATTTTAGTTACAACATTATTTAAAAGTATCCATATCGATAAAAATCACTTTATACTCTGGTCGACGATAATTGTATTTATAGTTTATCTATTAAATAAAACAATAAAACCAGTTTTAGTAACATTAACTATTCCAATAACAGGAATAACACTAGGATTATTTTATCCTTGTATAAATGTATTTTTACTAAAGTTAACGGATTGGATATTAGGACCACATTTTCAAATAACCAATTTATTTGTTGCAATTTTTGCAGCAGTATTATTGTCAATTACCAACTTTATCATGGAAGAAATAATCAAAACTATAATTAACAAGGTGAAAACTCATGAATAAAATATTTCTTGATTTAGGAATAGTTCAAATAAAATGGTATTCACTATTTATATTTATAGCCATGCTAGTAGCAAGTATATTAATTTATAGAGAAGCAAGAAGAAAAAAAATAGATGATGACACACTATTTAATATGATATTCTATGGAATAATAATTGGAATTTTAGGAGCAAGATTTTATTACGTCTTATTTAATCTAAATTATTATTTAAAGTATCCATTAGAGATTCTTATGATTTGGAATGGAGGACTTGCGATACATGGAGGTTTATTAGCAGGATTATTATTCATGGCATATTATTCTAAGAAACATAAAATTAATATTTTAGGAATTTTAGATATATTAGTAGTAGGAGTAATAATTGCTCAATCAATTGGTAGATGGGGAAACTTCTTTAACCAAGAAGCATATGGTGGAGTAATTTCTTTAAGTACATTGAAAAGTATGCATCTTCCACAATTTATAATTGATGGTATGTATATTGATGGTGCCTATAGAACACCAACATTTCTCTATGAATCATTCAGTTCATTATTATGTTTTATAGTTTTAATATTACTAAGAAAAACAAAAAAAATACATACTGGACAACTTACAGGCATGTATTTATCGTGGTATGGTATTGAAAGATTTTTTATAGAAGGATTAAGAACTGACTCATTAATGCTTGGGAATATAAGAATAGCCCAATTAGTTTCATTATTATTTTTACTATCAGGAATAATTTTAATAATATATAGTTATAAGAAAAATAAAAAATACATTGATGATAAAATTATGATATAAACAAGGAGGAAAAAATGTATAAAAAAGTAGTAGTATTAGGTGGAGGAACAGGAATTTCATATTTATTAAAAGGTTTAAAAGACTTCCCAGTAGATATAACAGCAGTAATAACTGTATCAGATAATGGAAGATCGACTGGAAAATTAAGAGAAGAGTTCCATACACCAGCAGTAGGAGATATTAGAAAAGTTATTACAAATTTATCTCAGATAGATCAGCCAATTAAAGATATGATGTCATATAGATTTAAAACTTCAAGTGATTTAGATGGGCATGCAGTAGGAAACCTTATTTTAACTGCAATGTTAGATATAACTGGTTCACTAAAAGATTCAATTGCACAATTAAGTAAACTTCTTGATGTAAGACACAAAGTGTTACCAATATCAGAAGATTGTGATTTAACATTAATGGGACTTGATAAAGAAGGAAACATAATTGAAGGAGAAGAACAAATAACTGCAGCACATCGTCAATTTGAAAAGATTTTTTATAAGAAGGAACCTAAAGTATTACAAGAAGTACTTAATGCTTTAAAAGAAGCAGATTTAATAATATTTAGTATGGGAAGTTTGTATACAAGCGTTTTACCAAATATTATTTGCAAAGAAGTAGAAGATGTTTTGAATGAAACAAAGGCCCCAATAATGTATACATGTAATATTGTTACACAACCAGGAGAAACAGATAATTTTACAGTAGGAGATCATGTAAAACTTTTAAATAGATATTTAGATAAGAAAAAAGTAGATGTAGTAATTGCAAACAATGCAAAAATAGAAGAAGAAATAGCGAAAAGATATGAAAGCCAAGAACAAAAAGACCCAGTTTTAATAGATTATGAAGAATTAGAAAAAATTGGTGTAGAACTAATTGAAGATAACTTATTAACAATAGATGACAACACCCTAAAACATGATAGTTTAAAACTTAGTTCTTTAATATTTTCATATCTAATGAGAAAGTAATGTCATTTACAGTAAAAATAAAAGAAGAAATATCTAATATAAAAAGTACAAAATCTGAAATAATAGCAGAATTATCTGGATATATAAGAAATAATGGAATATTTCAAGATAACAAAGTAACATTAAATACAGAAAATAAATTTTTGGTTGATAGAATATCAAATTTTATACAAGTAATTACAGATATTAATCCTCAAGTAGAAATAATAGAAAACCTAAATTTTAGTAAAAAAGAATTATATCAAATAACAATAGAAAACAATTTAGATAAGATGCTAAAAGAATTAGGAATATATAACGAAAAAAATGAGTATCTTCCAGTAGTCCCAACATATATAGTTGGTGCAAATGAAGAAATAAGAGCATATCTTAGAGGTGTTTTTTTCGCATCTGGTAGTATCAATGACCCAAAAACATCAAGATATCATTTAGAAATTCTTGTCACTGAACCAGAAGAAGCAGTATTTGTTCAAAAACTACTAAATATATTTGACTTAAATGCTAAAATATTAAATAGAGAAAAAGGCTATATGATATACATAAAAGAAGCCGAAAAAATAAGCGATTTTATAAAGATTCTTGGAGCAAACAATGCTGTAATGTATTATGAAAACGTAAGAATTTATAGAGATCAAAAAAATAAAACAAATCGTTTAAACAATATGGAACAAGCAAATATTGACAGAGTATTTGAAACAGCAAACGAACAACTTAGACAAATAAAGATAATTGAAGACAACAATGGAATGGATTTACTAGATGATAGAACAAAACTTGCAGTAAGATATCGTAAAGAGTATCCTGAAACATCATTAAAAGAACTAGCAGAAATAATTACATTAGAAACAGGAAAATCTTTATCTAAATCAGGAATAAACCATAGATTTAGAAAAGTTAGAGAACTTGCTGCTTCATTTGAAAAAATGAATAAAAAATATTAAATCATTCTTTAAAGAGTGATTTTTTTTATAAAACTTTGTCAATTAATCCATACTCACAAGCTTCACCTGCTGACATATAAAAATCTTTTTTTATATCATTTTCAATTTTTTTAATACTTTTTTTGGTATTTTTAGATAATATTTTATTTAACTTTTTTTGTAATTCAATTATTCTATCAGTAGAATCTTTAATATTATTTGTACATCCTTCAAAACTACTTAGCACTTGATGTATCATAATATTTGTATTTGGAAGAGAATATCTTTTTCCAACAGTACCACTAGAAAGTAAAAATGCTCCCATGCTGGCTGCAGTACCAATACCTAATGTACAAATATCGCTACGTACTAAATTCATAGTATCATAAATTGCTAATCCACTAGACACACTACCACCAACAGAATTTATATATAAATAAATATCATCGTTTGATACAGAATCTAAATATAACAATTCCGCAATTACAATATTACTAATATCATCATCAATTACACCACTTATAAATATTATTCTGTTATCTAATAACTTAGAATATAAGTCTAATCCAAGATTTTTTTTCTCATTGTCAAATACAACCGGTATTAAATTCATTAAATCACCCATTATAAATATAGTGTCAAATAAAAAAAATATGCATATTATATTAGTATGAAGTATGTTATACTTTATATGATAAGATGAAGGGGTGAACATTATGATAGAAACAGTAAATGTTACTATTAATGATAAGAAATATAAGTATAGTAAAGATGTAACATTATTAGAAATATATAAGGAACATCAAACAGAATTTAAATATCCAATAATTCTTGCTAGAGTAAATAACAGATTAAATGAATTATCTTCAAAAATAAAAGAAGATTCAATAGTAGAATTTATTGATTTAACTTCACCAGAAGGAAATAGAGCACATGTAAACGGATTAGTGTTTATGCTTTTATATGCAGTAAAAAAACTATATGGAAAAACTGCTAATATAACTGTTCAACATTCACTAGATAAAGGTATTTATATTCAAACAAGCTTTAAACTAACAGAAGAAAAATTAGAAAAAATAAAAATATTGATGAAAGAAATAGTAAAAAAAGATTTACCGATTACAAAAGTAACAATTGATAGAATTGAAGCAATGAAGTATTTTATAGAAATCGGTAATCAAACTAAAGCAGATACACTAAAATATAATACAGATAACTATATTACTTTATATAGATTAGGTAGTATATATGATTATTTCTATAATAAGATGCCACCATCAACTGGAAAATTAAAAGACTTTGATTTAACTTATATAAAAGATAATGGATTTACCTTGAGATTCCCAACTGTCTATATAAATGATAAAATAAAGAAATATGAACATCATCCACATATGTTTGAAGTTTTTGCAGAATACAAGGAGTGGGCAAAATTAATTGGAGTAAAGAATTCAGTAGATTTAAATAAAGTAGTATCAACAGGAAAAATAAGTGATTTAATAAAAATAGATGAAACACTACAAAGTAATAGGTTATTAAATGTAGCTAAGGCTATAAATACAAGAAAAAATAAAGTAAAAGTAGTATTAATGGCAGGTCCATCTTCATCAGGAAAAACAACAACATCAAGAAAACTATGCATGTATTTAAAAAGTTTTGGACTAGAGCCACAAACTATAGGTATGGATGATTATTTTGTAGAAAAAGAAGAAACACCAAAAGACATAAATGGAAATTATGATTTTGAATGTTTAGAAGCAATAGATTTAAAATTATTTGATAAAGTTATTTCAGATTTACTAGAAGGAAAAAAAGTAAAACTTCCAACTTATAATTTTGGATTAGGAAAAAAAGAATATCATAATGAAATGCAATTAGGTGATAAAGATATTTTAATTATCGAAGGAATCCATGCATTAGATCCTAAAATTCTTTCTAACATAAGTAGAGAAAAGAAATTTAAAATATACATTTCACCATTAACAGAATTAAGTATAGATGACCATAATCGTATTCCTACAACAGATAATAGACTTTTAAGAAGAATAGTTCGTGATAATAGAACAAGAAATTATAGTGTTGAAAAAACAATTAAACAATGGCCTAGTGTAAGACTTGGAGAAGAAAAATATATATTTCCATATCAAGATGAAAGCGATGCTACAATAAACTCAGCAGCAATTTATGAAATTGGAGTTTTAAAGACTTATGCTGAACCATTATTATATTCTGTTGAAAGTGACTCCCCATGCTATGAAGAAGCAAAAAGATTAATAAACTTCCTACGCTCTTTCTTACCTATACCATCAGAATCAATTCCACAAGATGCGGTAATTAGAGAGTTTATTGGAGGAAGCTATTTTCATGAATAGTCCACAACTATCTGTGTAAAAAACACTCAAAAATAAAACTATAAGCAATTATTGTGGAAAAGAACAGCAAAAATAGAAAAACATATAAAAAATATCCATAATATGTGGATATTTTTATTTGACATATTTACAACTAAAACTTCTTGAATATATTGAAACAAAAAAGAGAAAAATATATAATGAAATCATAGGAGGATTGAAAAATGATAAAAGTAGCAATCAATGGATTTGGAAGAATCGGAAGATTATGTTTCCGTTTAATGGAAGAAAATGAGGAGTTCGAAGTAGTTGCAATTAACGACTTAACAGACGCAGAGCAATTAGCTTATTTATTAAAATATGATACTAATCATAGAAATTATAGAATTGATGAAATCACAAGTGATGGAGATTATATTGTAATTGGAGATAGAAGAGTAAAAGTATATTCTGAAAAAGACCCAGCAATGTTACCTTGGAAAGATTTAGATATTGATGTAGTATTTGAATGTACAGGTTTATTCACATCTGAAGAAAAAGCAATGGCTCACATAAATGCAGGAGCAAAACATGTAATTATATCTGCACCAGCAAAAGGAGATATAAAAACAATAGTTTATAATGTTAATCACGAAACTTTAACTGGAGATGAAAAAATTATTTCTGCTGCATCATGTACTACAAACTGTTTAGCACCAGTAGTAGACGTACTTGATAAAGAATTTGGAATAAATAAGGGATATATGACGACAGTTCACGCATATACTAATGACCAAGTTACTTTGGATGTTGCTCATAAAAAAGGAATAAATGCTCGTCGTGGAAGAGCTTGTGCTGCAAATATAGTACCAACATCAACAGGTGCTGCATCAGCAATAGGTAAAGTATGTCCTAACTTAGATGGCAAACTAGAAGGAACTGCAATGCGTGTTCCAGTACCAACAGGCTCAGTTGTTGACTTAGTATTAGAATTAGGAAGAAATACAACTACAGAAGAAATAAATGAAGTATTAAAGAATGCACAAAATGAAACATTAAAATATACAGAAGATCCAATTGTCTCTAGTGATGTAATTGGAAGACGTTGCGGTTCATTAGTAGATGGACAATTAACAAGTATTGTAGAAGTAGATGGAAAACAACTTGTTAAAGTAGTTTCTTGGTATGATAATGAAATGTCATATACTGCACAAATGGTAAGAACTGCAAAGTACTTAATGACAAAATAAGGGATAATATTCCCTTTTTTTTGATTTAAATTAATGTTATACTGAAATAGATAGGAGAATTAGCCAATGAAAACAATAAAAGATATAGATTTAAATGAAAAAAAAGTATTAATAAGATGCGATTTTAATGTACCAATTAAAGATGGAAAAATAGTAGACGACACAAGAATAGAAGGTGCCCTACCTACAATAAAATATGCTATTGAACATAATGCAAAAGTAATATTATTATCACATCTTGGAAGAGTTAAAGGACAAGAAGATTTAGAAAAAAATGACTTATCACCAGTTGCAGAATGTTTATCAAAAAAATTAGAAAAAGATGTATTATTTAGTGAAAATACAAGAGGAGAAGAGTTAGAAGCAACAATAGATAGTATGTTACCAGGTGATGTGTTACTTATTCAAAATACAAGATATGAAGATTTAAATGGGAAGAAAGAAAGTAAAAACGACCCTGAATTAGGAAGATATTGGGCCTCTTTAGGAGACGTGTTTGTAAATGATGCTTTTGGAACTGTCCATAGAGCTCATGCTTCTAATGTAGGAATTTCATCAAATATGGAATCATGTATTGGATTCTTAATAGAAAAGGAATTAAAAGCACTTAGTATTTTAGAAGAGCCAACTCATCCTTTTGTTGTAATATTAGGTGGAGCCAAAGTATCAGATAAAATCGGTGTAATTGAAAATTTATTAACAAAAGCAGATAAAATATTAATAGGCGGAGGAATGGCATTTACATTCTTAAAAGCAAAAGGTTATGAAATTGGAAAATCATTGTTAGATGAAGAAAATATAGACTTTTGTAAAAAAATGTTAGAAAAATATTCTGAAAAAATAGAATTACCAGTAGACTTTGCTGTGACTAATGAATTTACAAATGAAGAAGACTATAGAGTAAAAATGGCTGATGAAATAACAAAAGATGAAATGGGCTTAGACATTGGTGAAAAAACAGTAGAAAAATATGAAAATATATTAAAAGATGCTTCAATTGTTATATGGAATGGACCTCTTGGAGTATATGAATTTGATAAATACAAAAAGAATACAGATGTATTATTAAAATACGTAGTTGAAAACAATATAAAAACAATTTTAGGTGGAGGAGACATTGTTGCAGCTGCAAGTAATGCAGGTTATAAAGATAAAGTATATCATGCATCTACTGGAGGAGGAGCAACACTTGAATATTTAGAGGGAAAAGAATTACCAGGAATAGAAGCAATTAAGTAGGTGAGAAGGTTGAATAGTGAGAGACTATTTTTAGTAGATCCATATGATGAAGATCATATGAAATTAGTAGAAGATTTTGAAAAAGAAAACGAAATTCATACTATGACTGTAGAAAATGCAAAGAAAATACAACAAGTCCCAAGAGAAGAATATGAACAACATAAAAAACTTTCAAATGAAGTAAGAGAATCTTTATTTTTAGAATCTTCTTCTAAAATAAAAGATATATGCTACATTGAAGGAGAAAGAGATATAAAAACATGTAATATTTCTTTTCCTCCAATAAAAACAAAATTAAAAAACAGAAGATTAATTTCACTTGCTACAGATTATTCAATTCATACACTAGGAATGAAAGAAATATTCATAAAAACAGCATCAAATGATAGAAATATGATAGAAAATCTAGAAGCAAAAGGCTTCGAAAGTCTAGGTGAAGAAAAAGGAAATGTTATATATTTAAAAGAAACAGAAGATACTTTAAACAATCAAAGGAAACTAGCATGAATATATTAAAAGAAATAAAGAAAAATACACTAGTTTTATTGTTAATTACAATAATTGTATTATATGTAATATTAAAAGATGATTGGTTAAACATATCAAAAGCATTGACAACAATGGATGTAAAATATTTAATATTAGCTGTTATAGTATTTTTAATATCTGTTTCATTAAAGGGAATAGCTAATTACTTAATTGTAAATGATAAGAAAAAAATCAGTGTAAAGGAAGCAATTAAACATAATTTCATAACACAATTTTTTAACGGAATTACACCATTCTCAACAGGTGGACAACCTATGGAAATATATATGCTTACAGAACATGGTATTTCCTTACCAAAAGCCACAAACTATACAGTCCAAAGCTTTATCTTTTATCAAATTGCCTTAGTAATATGTGGAGCACTTGCTGTGACTTATAACTTTATATTTAAAATATTTCCTAAAGTAACATTCTTAAAGTACCTGGTATTATTGGGATTTGCTATAAACATATTTGTAGTAGTAATATTACTTTTAGTAGCAAATTCAAAAAAAACAACACAAAAGTTAAGTAATCTATGCAAAAAATCTTGCAAAAAATTAAAGATAAACGGAAAAGATGAAGAGATAGAAACTAAATTTGAAGATTTATATAACGGATTTAAAGAATTGTCAAAAAATAAAAAGTTATCCATAATTGGTATTTTCTTAAATATTTTAAGTTTGGGATTCTTATATTTAATACCTTTATTTGTTTTGTTTAGTATGGGTGACTTTACAAGTCTAAATATTGCAGACACAATAACTGCATCAGCCTATATCTATTTAATCGGAGCATTTGTTCCAATTCCAGGAGCAAGTGGTGGCATAGAATATGGATTTACTCAATTTTATGGTAATTTCATAAAAACAGGAACATTATCTGCAGTTTTATTGATTTGGCGCTTTATAACATATTATTTAGGTGTTATAATAGGTGCATTAATTTTCAGTTTGGAAAAGAAGGTGAAATAATGCGTATTGGTATATTTTCAGAAACATATACTCCATATATTAGCGGTTTAGTTACAAGCGAAGTTATGCTAAAAAAAGCCTTAGAAAAACAAGGTCATGATGTATATGTAGTAACAGCTAACATTGAAAGTTTTAAATATGAATATGATGAAAAAGAAAAAATATTAAGAATACCAGGACTACCAACTGGAATATATGATTCAAGACTAACTAGTATTTATCCAGTAAAAGCAGTTAAAAAAATTAGAAGTTGGAATTTAGATGTTATACATTCACAAACAGAGTTTGCAATAGGAACATTCGCAAGATTAATTGCTAAACAATATAATATTCCATTAGTTCATACCTATCATACAATGTATGAAGATTATATTCATTACATAACAAAAGGTTATTTTCAAAAATCAAGTAAAAAATTATTAGAATACTTTACAAAGTTTTATTGTGATACAACTGCAACAGAATTAATCGTACCAACAACAAAAACTTATAAATTATTTACAGAAAAGTATAAATTTGAAAAAAATATTCACATAATTCCAACTGGAATTGAAGTAGAAAGATTCTTTAAGGAAAATATAAAAGAAGATGATGTAAGCGATTTAAGAAAACGCCTAAAATTAAATAAAAAAGACTTTATAATATTATTTGTAGGAAGATTGGCAGAAGAAAAAAACGTTGAATTTTTAATTTATGCACAACAGGAACTAGTAAAAAAATCTAAAAATATAAAATTAATAATTGTAGGTGACGGTCCAGATAAAGAAAAATATGAAAAATTAAGTAATAAACTTGGATTATCCGATAACATTATTTTTACAGGAAAGGCCGCTTGGGATGATATGCCATACTACTACCATATATCAAATGTATTTGCTACAGCATCAAAAACAGAGACACAAGGTCTAACAATAATAGAAGCAATGGCGTCAAATGTTGTACCAGTTTGTATGAATGATGAAGCATTCCAAAGCATGGTAACAGAAGAATTAAATGGATTATTCTTTGAAACAAAGGAAGAATATGAAAAAAATATTATTAGATTATATGAAAATCCAAAGGAACTACAAAGATTTGATAAACAGGCAAGAATTCAGGCAGAACATTATAGCTCTAAAAATTATGCTGATAGAGTTATAGAAGTATATAATAGAGCAATCAAAGAAAAACAAGAAGAAAATAGATTTGGAGTTTTCTCAAAAATATATAAAAGTATTAAAAAGAGGTTTAAATGATAATAGCATTAAATAACAAGTCAAATTTAGAAAAAAATAGATTTAGAGAATATCAAAAAGAACTTTCAACAATAAATACGTTTAACAAAATGATTGTGTGTCCCACTTTTTTGAATATAAGCAACTATAATTTAAATAATTTTTCATTAGGGGCTCAAAATGTAAGTATTAATGATAATGGAGCATATACTGGTGAAATATCAGCAAGTCAATTAAAATCATTTGGTGTAGAATATGCAATAGTAGGACACAGTGAAAGAAGACAATACCAAAAAGAGACAAATGACGAAATAAATAAAAAAGTAAACAACTTATTAGAAAATGATATTATTCCAATATTATGTATTGGAGAAACTAGAGAAGAAAGAGAATCAGGAAAAGTTAAAGAGGTGTTAATCAAAGAATTACTAACAGCAGTTGAAAATGTCAATGATGAAGATAAAGAAAAAATAATTATTGCATATGAGCCAATTTGGGCAATTGGAACAGGGATAATTCCAACCAATAGTGAAATAGAGGAAGTTTTTCAATTAATTAAAAAAAATTTTCCCAAAAATAAGGTACTCTATGGAGGAAGTGCAAATGAAAAAAACATAGATATCTTAAATCAGTGCAAAATAATAGATGGTTATTTATTAGGTGGAATAAGTCTAAAACCAGATAAATTAAAAATATTTCTTTCGAAACTAGAAAATAGGTAAGTTTTAAGAATCGACAAAACTTGTCTATTTTTTTTCTTTATCTTTTTAATTCGATAGTATATAATTAAGATACGTGGTAAAAAGAATAAAGAGGAGAAATTATGAATAAAATAAAATTATTAATTATTGATGATAATAAAAATTTAGTAGATATGATAAGAGAGTACTTTAAAGATAATAAGAAAATATCAGTTAATTACGTAGCTGAAGATGGAAAGTATGGAATAGATATTATTGATAAACATTCGGATAATATAGATATAATCTTACTAGATTTAGTAATGCCAAGAGTAGATGGGGTTGAAGTTTTAGAATATCTTAAGAAAAATAATATAAATAAAAAAATTATTGTTCTTACATCTTATAATACACAAGAAATGATTAGAAAAGTATCTGAACTTGGTGCTTGTTACTACATATTGAAACCATTTGAATTAAGTCATCTAAAAGCAAAAATAGAAAGTGTGTATGCTAGTCACAGTAATCCAAATGAAAGTGTTGACCTGTTTCAAAACAATTTACAAATCTCAATTTCAAAAACACTTCATGAACTTGGAGTTCCATCACATGTTAAAGGATATCAATATATTAGAGAAGGAATAACACTAGTATTTAAAAATCCAGAATATATAGGTGGAATAACAAAAGAATTATATCCAGCAATTGCAAAAACATTTGATTCAACTGCATCTCGTGTAGAAAGAGCAATTAGACATGCAATTGACATTAGTTGGACAAGAGCAAATTGGGATTATATGGTAGAATTATTTGGATACACAATAGACATAGAAGGTGCAAAACCGACAAATTCAGAGTTTATAGTAACAATAGCAGACAAACTAAGATTAGAATATAACACTCCAATAAGACAATCATAAAGGCTAGAAATAGTCTTTTTTATTTGACAAATATATTATAAAAAATGTATACTTAATTTATGAAATATGTGAGGTGAAGACAGTAAATGGAACGAAAAATCGAGAAATTTTTAAAGAAATGGAAAGATGATTCTATGAAAAAACCATTAATTTTATTTGGTTCAAAACAAATAGGAAAGACATTTTCTGTACTTGACTTTGGAAAAAAAGAATATAAAAATATGATTTATTTTAATACTGATAATAATAAAGAAATTATAAATCTATTTACAAAGGAAAAATCAACAGAAAAATTAATTTTAAATCTTTCATTAATATCTGGAGAGACAATTTTAAAAGAAGATACATTAGTAATTTTAGATAATCTTACAAATAATGAAATTGCAAAAGGATTAAAAATCTTTGGAAGTGAACATAGCAAATATAATATAATTGCTATTACTTCAAGAAAAGAAAAAATAAATGAATTTAAAGCCGAAGAGTTACAATTTAAAAGTATGAATGAAATGGACTTTGAAGAATTTTTATGGGCACATGATGAAAAAAATCTTGCTAATCTAATTAAAGAATCATTCAACAAAAGAAAGACTTGCGCTTTTCATAAAGTTGCATTAGATTTATTTCAAGAATATTTAGTATCAGGGGGACTTCCAGAAGTGGTAAAAGCATCTATTGCAGGAGCAACTGAGTATGAGTTAGACGCGATAAAGCAAAAAATAATAGATGTGTATAAAAAAGAAGTTGCTCTAAATAATATATTAATCGATATTCCAAGAGGAATAGAAGTAATAGATTCGTTACCAGAACAATTGAAAAAAGAAAACAAAAAATTTCAATATGGTGTAATTGGATCAGGAAAAAGAGCAAAAGAATATGAAAGTTCAATTAATTATTTAGTAAATAACCAACTGGTATATAGAAGCTATAAGGCTAAAGATATAAAGGGAGTATTAAGCAGTTGCAAAGACTTAGATAGTTTTAAATTATATGTAATAGATGAAGGATTACTTTATACCATGCTTCACTTAAATTATAAACAGTTTGCATCAAATGAGAATATAAAAGAAATATTATATGAAAATCATATCGCAAAAACATTATCAGATAATGGCTTTGGGCTATATTACTATCAATCAGAGGGAAAAGCAGAAGTAAATTTTGTTGTTCAAAATAGAATGGGACAAATAATACCAATAGAATTAACAACAAAATCAAATTCAAAAGCAAAGTCATTATCAGTTTTTATGAAAAAATTTACAGTTAAAGAAGGATATAGAATTACAGAAAATAATTTTCAAACAAAGAAAGATATTAGATATATACCAGTTTATGCAACATTTTGCATAGATAATTTTACAGTTTAGGCGTTAAAATATAACGTTTTTTCTTTTATCTTTTTTCTAAAGTAGTATAATATAGGCGAGGTGAGAATAGTGGCAGAAAGAATAATTTTTCATATAGATGTAAATAACGCATTTCTTTCTTGGACTGCTGTTCAATTACTTGAGGAAGGATATAATATTGATATAAGAACAATTCCTGCTATTATTGCGGGTGATGAAAGTAAAAGACACGGAATAGTACTAGCAAAAAGTCCAATTGCAAAAAAATATGGAATTGTAACTGCAGAAACTATTTATCAAGCTAAAATGAAATGTCCGAATTTAAAAATATTTAGTCCAAATCATGAAATATACCAAAGAAAATCAAAACAACTAATGAACTATTTAAAAACATTTACTCCAATTATGGAACAGTTCTCGATTGATGAATGTTTTCTAGATATGACAGGAACAAAGTATTTATATACCAATCACCTAGAATTAGCATACAAAATAAAAGATGAAATAAAAGAAAAATTTGGGTTTACTGTAAATGTTGGAATTGGAAATAACAAGTTATGTGCAAAAATGGCAAGTGACTTTGAAAAACCAGATAAAGTACACACACTATTAAAAAGTGAAATAAAAGAAAAATTATGGCCGTTACCAGTAAATGATTTATTTATGTGTGGAAAGAAAACATCCATCGAACTAAATAAAATGAATATATACACGATTAAAGATTTAGCAGAATACGATTTTCAAAAATTAGAAAAAAAGTTTAAAAGTCAAGCAAAATATTTAAAACAAGCTGCTTGGGGAATTGATGAGTCAAAAGTAGAAGAAAGAAAAGACAAACGTCAAAGTATAAGTACAACAAGAACACTTCCGCATGATGAAGAAAATAGAGAAAAATTAAAAGAAGTGCTTTTTGTGCAAACTGAAGATGTATGCAGACAATTAAGAGAACAAAATTTATACGCATCAACAATAGCAATTATATATAAGGATAAATATTTTAAATCAACAACTGTTCAAGAACAACTAGAAAATGCAACAGATAATACCAAAGAGATTTTAAAGAAAATTAATAGTTTATTTGAAAAAAGTTATAATAACATTCCAGTTAGATTAATAGGAGTTAGACTTGCAAATTTAACAAAATTTAAAAATACACAAGTATCTATATTTGATACAGAAATTGACAATAACTCTAAAGAAGAAAGCATCCAAAAGACTGTAGATAAAATAAATAAAAAATTTGGTTCAAGTTTAATTATGCCGGCTTCTATAAAAAAATTACAAAAAAATGAAGAAATATAATACAAATGTCGAAAAAAAAACAAAGAATTCTTTGAAAAATAAGAAAAAGGTTAAAAAAGACTTGCAAAAATAGCACTCATCCGTTATAATTTAATACGTGTGACTGCTTAGATGTGCGAGGTTGCTGATACACCAGGTTAAGTTGATAATTGGTTATTGGGTTATTCGTACGGAGCAAGTCTATACTAGATATAGGCGAGAGGAGGATTTTAATGTCAACAGAAAAAATTCGTATAAGAATTAAAGCATATGATCACAGAATTCTTGATAATGCTGCTAAGAAAATTGTTGAAACAGTAAGAAGATCTGGTGGGGAAATCTCTGGTCCAGTACCACTTCCAACTGAAGTTGAAAAATTCACAATTTTAAGAGCTGTACACATAAACAAAGATTCTCGTGAACAATTCGAGATGCGTACACACAAAAGACTTATTGATATCAAAAATCCAAGCAAGGAAACTATTGATGCATTAGCTCATTTAGATTTACCAAGCGGTGTAGATATCGAAATCAAAACTAAATAATGGAGGAAAAGTAATGAAAGGAATCTTAGGTAAGAAAATCGGAATGACTCAAGTATTTACTAAAGAAGGTAAATTAATTCCGGTAACTGTTATTGAAGTTGAACCAAATGTTGTAACTCAAATTAAAACAGTTGAAAAAGATGGATATGATGCAATTCAACTTGGTGCTCAAACAATTAGAGAAAAATTAAGCAACAAGCCAGAATTAGGTCATGTAAAGAAAGCTAACACAACACCTAAGCGCTTCTTAAGAGAAATTAGAGGAGTTAATGTTAATGATTACACATTAGGTCAAACTATTGGTGTAGACATTTTCGAAGCAGGGGAAATTGTTGATGTTACTGGAACAAGTAAAGGTAAAGGTTTCCAAGGTGTTATTAAACGCCATAACCAATCAAGAGGTCCTATGGGACATGGTTCTCAATACCACAGAGGTGTTGGTTCTCTAGGTACAATGTTACCAATGCACGTACTTAAAGGAAAGAAAATGCCTGGTCAAATGGGTAATGTTCAAAGAACAGTTCAAAATCTTGAAGTTGTATCAATTGATACAGAAAATAGCGTAATTTTAGTTAAGGGTAATGTTCCTGGTCCAAAAAAATCATTAGTAATGATTCGTACTGCAGTTAAAAAACCAACTGTAAAAAAAGAAGCTGCTAATTTAGTAAATTATGCTGAAAAAGCTGCTGAAGTTGCAGAAGAAACAACAACTGAAGAAACAACAGAAGAATAAAATCATCACAGTTATATAATAAGGAAAGAAAATTTTATAAAGTGATGAAAGGAGGAATCGTAGATGAAAAAAGTAGAACTTTTAAATCTTAAAGGTGAAAAAGTAAAGGACATTAATTTAAATGAAGAAATATTTGGAATTACGCCAAACAAAAACGTTTTAACAGATGCAATTATTTTATCAATGGCATCATTAAGACAAGGAACACATAAAACTAAAAATCGCTCAGAAGTTTCTGGTGGAGGAAGAAAGCCATGGAGACAAAAAGGAACTGGACATGCACGTCAAGGTTCAATTAGAGCTGTACAATGGGTAGGTGGAGGAAATTACGGAACTCCAGTACCAAGAGATTATAGTAAAAAACAAAACCGTAAAGAAAGACAAATAGCTATTAAATCAGCTTTAGCTGAAAAAGTTGCAAATAACGAATTATTAGTTTTAGAAAATTTAAATATTGCAACTCCAAAAACTAAAGATATGATTAATGTATTAGAAACATTAAAAATAGCTGATAAAAAAGTATTATTAGTTGTAAAAGAATTTGATGAAAATTTAATTCTTGCATCAAGAAATTTAAAAAATTTAGTATTAATTTTAGCAGATGAAATTAATGTATTAGATATCGTAGGTACTGATGTGATGGTAGTTACAGAAGATGCCTTAAAATTTATCGAGGAGGTGCTTAAATAATGAAAGATACTAAATATTTAGAAATAATTAAAGCACCAGTTGTTACTGAAAAATCAGAAGCAGCAAAAAGCGAAGGAAAATATACTTTTAAAGTTGATCCAAAAGCAAATAAGATTGAAATAAAAGAAGCAATTGAAAAAATCTTTAATGTTAAAGTTACTTCAATTAGAACAATCAATGTAAAACCAAAGAAAAGAAGAGTTGGTCGTTATACTGGATTAACTAATCGTTCAAAAAAAGCAATTGTTACACTTGCAGAAGGACAAACAATTGATCTTGGTTAGAAGGAGGAAATAAATTATGGCAATCAGAAATTATAAACCTACTACACCAGGACGTAGAAAGATGAGTGCATTAGTAAATGAAGTATTAACTACTAGCACTCCAGAAAAATCACTTTTAGTTACTATAAAGAAAAACAGTGGTCGTAATAATCAAGGTAAGATAACAGTTCGTCATCAAGGTGGCGGCGTTAAAAGAAAATATCGTATCATTGATTTTAAAAGAAATAAATTAAACGTACCTGGAACAGTAGCAAGTATTGAATATGATCCAAACAGAACTGCAAATATTGCATTAATCAATTATGCAGATGGAGAAAAAAGATACATCATTGCTCCTAAAGGATTAGAAGTTGGAGCAACAATTGAATCTGGAGAAAATGCAGATATTAAAGTTGGTAATGCATTACCAATTATGAGTATTCCAGTAGGTACAATGATTCATAATATTGAATTACGTCCTGGAAAAGGTGGAGAATTAGCAAGAAGTGCTGGTGCTTCAGCTCAAATCCTTGGTCGTGAAGGAAATTATGTTATGATTCGTTTATCAAGTGGAGAACAAAGAAAAGTGTTAGGAACTTGCTATGCAACAGTTGGTGTAGTTGGAAATGAAGATGCATCACTTGTTAAAATAGGAAAAGCTGGTCGTAAACGTCATATGGGTATCAGACCAACAGTTCGTGGTTCAGTTATGAATCCAAATGACCATCCACATGGTGGTGGTGAAGGACGTGCTCCAATCGGACGTAAGGCACCAATGACACCTTGGGGTAAACCTGCACTTGGATTAAAGACACGTAAGAAAAAACAATCTGACAAGTTCATAGTACGTCGTCGCAATAGTAAATAGGAAAGGATGATTAAAAAATGGCAAGAAGTTTAAAAAAAGGGCCTTACGTATTCGAAAGATTATTAAAAAAGGTTCAAGAATTAAATAAGTCTGGAAAAAAAGAAGTCATTAAAACATGGTCACGCCGTTCCACTATTTTTCCTGATTTTATTGGACACACATTTGCAGTACATAATGGAAAAGAATTTATTCCAGTTTATGTAACTGAAGATATGGTTGGACATAAGTTAGGTGAATTTGCATTAACACGTAAATTTGGTGGACATGGTTCAGACAAAAAATAGAAATAATGACTAGGAGGTTAGAAATATGGAAGCAAAAGCAATTGCTAAAGGTCTTCGAGTATCACCTATCAGAGCAAGATTAGTTGCTGATATGATTCGTGGTAAAAGTGTACAAGAAGCATTAAACATTTTAATTAATGTTAATAATAAATCAGCAAGATTAACTAAAAAAGTTTTAGATTCTGCTATCGCAAACGCTGTTAATAATAATGGTGCAGATGCTGCTACACTTTATGTTAAAGAAGCAAGAGTAGATGCTGGTCCTGTTATGAAACGTCACTTTTTTGATTCACGTTCACACATAGGACATAGAAATCACAGAACTAGTCACATTAATATAGTAGTGGCTACAAAAAACTAATAAGGAGGTAACAAAATGGGACAAAAGGTAAATCCTAATGGACTTAGACTTGGTATCAATAAAGACTGGGAAGCTAAATGGTATAGTAATAATAAAGACTTCTCTAAGTATTTAGATAAGGATATTAAAATCCGTGAATATTTAGAAAAGAATTTAACTAATGCTGGAATTGCCAAAGTTGAAATTGAAAGAAATACTAAGAAAACAGAAGTTGTTATCCATACTTCAAAGCCAGGTGTTATGATTGGACACGGTGGAGAAGAAATTGAAAAATTAAAGAAACAACTTTCAAAGGTTGCAGGTGAGAATGTACAAATCTCAATCGCTGACATTAAAAAAGTAGATTTAAACGCTCAATTAGTTGCAGATAATATTGCAAACCAAATTACTAATAGAGCATCATTCCGTATGGCTCAAAAAAGAGCAATTAGAAATGCTATGAAAGCTGGAGCCAAAGGAATAAAAACAAGTGTATCTGGACGTTTAGGTGGAGCAGATATGGCTCGTAGTGAAGGATATACAGAAGGAACTATTCCTCTACATACATTAAGAGCAGATGTTGATTACGCTACAAGTGAAGCTGATACAACATTCGGAAAAATAGGTGTAAAGGTATGGATATATAAAGGAGAAATCCTAAATAAAAAGGCTAAGGGAGGTAATTAATATGTTAATACCGTCAAGAACAAAATATCGTCGTGTTCATAGATTACCTTACGAAGGAAGATCACGTGGAAATAGAGAATTACATTTCGGTGAATATGGACTTCAAGCAAAAGAAGGTGCTTGGATTACAGCAAACCAAATAGAAGCTGCTCGTGTAGCTATGACTCGTTACATGAAACGTGGTGGAAAAGTTTGGATAAATATCTTCCCACATATGCCATTAACTAAAAAGCCTATCGGTACAAGACAAGGTAAAGGTAAAGGTAATGTTGAAGGATGGGTTGCAGTAGTTAAGGAAGGAAAAATAATGTTCGAAATAGCAGGTGTTGATGAAGCAACTGCACGTGAGGCATTAAGACTTGCTTCTCATAAACTACCAGTAGCAACAAAATTTGTAAAAAAAGAAAATGGTGGTGAATCAAATGAAGGTTAAAGAGATTAGAGAATTATCAACTGAAGAAATCAACAAAAAATTAGTTGAAGCAAAAGAAGAACTATTCAATTTACGTTTTCAACAAGCAACAGGTAATTTAGAAAAACCTTCTAGAATTAGAGATTTAAGACACACCGTTGCAAGAATGAAAACCGTTCTAAAAGAACGTGAGATTAACGAATAGGAGGATATAAAGTGGAAAAGAAAGTAAGAAAAGAATTAGTTGGAAAAGTAGTAAGCGCAACTAATGATAAAACAATTAGTGTTTTAGTTGAAACTTATAAAAACCATCCGTTATATCACAAAAGAGTTAAAAGCTCAAAGAAATATTGTGTACATGATGAAAAAAATATAGCAAAAGTTGGAGATACTGTTCGTATAGTAGAAACTAGACCATTATCAAAAACTAAACATTTCTATTTAAAAGAAATAGTAAAAGAAGCAGTTATTATTTAACGCTTAGATGAGAAGGAGGAATAATCTATGTTACAACAAGAAAGCCGTATGAAGGTTGCTGACAACTCTGGTGCACGTGAATTATTAGTAATCCGTGTATTAGGTGGAAGTAAAGTAAAAACAGGTAACATTGGTGATGTAGTAGTTGGAACAGTTAAAAGCGCAATCCCTAACTCACCAATTCCAAAAGGAAAAGTTGTAAAAGCAGTTATCGTTCGTAGTCGTCAAGGCGTTCGTCGTGAAGATGGAAGTTACATTAAGTTCGATGACAATGCTTGTGTTATCATTCGTGATGACAAGAGTCCAGTAGGAACTCGTATCTTTGGACCAGTAGCAAGAGAACTTCGTGATAAAGATTACATGAAAATTGTTTCTTTAGCAAAAGAAGTACTATAAGAGGAGGATAAATATGAACTTTAAAGTAGGAGATGAAGTTGTAGTTATCACTGGTTCTGATAAAGGTAAAACAGGAAAAATCGTTAAAACATTAAGAAACGAAAATAAAGTTATCGTTGAAGGTGTACATATGGTTAAGAAACATCAAAAACCAACTGGTACTGAAACAGGTGGAATTATTGAAGTTGCTGCACCAATCAATGCATCAAATGTTATGATAGTTGATCCTAAAACTAAAAAAAGAACTAGAATTGGACATACAACTGATGAAAAAACAGGTAAAAAAATAAGAATAGCAAAAAAATCAAACGAAAAAATTGATTAATTGGAAGGAGGGTAATTATGAACCGCCTAAAAGAGAAATACTTAAATGAAGTAGTTCCAAGTTTAAAAGAAAAATATAATTATAAGTCAATAATGGAAGTTCCAAAATTAGAAAAAGTTGTTATTAATATGGGTGTTGGTGATGCAACTACAAATTCTAAATTATTAGAAGCAGCAGTTCATGATTTAACATTAATTTCTGGACAAAAACCAGTAGTAACAAAAGCAAAAAAATCAATCGCTGGATTTAAAGTAAGAGAAGGTCAAGCTATTGGTTGCAAAGTAACACTAAGAGGAGATAATATGTATAACTTTATTGATAAGTTAATCACTATCTCATTACCAGGTGTTAGAGATTTCCGTGGAGTTAGTCCAAAAGCTTTCGATGGTAGAGGAAACTATACAATGGGAATTAAAGAACAATTAATTTTTCAAGAAATTAATTACGATGATGTAGTAAAAGTACGTGGAATGGATATCGTTTTCGTAACTACAGCACGCACAAATGAAGAATCATTCGACTTATTAAATGGACTTGGAATTCCTTTTAAAAAGTAAAAATGGGAGGAATATTATGGCAAAGAAAAGTATGATAGTAAAGGCTAATAGACCACAAAAATATAAAGTACGTGAATATACAAGATGTTCTCGTTGTGGTCGCCCACACGCAGTTATGAGTAAATTCGGAATCTGCCGTATTTGCTTCCGTGAATTAGCTTATAAAGGACAAATACCAGGAATTAAAAAATCAAGTTGGTAATTGGAAAGGAGGAAATTATAATGGCAGTAGTAACTGATACAATTGCAGATATGCTAACAAGAATTCGTAACGCTAACCAAATGCGTTATGAAGAAGTAAAAGTTCCAGCTTCTAATATTAAAAAAGAAATCGCAAAGATTTTAAAAGAAGAAGGATTTATAAAAGATTATAAGATTGACAGTGATAATACTCAAGGTACTATTATCTTAACTCTTAAATATACTGATAAGAAAGAAAGAGTTATCACTGGTTTAAAGAGAATTTCCAAACCAGGACTTCGTGTATATGCAAAAAATGATGAAATTCCAAAAGTTTTAAATGGCTTAGGAATCGCAATCATTTCAACATCTAAAGGAATTATGACAGATAAAGAAGCTCGTAAACAAAATATAGGTGGAGAAGTTCTAGCTTATATTTGGTAATATAATAATAAATATAAGGAGGTGTCGTTATGAGCCGTATTGGAAATCGTATTATTACAATTCCAGAAGGAGTTACTGTTGAAAATGTTGATAACGTTGTAACTGTTAAAGGACCAAAAGGAACATTAACACAACAAATGTTAAAAGACATTACAATGAAGGTTGAAGGAAACCAATTAACTTTTGAACGTCTTAACGAAAGTGCTAAAGCAATGCATGGAACAATGAATGCCTTAGTAAAAAATATGATTGTTGGTGTAACTGAAGGTTATGCTAAAGGGTTAGAAATCGTTGGTGTTGGTTATCGTTTCAATGTACAAGGTAAAAAATTAGTAATCAACGCTGGATATTCACATCCAGTAGAAATGGAAGTACCTGAAGGACTTACAGTTGAATCAGTAAGTAACACAGAAATAACTGTAAAAGGTATTGATAAGATGTTAGTTGGAGAATTTGCAGCTAATATTAGAAAAGTAAGACAACCTGAACCATATAAGGGAAAAGGTATCAGATATAAAGATGAACATATTCGTCGTAAAGAAGGAAAGAAAGCTGCTTAATAAGTAGGAAGGGAGAAAAGTTATATGATTAAAAAAGAATCTCGTAATAAAATGCGTGAATCTCGTCACGAAAGAGTTCGTAAGACATTAATGGGAACAAGCGCTATACCAAGATTATGTGTATTCCGTTCAAACACTGGAATTTACGCACAAATCATAGATGATGAAACTAGAACTACTCTTGTATCAGCTTCCTCATTAGATAAAGATTTAAAAATTGAAAATGGAAGTAATGTAGAAGCAGCTAAAGTTGTAGGTAAGGCAATCGCTGAAAAAGCTACAAAAGCTAAAATTACAAAAGTAGTATTTGATAGAGGTGGATACCTTTATCATGGACGTGTTAAAGCTTTAGCAGAAGCTGCACGTGAAAACGGATTAGAATTCTAATAGGAGGGTAATATGCAAAAAAGAAATGACTCTAAAGAAAAACAATTCGAAGAATTAGTAATTGATGTTAAAAGCGTTGTTAAAGTTAACAAAGGTGGACGTCAAAGAAGATATTCTGCAACAGTTGTTATTGGAGATCGTAAAGGTAAAGTTGGATTAGGTATTGGAAAAGCAAATGAAGTACCTGATGCAATAAAAAAAGCATTACAAGATGCAAACAAGAATATTATCACTATTCCTCTAATCGATGGAAGAACAGTTGCTCATGAAGCAATTGGTAGAGCTGGAGCTGCTAGAGTTATCATCAAACCTGCTGCTGCAGGTACTGGTGTTATCGCCGGTGGATCAGTTCGTGCAATCCTTGATTTAGCAGGAGTTCGTGATGTTGTTTCTAAATCACTAGGAGCAAGAACTAAATTAAATATGGCAAGAGCTGCAATGAATGCGTTAAAGTCAATGAAGACTGCAGAAGAAGTTGCTGCACTTCGCGGAAAAACAGTAGAGGAGATATTAGGATAATGAAGTTACATGAATTAGAAAAAAATATCGGTGCTACTCATGCAAAGAAACGTGTAGGACGTGGATCAGGTAGTGGTCTTGGTAAAACAAGTGGTCGCGGACAAAAAGGACAAAAAGCACGTAGTGGTGGTAGTATCAACCCAGTATTTGAAGGTGGACAATTACCATTATATAGAAGAATCCCTAAGAGAGGATTTAAGAACGCTAAGTTTAGAACTGTTTATGCAACAATTAACGTAGAAGACTTAAACGTTTTTGAAGATGGAACAGTAGTTACACCAGCATTATTAAAAGATACTGGTTTATTAAAAAAACAATTAGATGGAGTTAAAGTACTAGGTAATGGAAAATTAGAAAAGAAAATTACTATTCAAGCTTCTAAATTTTCAGCTAGTGCATTAGAAAAGATTAAAGAGGCAGGAAGTAAAGCTGAGGTGATCTAATATGTTTAAAATAATGAAGGAATTATTTACTTCAGAAAACAAAGATCTACGACACAGAATTTACTTCACTTTGGTAGCATTAACAATATTTATATTAGGATGCTCAATTAGAGTTCCAGGAACTGATGATTTAACTAGTAACTTAGGTTTTCTAGAATTGATGAATACAATCGGTGGTGGAGCATTAAAAAATTTCTCAATATTTGCATTAGGAGTTATGCCATATATTACAGCGTCAATTATAATGCAACTATTACAAATGGATATTATTCCATACTTTACAGAACTTAGAAAACAAGGACATACAGGAAGACAAAAGATAAACCAAATTACAAGATATTTAGGTATAGCTTTTGCTTTCATTGAAGGTTATGCCTTTTCCTTTGCTTTCATCGGTAAAGGTTCAAGTCCAATGCAATATATGTATATTGCAACAGTGTTAACTGCTGGAACTTCCTTACTAATGTGGATGGGTGACCAAATAACACAAAAGGGTATAGGAAATGGTCTAAGTTTAATAATTATGTCAGGTATCATAGCAACATTGCCTCAAATGTTTATAACAGCATTTACAAATCTTGTAACATTTACAGGAACTGCACAAGTTATAACATTAGGAATTGTTAAGTTTTCATTATTTGTACTTGTATATTTTGCAATAGTAATTGGAATGATATTTGTTCAAGAATCAGAAAGAAGAATCCCAATACAATATGCTAATAAGTCAACAAGCGCTTATGGAAATGCACAAAGTTTTATGCCAATAAAATTAAATTCAGCAGGAGTTATACCAGTAATTTTTGCATCAAGTTTATTATCTATTCCAAGCATTATTGCACAGGTAATAAAAAATGATAACTTTTCTGTTATTGTTCAAAAATACTTAACATATACTACTCCAGTTGGATTCATATTATATGTAATATTTATCTTCTTCTTTGCTTACTTCTATACCTTTATTCAATTAAAGCCAGATGAATTTGCAAAGAACTTACAAGATAATGGAGGATATATTCCTGGGATTAGACCTGGAGATGAAACTAAGAATTATTTAAGTAAGATCTTATCAAGATTAACAATACTTGGAGCAACATTCTTAACAGTAATTGCAGGACTACCAATTATATTTTCAAAATTAACAAGTCTACCAACATCAGTAACTATTGGTGGAACAGGATTGTTAATTGTAGTTGGTGTCGCTCTTGAAACTTACAAACAGTTAGAGGGAAGTATACTAACTAGAAGCTATAAGAGAGGATATAGTAGAAGATAATGAAAAATATTATGTTTATAGCACCACCTGCTGCAGGAAAAGGCACACAAGCTGAACTTGTTGTTGAAAAGTATGGTATTCCTCACATATCAACTGGAGATATTTTAAGAGAAATATCAAAAGAAGATAATGAAATTGGAGAATATGTTGCTGAAACATTAGCAAGTGGAAAGCTAGTAAAAGATGAAATTACATATCAATTAATCGAAGAAAGATTAAAAAAAAATGATTGTAAGAATGGTTTCATAATTGATGGTTTTCCAAGAAATTTAGACCAAGCTTACGAATACGATAAAATCCTTGGAAGATTAGGATATGAAGTAGGTAATGTAATTTTAATAAAAGTAGACAAAGAAACACTTGAAAAAAGAATTGTAGGACGAAGAATCTGTGAAGACTGCAAAACAATTTATAATATAAATTATGAAAGTAGTTCACCACAAGTAGATTCGGTATGTGATAATTGTGGCGGTAAACTTTATCAAAGATCAGATGATAATCTTGAAGCTTTCGATACTAGATATCAAATGTACATTGAAAAGACTGAACCAATTGTTGAACACTACAAAGAAAAAAAAGTTTTAATAGAAGTAGATGGTAATGATACCGTTGAAAATATATTTAAAAAAATTGATAAAATAATAAGAGATTAATGTATCAAAAATCAGTATCTGATATATAAGAAGGTATATTAAATACCTTCTTAAAAGGATACAAATTCCATCGCTCTATAAAAACTGCCGATGGATAAATAATT
Organism: uncultured Mollicutes bacterium; assembly: GCA_900543055.1. Lineage (GTDB taxonomy): Bacteria > Bacillota_I > Bacilli_A > RF39 > UBA660 > UBA3789. Next base: position 65,357 of record UQQI01000001.1, read on the forward strand.
GACAGGAGAGTGAAAAGATGGCTAAGGAAGATACAATTGAAATTGAAGGTAAAGTTCTTGAAATTATTCCAGGAGGAAAATTCAAAGTTCAATTGGAAAATGGACACATTGTGGAAGCTCACGTTTCTGGTAAAATACGAATGAACTATATTCGCATCTTAGCAGGAGATACCGTAATGATAGAACTATCGCCTTATGATTTAACACGTGGGCGTATTACCTATCGTAAATAATAGGAGGGAAAAATATGAAAGTTAAAGCATCAGTTAAACCAATATGCGAAAAATGCAAAGTTATTAAGCGTAAAGGAAAAATTAGAATTATTTGTGAAAACCCAAAACACAAACAAGTTCAAGGATAATTTATAGGAGGTGTATTAAATGGCACGTATTAAAGGTGTAGACATTCCAAATGACAAGCATATCTGTATTTCATTAACTTACATTTATGGAATTGGAAGAAGTCTTGCAAAACAAATTTTAAAAGAAGTTGAAATTGATCCAACTACAAAAACAAAAGATTTATCACAAGATGATTTAATTAAAATTCGTGATGAAATCAACAAACATTTAACTGAAGGTGACTTACGTCGTGAAGTAAGTATGAATATTAAGACAAAAATGGAAATTAATTCATACGAAGGAAGTCGTCATAAAAAAGGATTACCTGTAAGAGGACAAAGAACTAATCGTAATGCTCGTACTCGTAAGGGTAAAGGTAAAACTGTAGCAAACAAAAAGAAAGCTTAGTTAATTAGTTAAAGGATAAATATTTAAAGGAGGTAAGACTTATGGCTTATAAGACAAGAAAGAAAAAAGTTAAAAAGAATGTTCCTGAAGGTATTGCTCATATTCATTCAACATTTAATAATACAATCACTACAATTACAGATAAAGATGGAAATGTAATTAGTTGGGCATCATCTGGAGCAATCGGTTTCAAAGGAAGTAAGAAATCAACTCCATTCGCTGCAGGAATGGCTGCTGAAGCTGCTGGAAAAGCTGCATTCGATATGGGTATGCGTAAAGTTGAGGTTCGCGTTAAAGGTTTAGGTCCAGGTCGTGAAACTGCAATTCGTTCATTACAAACAGCTGGTCTAGAAGTAACATCAATCGTTGACGTTACACCAATTCCACATAATGGATGCCGTCCACCAAAACGTCCTCGTGGATAATAAATAGAATATAAGTTGTGAAAAAAGTAAAGGGAGGTTAGTTTCATGTTACAATTTGAAAAACCAATTTATAAAATAACTGATTCTGTAGAAAGTAATTTTTATGGAAAATTTGAATTAGAACCATTAGAAAGAGGTTTTGGTACTACAATTGGTAATGCATTAAGAAGAGTTATGTTGTCATCTCTTCCAGGAAGTGCAATCAGTAGTATTAAAATTGATGGAGTTCTTCACGAATTCCAAACAATAGATGGGGTTTATGAAGATGTAACTACTATCATCTTAAATTTAAAAGGTATAGTATTTAAAAATCATTCAAATGAGGCAAAAGTTGTACGTATTAATACTACAAAAGAAGGAGAAGTAACTGCTGCTGATATCGAGCATGATGCTGATATTGAAGTAATTAATAAAGATAAAGTAATTTGTACTTTATCAAAGGGTGCTTCTTTCAACATGGAAATGACTGTTACAAATGGTCGTGGATATGTTAGAAGCGAAGATAACAAGAAGATACATGATATTAAACAAGTTGGAGAAATTGCTATCGACTCTATTTATTCTCCTATTGAAAGAGTTTCATATGAAGTTGGAAATGCTCGTGTAGGACAAGATGAAAGTTATGACAAATTAACTTTAGATGTATGGACAAATGGTTCAATTAAACCAGAAGAAGCAATTGCATTAGCATCAAGAATCTTAATTGAACATTTAGAAATTTTAACTGACTTATCATCAATTGCTGATGTAAGTGGTATGATGATTGAAAAAACAGAAGATCCAAAAGTTAAAGCATTAGAAACATCTATTGAAGACTTAGATTTCTCTGTTAGAGCATATAACTGCTTAAAGAGAGCTGGAATTCATACATTACAAGATCTTGTAAATAAGAGTGAATCAGATATGATGAAGATTCGTAATTTAGGTAAAAAATCTCTAAAAGAAGTATTAGACAAAATTAGAGATATGGGCTTAATCTTACGTGATGATGACTAAAATAAGGAGGAGTAACTATGGCATATAGAAAATTAGGTTCAGATAATAAACATAGAAGAAGTTTATTAGCTACATTAACAAAACAAGTAGTTTTAAATGAATCAATTACAACTACAGAAACTAGAGCTAAAGAAGTACGTAAGTTTGTTGATAAAATGATTACTTACGGAAAAAAAGGTGATTTAGTTTCTCGTCGTAAAGCATTAGCTTTTTTACACAATGACAAGAAAGTTGTTGACAAAATATTTAATGACTTAGCAAAACGCTATGAAAATCGTAATGGTGGTTATACACAAATCTTAAAATTAAATGAAAGACGTGGAGATAACGCTTTAATGGTTATTTTAAGATTAGTTGATGAAACTAAACCTGAAGAAAAAAAGGAAGATAAGTAATTATCTTATAGCAAGTATACTAAAATACTTGCTTTTTTATGTAAAATCATTTTATTTGCAGTATAATATAAAGTATTCTTTTTTATACGTTAATATATGTATAGAAAAAATATACACAATTTGATATAATAAAAAAGAAACAGGTGATTTTATGAAAGCTTTAATTACAGGGGCATCTTCGGGAATAGGACTTGATATGGCAAGATATCTAGCAACTAAAAAATGTGAATTAATTCTAGTTTCTAGAAATAAAGAAAAACTAGAAGAAATTCAAGAAACACTACCAACGAAGGTAACAATAATAGTAGCTGATTTATCACAAGAACAAAGGGTAAAAGAACTTTATGCCTTTGCAAAAAAAGAAAATATTGACATACTAATAAACAATGCTGGACTAGGAGACTTCGGTCCATTGACAGACACAGATTTAACCAAAGATTTAGAACTAATAAATACAAACATAAAAGCGGTTCATATATTAACAAAATACTTTGTTAAAGATATGGAAAAGAGAAACACAGATACATATATACTAAACGTTGCATCTTCAGCGGCATTCCAACCAGGACCGTTAATGAGTACTTATTATGCCACTAAATCATACGTATATCAATTGACAGAAGCATTATATTATGAGGAGAAAAAGAAAAAAACAAAGGTACATGTGTCAGTTTTGTGCCCTGGACCAGTAGCAACAAACTTTAATGACGTAGCAGGAGTAAAATTTTCTGTAAAACCATTAACAAGTGCTTATGTTGCAAGATATGCAATAGATGAAATGCTAAAAAATAAAATGCTAATAATACCAGGTTTTAAAATGAAATGTGCTAAATTTTTTAGTAGATTTGTATCAGATAAATTTTTATTAAGAATTATTTATCGAGTACAAAAAAGAAAGGCCAGCTAATAGTTGGCTTTTAAAAACACAATACAGGGGGAAGTGAGATAATGGAAGTAATACTTAATATTAATGATTTAAAATATAAAAACTTATTTGAAAATTTAAGTATTTATATTGAAAAAGACAAGATTACAACTATCTCAGGTGCAAATAATTGTGGGAAAACAACACTATTAAGAATTTTAACAAGACAAGTAAAAACAGAAAATAATATAGTCTTATATGGAAAGAATATAAATGAATATAAATTTGAAGATTATATTAGATATATAAGATGTGTGATACCAAAAGAAATAATTTTTATAGAAAATAATTTAGAAGAAGAAATGTATTTTCAATCAGAACTTCCAGGTAAAGATAAAACAATATTTATAAACTATATAATAAAAGGTCTAAAAATAAGAAGAATGATTAACAAAGAAATAAAAACATTATCAACAAATGAAATAGTATTAGCCCAAATTGCTTTAGCCCTAGTTAATCATCCACAAATACTTTTATTAGACAATATAGATAATTATCTTGAAGTAAAAGAATTAGAAAATGTTTATAATTTTTTAAGAGACTTTAGAGAAAAGTTTGGTTTAACAGTAGTAATGACAACTTTAGATTTAAATCAAAGTTTATACTCTGATTACTTATATATAATTGGAGAAAAGAAAATATTACTATCCGGAGAACCAATCACCATATTACAAAGAGATAATATTATAAATAAGACAGGATTAAGCTTGCCATTTATGGTAGATTTATCAGTGAAACTTAGAGATTATGATCTAATCAGCAACATTAATTTAGATAAAAACAGGATGATAAATGAAATATGGAAGTAAAGTTTAAAGGATATAAATGTAAAGATAATAGTTTAGACTTCACTATAAAAGAAAAAGAAGTAAATGGAATATGTGGAAAAAACTATGAAAATTTAATTAATATCATTAAATTAAAAAATTCATATAAAGGAAAAATAATAATAAATGATATCGAATTAAATAAAGATAATATTAACACTTTTAAAAATAAAATTAATGTTGTAAAAGAAGAAATAGAAGACTCAATTTATATACAAACAGTATATGACTTATTAAAATATGAAATAGAACGAAGAAAATTATCTATAAAAAATCCAGAAAAGAAAATATATGATTCATTAAAAATAGTAAATTTAGACAAAGAGTTATTAGAAAGAAATATATACACACTATCATCATCTGAAAAGAAATTTATCCAATTAGCAATCTCACTTTTATCTAATCCTGATATGATAATTTTAATAGAACCATTTAAATTTTTAGATATGAAAAATGAAAAAAGAATAATGATTTTATTAAATAAAATTAGAGAACAGTATAAAAAAACAATTGTAATTGTTACTAATAATACAAATATTATTTTTAAATATACAACTCATACTATAATATTTAAAGTAGATAAAATATTAGTAGAAGGAGATACTAAAGATATATTTCAAAGGGTAGACTTTTTAAGTAGGAATAAAATAAACATTCCAGAAATTGTTGAATTCACTTATTTAGCTAAAAAGAAAAAAAATGTAAGTATTGATTATCATAGTGATATAAGAGATATTATTAAAGATATATATAAACATGTATAGGAGGAGTAATATGCGTTTTCTAATTAAATTTTCATATGATGGTACAAATTATTGTGGCTATCAAAAACAGCCAGGATTAGTAACTATAGAAGGAAAAATGGAGGAAGCTTTAACAAAAATAAATAATGGTAAAAAAACATCTATTACAGCGACTGGTAGAACGGATAAAAAGGTCCATGCATTAGCTCAATATGCACATGCTGATATAGATGTTAACATAACTGAAAATAAGCTAAAAAGAGCGCTAAACAGCAATATCCCAGATGATATACATGTAATAGAGACAAAAATAGTAGAAGATAATTTTCATGCTAGATATAACGTAAGAGAAAAAACATATAAATATATTATAAATTTAGGTGAATATAATCCAATAGAAAGAAATTATGTATTTCAATACAATTATAAATTAGATATAAAAGCAATAAGAGAAGGAATAAAATATTTTGAAGGTACGCATGACTTTAGAGCTTTTGTAACAGATAACAAAGAAAAAGAAAACTGTATTAGGACAATTTCATTAACAAATATAGAAGAAAAAGATAACAAATTAGTAATAACATTCAAAGGAGACGGTTTTTTAAGGTATCAAGTAAGAAACATGGTAGGAATATTAATCAAAATAGGTGAAAATAAAATTAGTCCGTCTAAAGTAAAAGAAATATTAGAAAGTAAAGATAGAACAAAAGCCGGAAAGACTGCACCAGCAGAAGGCTTATACTTAGTAGATGTTAAATATTGACATTGAAAAAATAATATATTATTATAATAAATATTCTAAAAAAGGGGGATAAAAATGATAGGGACTTATATAGACTTAGGGTCAATGACAAGTTTAATGTCAGCAGGTTCAACTACTGTATCAACATCATCAACTACAGATCATAATATTACTCCTGATGAATTAACTACAACATTGTCATTATCAACAACTACAGCCGCATCATCACCATCATCACCATATAACACAATAGTTATGGACACGACACAAAGATATGTAGAATCACTATCGGATGATGAATTAATGAGATTTAGTGAATTAGTAGATGCGAAGCTTAATGATAATTCTTTTGAAAATAACAAGTTAATAGCCAAGCAAGAAGACATACCTAAAGTAAAAACTAAATAAGAAAATTTTGGGAAAAATACAAAATAATCAACAAGTGTTGATTTTTTTTTAATATTTTGTTATAATATAGCCACATTGAAAGATGTAAGGGGTTATGGTTATGGATAAGAAAGAAAAAAAGAGATTAAAAAGATACATGCAAATTCACGAAATATTGGGAGCTGGAACATTTAAAAAGTTTGTTTTATTTCTTGAAAGAGTAAAATTTAAATATGGTAAGAAATTTTTTCCTAACTTTCAAAAAAATTATGAAAAATATATAGATTTAAGAACAAAGAGAGCACTGGAAAAAGCTAAAACTGCTGAAGAAAGAAAACATATAAAAGAGCAAGCACTATTTTCAAAATTAGATATGCGTAAAGAAATAAATCAAGAAAAAAATAGAAATTATCATTTAGATGAAAAAAGACCTAAAGAAACATTATCATATCTAGAATGGAATAAAGGTGTACATAAACGTAGCTTAATAAAGAATTTTGCAGTAATTGGAGCATTATCTGCAGCGACAGTTTTAGGCTATAACTTTATAGTGCCACTCATTGTATTTGAATCGATATGTGCTTTAATTAATTTTCAATGTGTTAATCTTCAAGATTATAATATTTGCAGATATAAAATTGCAGAAGAATCTCTTGTAAAGTACGCAGAACGTACAAAGAAGAAAAAAATAGAACAATATAGTGATGCAGCAGAATTGATATATGATTCTATTACAAAAGCAGATGATAAAATTCCAACAATTGATGAAATTGTTGCTAATTCAAAAAATAAAGAACAACTATATCAATTAAAAGCATACTTAGAAGAAAATGAAAAAAGACGTAAACTACAAAATAGTGAAAATAAGGGGGTAATAAAATGAGTTTAATATCAACATTAGGAATAACTACATTAGGAGGAGCATCAGTAGGAACAACAGTATACACAATAGATGATAATGGAATAAATAAAGGTAAGAGAAATCAAGTACTAGCAACTACTTTAACATCAACTGCTTCAGTAATTGCAAGTGAAGCAGTAAGTCAACGTGGTATTAAAGAAATACACGAAAAATACTCACAGGCATATATTGATTCGTTAACTGATGAAGAATTAGAAGTAGCTTTACAACAAGTAAATTTACTTTTAAATGACATGGACGAAGAAACAACAAAAACTATATAAAATAAAGAAAAAGTATTGATTTTTAATACTTTTTTTAGTATAATTACAATCGGTACATTCAAATCCCCACATAAATTAGACTGTGGGAAAGTCTAATTTAAGTAAAAGGAGAAAAATTATGACAAGTTATATGCAAAAAAAAGAAACTGTAGAACGTAAATGGTATGTAATTGATGCTGAAGGAAAGTCTTTAGGTAGAGTAGCTTCTTTAGCAGCAACTTACTTACGTGGAAAAAACAAGCCAACTTATACACCACATATTGATTGTGGAGATTATATCGTTATTGTTAACGCACAAAAAGTTAACTTAACTGGTAACAAATTAGAAAACAAAATGTATTATAATCACTCAATGTATACAGGTGGTTTAAGAGAAAGAACTGCTAAAACTATGAGAGAACAATACCCCGTTGAAATGATGGAAAGAGCTGTAACAGGAATGTTACCTCATAACAGATTAGGTAGACAAATGGCAAAGAAGTTATTTGTTTATGCAGAAAGTGAACACAAGCACGAGGCTCAAAAGCCAGAAGTACTTGAAGTTAAATAGGAGGGTAAAGTAATGGCAAAAGAAAAGAAGAATGTATATACTGGAACTGGACGTAGAAAGTCAAGTGTAGCAAGAGTTACATTAACTCCAGGAAAAGGAAAAATCACAGTTAATGGTAGAGATGTAAGAGAATACTTCCCTTCAGAAATCTGTGTAATGGATTTAAGTCAACCATTAGTATTAACTAATACAACTGAAATGTTTGACGTTGATGCTAAGGTTAATGGTGGAGGATTTCAAGGACAAACAGGAGCAATTCGTTTAGGAATTACAAAAGCTTTATTAGATTATGATAAAACTACTCCAGCTGACTCAGAAAATAGTTTTAGAAAAACTCTTAAAGTAGCAGGAATGATAACAAGAGATTCACGTAAGAAAGAACGTAAGAAACCAGGATTAAAGAAAGCACGTCGTGCTCCACAATTCTCAAAACGTTAATATACAGTTCAAGAAGCTATATGCTTCTTTTTTGTTTATAATAAATTTTCTTTATGAATTTATGGAAACGTCATATAGCATATTCTCAAACAGATAAGTATTATGAAAAAATATAAATAAACAAAAAATTGACTGAAAATAATAAAGAATTAATCAAAAAATACCTCCCAATTCTAATAGTGTATTCTTGTCATAATTAAAATGAGGTATTAAAGCTAACTAAATAGAGAGAAATCTCTATTTTTTTGCAAAAAAATATTTTATGCATATAATATACCAGGAGGTTTATATGTTTAACGTAGATTATTTAAAACAATTATTAATTATTTCAATAGCACTTAGTACAATAACCTGTGCATTTATTCAAAAAACAAAAATGTTATTTAAAAGTAGTAAATATATTGAATATTATTCATTCCTTGTTAATATGTTAGTAAGTGTAATTTTTTGTATTACATTTACTGATATAAAATTCCCTAATAGCTTATGGATAGGACTATTTTCTTTCCTAGGCGCCGATTCTCTATATAAATCACTAGAAGGAAAAATATCTTCCCACAAAGATATAATAAATAAAAAAAAGATTACCATACCTGAAGAAAATATAATAAATAAGGAGGATGAAAATGGAAAAACCAATATTCCCAAGTAAATATATGAGAATAACTCAGGGATATAATATTGGAACTCATAAAGATTCATTCGCAATAGATAATGCTGACAAAGATAGTGGAATAAGTAATATATATGCCCCATTTACTGGTATAATAAAAAAGATATATCAAAATGATGCGAACGAAGTATGGTTAGAAAGTACTGATAAGGTAGAATATCCAGATGGAACAATTGACTATATGAATATTATGTTTGCTCATTGTAATGATATAAGTAATCTTTTTGTTGGAAAAATTATAAAACAAAATGAAGCATTTTATAAGGAAGGAACAAAAGGTAATGTAACAGGGAATCATTGTCATATAGAATGTGGAAAAGGAAGGTTTACTGGAACTGGATGGCATAAAAATAATGCAGGATATTGGAGTATCAATAATGGAAAAAGACCAGAAGAATGTTTATGGATAGATGATAGTATTAATATTTTAAATAGTAATAATTATAACTTCAAAAAAATACCCACAAACTCTGTGGATAATAAAAGCAACAATGTGGATAAAAATAATGATAAAGCACCAGAAAAAAAAGAAATTTCCACAACTATTGTGGAAAAAGAAATTTTTAATTTCAAAGCACCTAAAACAGATTTATATGGAGTATACCTAAATAAAGATGAAATACTAATTATAAAATCTATCCAAGTATAAATTCAAGTAACATCATAAAACTAAATCCTATAATTGTCAATAAGGCCATTAGGTCTTTTTTTTCACTTCTTTGACATTCTGGAATAATTTCTAAAACAATAACATAAAGCATTACAGAAGAAGCAATTGCTAAAATAACAGGCAAAATACTTTTAATTTGTAATACTAGTAAATAACCAATAATAGCAGCAATAGGTTCAACAATACCACTAAGTACTCCAAACAAAAATGATTTGTTCTTAGAAAGTCCGGCTTTATTAAGCGGAAAAGTAATCGCTGCTCCTTCTGGAAAATTCTGTAATGCAATAGCAATAGTCAAACTAATAGCAGCCATAATACTAGAACCACCAAATGCAACACCTACAACCATACCTTCAGGAATATTATGAAGTGTAATTGATGTAAATAATAAAAAACACCTTTTCAAATTATATTCAGTTTCCATATGATCAAGTTTTTCAAGTAATTTATTTGAAATATATATAAATAATCCACCTATAATAAAACTTATAATAACAATAAATACATTTTTAGTTGAATTAATTGCAGGTAATAATAAAGAGAAAAAAGCAGCTGAAATCATAATTCCAGAAGATATAGAATTTATTCCATCAAAAACACTTTGTTTAATATTTTTACAAAGAAGTACTAAGGAAGCTCCTGCACTAGTAAATATAAAACAAATAATACCAGCAATTAACACCTGAATTATAGGATTTAAATAAAAAAAATAATTCATTAAACATATCACCACTATAAAATATGCCTAATAAATTATTATGTTAATTTTATAAAGAATTAGTTATCACTATAAATAAACTTTTTTATACCATCATAACTTAATTTTTCAATCAAATTACAAATATAATCTACACTCTCATCAAAATCATTTTTCACCCAATAATTAATAATACCAAGAGCACCATTAAATATAAAAACAGAAGCGTATGAAATATCTTCATCATCTAATTTAGGAAATTTACTTTTCCATCTTACGTAGCAATTATTATATGTAATTTCCAAAATCTCATTTAGAAATGAACCGGTATTATTATTTATACTAAATATAATTTTAGTAAGTTTTTTTTCTTTAACTAACGTTTCTAATAATCCCTTAGTATAAGTAGAGACAGAACTTTTATCTGAATTAGTTTTTATAGATTCTCTTAAACACTCTACAAATTCATCTTGTATTTTATCGAATAAATCAAATACATCTAAATAATATCTATAAAAAGTTGCTCTATTTATATCAGAAATTCTACATATTTCACTAACTGTTATTTTATTTAATTCTTTTTCTTCTAAAAGATTTAAAAATGTCTCTTTAATAATCTTTTTAGTATATCTAATTCTTCTATCCATAAGTATCTCCTTAAATTACAATTTAATATAAAATAATTTATTAAACATAACTATTTAGAAATGTTTAACTAATACCATTTTATAAAAAATTGTTGATTGAATATATATCAATATAAAATATATAATACATTTGTAAAATATTCAACACATGTTTAATAAAAATGGAGGATTTATGAATATATTTAAAAAGAAAAAAGAAGTTTACGAGAATGCCTGGGATAAATATTATGATAAAGATAAGAGAAATATATCTATACCTAACATCTCCATATATGATTATTTTGAAAGAACAACCATAAATCATGAGTATGACTCAGCAATAAACTATTTTGGAGAAAAAACAAGCTATATAGAATTAATAAGTAAAATCGATTTATGTGCAAAATCACTTGCAAGTATTGGAATAAGAGAAAATGATGTAGTAACAATATGTCTACCAAATGTTCCTGAAGCAATTATTTCGTTTTATGCTGTAAATAAAATAGGCGCAATTGCTAGTATGCTACATCCACTATCATCTGAAGAAGAAATAAAAGATTCCCTTATTAAAACAAAATCAGTATGCTTATTTCTACATAATGCATCTTATGAAAAAGTAGAAAATATAATTGACTCAACGAAAGTATATAAAACAATATTAATATCTCCTAGAGACTCAATGCCATCACTATTAGGCTTAGGTTATCTTCTTACAAAAGATTTAAAAGTAAAAATTCCTAAAAATACAGAAAAATTTATGTATTGGTATAATTTCTTAGAAAAAGGTAATTTATATAATAAAGATGTTTTTATAAGAAGAACAAAAGAAAATGATGCAGTTATACTTCATAGTGGAGGTACAACAGGTACGCCAAAAAATATAGTTTTAACGAACGGAAATATCAATGCTATCATGGAACAAGCTAAAATAATATTTAATGATATTGGACCAGGAGATAAATTTTTGTCTATCTTACCAATGTTCCATTGCTTTGGACTCGTTGTAAATATATGTTGTCCATTAATGTTTTCAGCAGAAGTAATTTTAATTCCACAGTTTGATGCAAAAAGATTTGATAAACTAATTAGAAAATATCAACCTAATATTTTATTAGGAGTTCCAACCTTATTTGAAGCACTAATAAAAAATCCATATATGCAGGGATTAGATATGTCTAATATCAAATATGTAGTAAGTGGAGGTGATACTTTAAGCATAGAAAAAAATGAAAAAGTAAATAAATTCTTAAAAGAACATAATAGTAAAGCACATATTATACAAGGTTATGGTATGACAGAAACAACAGGTCCAGCAACTTTTGGTGCGAAAGGTTCCGATAAGCTTGGTTCAGTTGGAATACCTCTTCCTGGAAATAAAGTAAAAATAATTAATAGAGATACAATGGAAGAAGTAAATACAAAAGAAATTGGTGAAATATGTATATCAGGCCCAACTGTAATGTCAAGATATCTTAATAATAGAGAAGAAACAAATGCAATAATAAAAAAACATCCAGATAATATAGAGTGGGTTCATACAGGTGATTTAGGATATATAGATGAAGATGGAGTATTATTTTTTCTTCAAAGACTAAAAAGAATGATTATTTCATCAGGATATAACGTTTATCCTTCACATATTGAAGAAATCCTACAGAAAAATGAACTTATTGAAGAAGCCGGTGTTATAGGAATACCACACCCATATAAAATACAAGTACCAAAAGCATACATTGTATTAAAGAAAAATATAACTGATGAGGTAGAGGCAATTAATAAAATAAAAAAATATTGTGAAAAAAATTTATCAAAGTACATGATTCCTAAATATTTCGTAATAAGAAAAGAATTACCAAAAACTCTCGTTGGAAAAATTAATTATAAAGAGCTAGAGAAGGAACAATAAATATTGTTCTTTTATATTGTAAAAAAAATAAAAAAAAGATATAATAAAATATATAATTAGAATAATACGGGGTGATTTCTAGTGATAGTTAGGCTAATCAAAAAGAATAAGATTTACAACTTTGTTTTACCAACTAAAATATCTGGAAACTACTGGATTACTGATAATGACTATTTAGGAAATACAAGAAACTTAATAAATGTTGAAGAAGAAAATGGTAAATGGAAAATAAAAAGTGACTTCGAGACAAAAATTATGTCTGGAGAAACAGAAGTTGAATCAGCATTTTTAAAAGAATACACTTTATATTTTTTAAAAGTAAATACAGATAATGAGTTTGTAATATTATATTGTTCCCCCACTCTTGATAAGCAGAGTTTTAGATTAAGACTACTTTCACAAAAAGAAATATTAATAGGAACTGATAATAGAGCACAAATTTGTTATAATTATCCATTAGTTTCAAGACAACATGCAAGATTAATTTATAATAACGGAACATGGGTAGTTCAAGACTTAAATAGTAAATACGGAACATACGTTAATAATCAAGCAATTACTACAAGACCTCTAGAATATGGAGATATTGTTTTTATCATGGGATTAAAAATAATTGTTATGAATAATTCACTAATTATTAATAATGTTGAAGGATTCTTAAGAATAGATAGTGGAAGTTTTGAAACGATAGGACCGATAGTACAAAAACAAGTTGAGTTTGATAATCCAGATGAAGAACAAATAGAGTTTTATAAAGAAGATGACTATTTTTATAGAGCACCTCGTTTTAAAACAGGAATAGAGCCAGTAAATATAACAATTGATCCACCTCCAGGACAATCTGAAGAGGATAAAACACCAGCAATATTTACAATAGGACCAATGCTTACTATGGCAATGATGTCTATGTCTATGGGATATAATTCTGTAATGGGAGTTATAAATGGTACAGCTGATTGGGCATCATCACTTCCATCAATAGTAATGTCTGGTGCTATGATGTCAACAATGTTATTATGGCCAACACTTCAAAGAAAATATCAAAAGAAACAACGTAAAAAAGAAGAAAAAGAAAGAAAAACTAAATATACTGAATATCTTGAAAGTAAAAAAGAAAAAATTCAGTCCGAAATGAAAATCCAAAGACAAATATTAATAGATAATTATCTTCCACTAAATGAAACAAAAGAAATTATTTACCAAAAAAAGAGAAATTTATGGGAAAGAGAAATTGAACAACCAGACTTTATGGATTTAAGACTTGGTGTTGGTACTACTGAGTTAATTGGACAAATAGGAGTACCAGAAGAACATTTCTCACTAAAAGACGATGACTTGTTAAAAGAAGTATATAAAGTTGGAAGCACATCACGTACCCTTGAAAATGTTCCAGTATCATTAAACTTTGTTCAGAAAAATATGATAGCAATCATTGGAACCGGTATAAATAAAAAACAATTTGTTGATGGTTTAATTTTACAAATGCTTGCATATCACAGCTATGAAGATTTAAAAATTGTACTTTTAACAAACGAACAAAATGAATCTAATTGGGATTATTTAAAGGTAGCTCCTCATTGCTGGAATAATAGTAAAACATTTAGGTATTTCGCAACAAACTTAGATGAAGCAAAAGAAATATCTCTTGAACTAGAAAAGTCAATGCAAGCAAGAAAATTTAAAGATAATAATGGAAAAATGGAATTAAGTGGAGCAGATTATCACAAATATAAACCATATTATATGATAATAACTGATGACTATAAATTAATAAGAGATACAGACATTATAAAAGACGTATCAGAAATGCCAATTAATTATGGATTCAGTTTAGTAGTTATTAGTCCAAGACTTATTAATATACCTAATGAGTGTAAAACTTTTATCAGTATTGGCGATAAAAAGTCAGGTGTATTTGAAAATGAACTTGTCTCTAATAAACAAAAAGAATTTGAAGCAGATTTTGACCCAACACTTAATATGTATGAATGTTGTAAAATAATAGCAAATATTCCAATTGATATTGCAAGAGAAAGTAGAAGTCTACCACAAAGTGTATCATTCCTTGAAATGTATAATGTTGGTATGGTAGAGCAATTGAATGTACTTAACAGATGGAAAATGAATGATCCAACTAAGTCATTGCAAACACCAATTGGACTAGATAAGTCAAGAGAGTTATTCAAACTAGACTTACATGAAAAAGCACATGGTCCACATGGTTTAATTGCTGGAATGACTGGTTCTGGTAAATCAGAATTCATTATTAGTTATATATTATCAATGGCACTAAACTATCACCCTTACGAAGTATCATTTGTACTTATCGATTATAAAGGTGGAGGTTTAACTGGTGCATTCGAAAATAAAGAAACAGGTATGAAATTGCCTCATTTAGCAGGTACTATTACTAACCTTGATACAGTTGAAATGAACAGATCTCTTGCCTCTGTACAAAGTGAATTAAGAAAACGTCAAAGAATGTTTAATGAAGCAAGAGATAAGTTAGACGAATCTACTATCGATATTTATAAATATCAAAGTCTATATCGCAGAGGTTTAGTAGAAAAGCCTATTTCACATTTATTTATAATTTCAGATGAGTTTGCCGAATTGAAACAACAAAGACCTGAGTTCATGGAACAATTAATTTCAACAGCTCGTATCGGACGTTCTTTAGGAGTCCACTTAATACTAGCAACCCAGAAACCGAGTGGTGTTGTTAATGATCAAATCTGGTCAAACTCAAAATTTAGAATATGTTTAAGAGTTCAAGACAAGTCAGACTCAATGGATATGATAAAATGTCCAGATGCAGCAGAATTAAAAACTACAGGTAGATTCTATTTACAAGTAGGTTATAATGAACTATTTGCAATGGGTCAAGCAGCTTGGGCAGGAGCTCAATATTATCCAACTGAAAAAAGAAAGAAAAAAGTAGATCAAACAATAAAGATAGTTGATAATGTTGGTACAGTAATAAAGTCTCTCGACACTAAACAAAATGAAGTTGTAGTAGCAAGTAAAGGTGAAGAAATAACAAGTATTATTAAATATATAGTTGAACAAGCAAAAAGTGAAAATATAGCAATAGACCAACTATGGCTTGATAGAATTCCAAATGTTATTTATACAGACGAAATTAAAGCTAAATATCATTATCAAGCACAAAAGAATGTTATTAATCCAATTATTGGAGAATATGATGACCCAGATAACCAAGCTCAAAATGTTTTAACTCTACCATTATCACAAGAAGGTAATACAATTGTTTTTGGTTCAGCAGGTAGTGGTAAAGAATTAATGCTTGCAGGAATCGTATATCAAACAATAACTTCACATGATTCAAAAGAAGTAAACTTCTATATTTTAGATTTCGGTGCAGAAACATTAAGAATGTTTAATAATGCCCCTCATGTTGGTGAAGTAATATTATCAACTGATGCAGAAAAAATTGCTAACTTATTTAAAATGGTTAACCAAATTATTGATGAAAGAAAGAAGATATTTGTAGATTATAATGGTTCTTATGATTTCTACATTAATCATGGAGGAAAACAAATTCCAATGATAGTAATAATGATTAATAATGTAGAAGCATTCTTAGAAACATACAATGAATATGAAGAGTTAATTGGTCAAATGACAAGAGATTGTCTAAAATATGGTGTTGTATTTATATTTAGTACAAATGGTCCAAATACAGTTAGATATCGTCTAAGACAAAACTTTAAACAAAACGTTGTATTGCAATTTAATGATCCAATGGATTATTCATCAGTAATACCAGGTGTTAGAAAGAAAGAACCATCTAAAGCATATGGCCGTGGATTAATTTTATTAGATTCAATATTTGAATTCCAAACAGCTTTTGCTTATAGAGAAGAAAAAATGACAGACTATATAAAAATTGTTTGTGATAAATTAAATGAAATATGTGACTATAAAGCACAAAGAATTCCTATTCTACCAGAAACAGTTACTGAAGGTATTGTAGCTAAATATTTAGGTAACTTAAGAACATTACCAGTAGGAGTAGAAAAAGAAACTCTAGATATTGCTACAATAGATTTAAACAGCAAGTTTATGTACAATATAACAGGAGAAGATGTAACAGCAGAACCAAGATTCTTAAAAGGATTTATCAAAAATATTTTACATACTCCAAATACAAAATGTATTATATTTGATACAAATAGTGTAATAAATGAAGTTACATATGAAAATGCATTCTATAGTAAAGATACTTGCTACACAGCAATAGATCAACTAACTGATGCTTGTAACAATAATGATCCTAATACAACAACAATTGCAATATTAATTAATATAAATGCAATGTTAAATAAATTAAGTGCTATTGAAAAAGGAAAGTTTACTTCATTAATTACTGAATGTAAAGAAAAGAATAATATTAAGTTTATTATTGTTGATAATATTGATGTAATTAAGAGTATTAACTTTGAAGCTTGGTATAAAGGTAACGTTGACTTAGCAGAAGGTATTTGGTTAGGAAATGGTATTGGAAACCAATTTACATTAAAAGTAACAACAAATTCAAGAATACTTCGTGCAGAAGTAGAAGCTGGATTTGGTTATGTTATTAGAAAAGGTAAAGCAGTATTAATGAAATTAATGTCTGATGAATAGGAGGTTTATATGAATAATAAAATTTTAATTGAATTAGAAATTCCTCTTATTGAGAAAAGGTATGATTTATTTATACCTATAAACAAAAAGGTTGGAACAGTAAAGAACTTAATTGAAAATGCGCTAGTCGAGTTAACAGACAGTGCTTACGTTCCAAAAGATGATAGTAATTTCTATAGTAAAGAAACTGGTGAAATATTCGATGTTAATAAAACTGTAAGAGATACTAATTTAAGAAATGGTTCTAGAATTATATTAATTTAGGAGGTACATATGTCAGATTATAATCAATACATAACTGCAGTTAATAAGATATTTGATTATCTTGAAAAAATGAAAGCCGGTTGGAATAATCTAGATAATATTAATTATATTGAGAGTATTGAAGAATATAAACAGATTGTTGTAAATAATGTTGAACAATTTAAAAAACAAGCTTCTGTACCACCAACTAATACTGAAAACCAAGAAAGTTTGGAGGCTTTAGGCGATGATTGATAAATTAACATATGATCAAATACTAGCAATTTCTAAAGAACTATCAGTTCAAGCAGATATTATTGATAAATTAGTACAAAATAGAAATATTCAAGACTTAAAAGACTTTGCTGCAACAGTAGAAGGATATTCAAAATTTTTAGAAACAACAGTTTTAATGAATAAAGATGCTGATAAAGCCTTAGAAGATTTAAAAAGAATGAAAAAATAAAGGAAACAATTAATTCCTTTATTTTTTTTAAAATTCAAAGTATTTCATTTCTTTATCTATAGAGCAATCAAGTCCAGTAACATAACTATTATTATGAAAAACTGACTCCAAATCAATATCTTTATTATTTAAATAATCAAAAGAAGCACATACTAACACTTTAGCCAACTTAATAGATTTTAAATATAAATCTATAAAAGACTCAGTACTAGTTAAATCATACTTAACTGGATTTCTCCACATATTATGATTATTATTTAAAAAATTATGTCTATCTTTTAAAGTATAATGATAACTTACTGCTTCAAATCTAAAAGTACCAGCAGTAGTAAAAGTATCAATTAACTTATAAAAATTCTTTTTTATACCATATTTATCACATCTAAGTAACTTAATTGCAGTCTTCATTTGAACTAAAGATTTATAATAAATTTTACTCATATCTTTCATTTTAAAAGTATTAAAAAAAGTATAATCAATAGTTTTATTTAAACTATCAGAAAACTTTTCAGTATCAAAACAAAAGCTACAAATATCATACTTATATGGATTGGATTTAAATCTTCTTCTAATCATATCATTATCAATATATGTCTCCATAAAAGCATGAATATTATTATATTTATAAGTTTCTTTTTTACCTTTTATAAAATTACCAGTTTTATAAAATATATATGGATGAATTGTTGAATCTAAAATATAATGACATATAAATCCAACTAAAAAAGATAAAGTATCAGAATCCCTAATAGAATTATCTTTAATATATCTTGTTAGATTTAAAAAGAATTCTTGTGACTGATTTCTATGAAAAAAGCTTTGGAATTTTCTAATATCTTTTCCAGGACTTAAAGACAATAAATTATAAAACATTAAACTATCTGTACTTTGTCCAAACATTTTTAATCTGCTTATACTTAAAGAATTTTTAATATCATCGGGTAAAATATCATAAACGTCTTTAGCAAAACACGCATGTGTCATTGTAGCTGGCATAAAATCTCCCCCATACCGATTTATTTATTTAATTATAACATATAATTTAACTAAAATTTCATACTTTTATTTTAATAATATGTTATAATCTATAATAGGGTGAAACTATGATAGAAAAACAATTTAAAAATCTAGATGAACAAATAGAAATATTTAAACATAAAGGTATGATTATAAATAATGAAAGATATGCTAAAACTGTTCTTTTAAGAGAAAATTATTTCTTTTTAAATGGATATAGACACTTATTTCTAGTATCAGAAACAGATAGAGTTTTTAAACCAGGAACAACATTTGAAGAAATGTATAGTCTATTTTTGTTTGATAGATCATTTAGAAATACTTTATTTAAATATCTACTTGTTATAGAAAACAATTTAAAATCAATTACTTCTTATCAATTATCTAAAAAATATGGTTATAGAGAAAGAGATTACTTAAAACCAAAAAACTTTACTAGTGCTCCAGAAAAACAAGCTCAAGTAAATGATTTATTAAGAAAAATGAAAAGACAAATAAGAGTAAATGGTTCACAACATAGTGCAACTCTTCACTACGTATCTAATTATGGATACATTCCTCTTTGGATATTAGTAAAAGTATTATCATTTGGTATTGTAAGTGAAATGTTCTCTATCTTAAAGCCTGAGGATCAAGTAGAAATTGCTAAAGTATACGATATAGATGAAAATGAGTTAATTGTTTATTTACCAATTCTTGCAAACTATAGAAATCTTTGTGCACATGAAGATATTTTATATGAAAACAGAACTCAAAAAGCAATTAATGATACAGTTTACCATCAATTATTAAAGATTCCAAAAGAAGATAATGAATATATTCAAGGAAAAAATGATTTATTTACTTTAATAATTATTATGAAACAACTTCTTCAAAAAGAAGAATTTACTAATATGACTTATGAATTAGATAGAATAATAGAAACACTTAATTTTAACTTACATACAATTACAATAAATGATGTTTTAGATAGAATGGGTTTCCCAATAAACTGGAAAGATATTGCTAGTATTGAAAGGAGTAGAGACGAAGTTGAAGAATAAGATTCAAAAGAAATATATAAAGGAACTTATTCTACTTATCTCTTCTTTTATTTTAGGAAGTATTTTTACTATAATTTTACTTGTATTTAGTCCATTAAGTTTAATATTAAATTCAAATAATGGTATTACTATTACAAAAGATAAAACAAAAATATATGAAAAGAGTTCTTTATCATCAGCAATTTCTAAAGTAGAAGATGCAGTTATTACAGTAATGAATGATGGCGATGCAATAGGTTCAGGATTTATATATAAAGTAGATAATAAATATGCATATATTTTAACAAATGAACATGTGATAACTGGAAAAGATAAGGTAAAAATATCTCTTTATAATGATATAGAAAAAGAAGCAACTGTTCTAGGCAGCGAAAGTTATTTAGATATAGCAGTACTAAGAACTACAAAAAACGATATAAAAAAAGTAGTAACACTATCATCAAGTGATAAAACAAATATAGGTGATGTAGTGTTTACGATAGGAACACCAGTAGATAAAGAATATAAAAACACAGTAACATCAGGTATCTTATCAGGAAAAGATAGAGGAGTAAAAACAAAAATATCTAACTATAGTAATAAAGATATTGTAATGAATGTTTTACAAATAGATGCATCAATTAATTCAGGAAACAGTGGAGGACCTCTATTAAATGCTAATGGTGAAGTAATTGGAATATGTACTCTAAAAATAACAGAAGATAATGTAGAAGGACTAGGTTTTGCAATACCAATTGAAACAGCAAAGAATCATTTAAACGAATTAGAAAATAAAAAAGATATTAAACATCCAACACTAAATATAGAAACAGAAGATGTAGAAGATAAATATGAATATAAAAATAATAATAAAATATTAGATTATGGAGTAATAATAAAAAAAATAAATAAAAATAGTATTTTAGAAAAAACAAATATAAAAGAAAATGATGTTATTACAAAAATAAATAATAAAAAAATAAGAAATTATTTATATTTAAATAGTGAACTATATAAGTATAATCTTGGAACTACTATAGATTTAACATATATACATAATGGCAGTGAAAATAAAATTAAAGTAACTTTAACAAGTTCTGAATAATCAGGACTTTTCTTTTGTAAATATAATATGTAAAGATAAAATAATAAATATGTTTTACTTAAAAACTTAAAGACAAAATATGTAAAATATGATATAATATAGAACGTTGAAAAGGGGAGTGATAATATGTTAAAAATATTTAAAACAAGTACAATAGAAAAGAAAATAAAAAAAGTAAAAAGAATAACAGTAGATACATGGTTAGAATTAACCTCCCCAACTAATGATGAAATAGATAAAGTTGTTGAAAAGACATTGGTAGATAAAGATTTAATTTTAAAAATGCTTGATGATGAAGAACGTCCTCGTGTAGAACAAAGTGGTAATGCTACTCTTATAGTTATTGATACTCCATATCTTGAAAAAGATGAGAATGGTAGTAATTATAAGACTTATCCATTAGGAATAATTATTACAGAAAACAATTATGTAATAACAATTTCATCAAAAAGAATAGAATTATTGAATGATTTTAAAAAGAATAAAGTTAAAGATTTTAGAACAGCAAAAAAGACAAGGTTTTTAATACAAATTCTACTTAGAACTTCAAATTATTATTTAAGAGCATTAAAACAAGTATATAATGATATGGAAGAAGCAGAACAAGTATTAAAAAAATCAACTGAAAATAGGGATTTAATAAATTTACTTGAAGTAGAAAAGACATTAGTTTATTTTATTACTTCATTAAAAGCCAATGATTTAGTATTAGAAAAATTATCTAAAGGAACGATTTTACCTTTATATGAAGGTGATTTAGACTTATTAGAAGATGCTATTATTGAAAATAAACAAGCAATTGAGATGAGTACTATATATAGAGATATCCTATCATCTATAACAGATACATACGCAACTATAGTATCGAATAATCTAAACTATATAATGAAATTCTTAGCAGGAGCAACAATAGTTTTATCTATTCCTACAATGATATCTTCATTCCTAGGCATGAACGTACCATTAGGTTCAATAATGACATATAACCAGGCCTTTATATTAATAACAGTTCTATCTGTTGTATTATCAATAGTAGTTGCAATCATATTAAAGAAAAAGAATATGCTATAAATGGAGAAATATTATGGAAACTGTTTCTAAAAGAGAAAGAAATATTAATAATTATTTAAAAAAATTAGAAGCAAACTCTAAGTATATAGATTATGTTAATTCATTTGGAGAAAAAAATAATCTATCAAAAGATGATTTAAATTATTTAAAAGTTGGATATGCAAGTTTTCTACTTTTTCTGTGGAAAGACGATTTTATTAAGAAAGATAGTAATAAAAATTTATCAACAACTTTAATAGAAGAAAATTTAGAAAAAGCAACCAGTATAATTTCAACAAAGTTTAATAATAAATGGAAAATAGATAATATTGAATTTTCGAATTATTTAGAAGTACTAGATAAAGTAAGAAATAAATTAGCCCATGGAGACTATGAAATAATAGATGGATATGTATATTTAGAAATAGAAGGACAAATAGGAAAAATAGAAATAGATAAACTTGTAGGACTAGTAAGTACAATTGCTTGCTCTTGGGATGATATTAGAAAATATGGTGAAAGAATAACTGGAATAATTAAAGATACAAAAGTATCAAAGAAAAAACAAATTAGATCAGAAAAAGATTTAGACGAAGTACTAAATAATATTTATTATATAAAAATAGTTGATAAGCCAAGAATGTTAAGAGTAAGAAACAATGATTATGTAAAATGATGTGAACCCTTTTTAGGAGGTATCAATAAAAAACAGTTTTTACAATTAAAAATCAAGGGCGAACTTTAGTGAGTTCATCTAGACCCTTGATTTTTATTATTTAATTATAATCTTTATTCAAATAAAGCTTGCCTTTATTTGTTATCGATTAATAAATTAATCATATATAGAATACCCTCTACACATTCAACAATATTTGAATCTGGTTGTCCATAATCGGGACATAAATGATTATATATTTTGTATTCATATCCACCAGTATTTTTTATATATTCAATTACAGTTTCTAATTTATAAAGTAATTCATCTTTATTTATCATTCTTCTTATATCCTTTCTTCTTATTAACTTTTTTACCTTTTATTCTAGTTGTATTATAAAATTCTATCCATTCTTCAACTAATTGTATATATTCTTCTAAAGATGTGATATTATTGTTATACAAAGTTTCCTTTTTAAGGAGAGAGTGCCAACTCTCAATTGGTGAATCATCTATTGGAGTTCCTTTTCTAGCCATAGAAATAGTAATACCATTAGATTCACAAATTGCTTTGTATTCATAAGATGTATATTGGAATCCTTGATCACTGTGAATGATTAGTCCATGTACATCTTTTCTTTTTGATATTGCTTCATTCAAAGTATCCATAACTAATTTATTATCATTATGTTTTGATATTTTATAAGCGACCACTTTTCTATCATATAAATCAATTATCGTTGATAAATAAGCTCTAGAACCTTTAAATATAAGATAAGTTACATCTGTATCCCATACTTTATTTGATGCATCAGTAGTAAAATTTCTATTTAATAAATTGGGCTTAACATTATCTTCAATTCTTTCATTTTTATTTTTCTTCTTTGCCTTCCTTATATATTCAGGCATTAAATTATATTTTTTCATTATTCTTAAAACCTTCTTTCCATTCATCACAACCCCATATTTGATTTTTAGGCCTTCCACAATTCTACGATAACCATATGTGCCTTTAGAATCATCAAATATTTCTTTAATTATTAGATAATCATAATAATCAGGATCTTCTTTATTTCTGTATTTATAATAAGTTTTAGGACTTATTTCTAATACGGCACACATGTTATATAACTTATAATCATTTCTATATAGATTAATAAAAGTTACTTTCTCTCTCGTTGTGCCTTGAGGAAGGCCTGGTATTTTTTTAGTATTTCATATCTTTCTTTATAATCTTCACGTGTTAAGTCTTTTTCTTTTGTTCTACCTTTTTGTGCTGAAATTGTAGTTCCTGTATTTCTGTATTTTCTTACCATTGTATGAATTGTATTCCAACTAATTCCATATTCATCGGCTAATGTTGCATAACTATATTTTCCAGATAAATATTTTCCAACTATTTCAGTTCTTTCTTCATCAGTAAAACGAATAAATTTTTGACCTTTTAAAGCCAAAGTAAAACACCTCCTTTCGGAAGTGTATTTTACCATATATTACTGAATTTGTTTTTTTATGTTGTCTACTCTAATGGGTGCATTTCAATTAACTTAACCTTTGTTTTTTATTATAAATTATAACTATTGTTGAAAAACCAATTACTATTAGCAAACTACCAATTATATAAATTGACTTAGAACTAAACATTCCAGTATTTGGAGGAGTAATAGTTGTATCATTTTCCATAGTAACACTAATAATCTTTTTACTATCAACTGTAAAATTAATACATTCAGTTTTTAAAGTATATCCTTTAGGAGCAATAGTTTCACATAACTTATATTTTCCATTTTCTAAATATATAGCATGAGGAGTATTTGTAGATACCCAACTATATTTTTTAGAACTATCATCTACATTTGTAATTTCAAGGGTTGCTCCAGGTAACTCTTTAGAATTAGCAGCATCTATTTTACTAATCTTAACAAAGTTTCTTAAACTGAAATCTGCCTCAATTATTTCTGTTGGAACATAACCAAGCATAATATTAGAATATCTTGTTTTTTTATCTTTTAATAAACCATTAGATGAATTAGTAACTCTATAATCATATCCACTATTAGTAATATAATGCCCATATACTTTAATAGTAATTGTAGTTAAATCCATAGACTCAATATCTTCTTTTAAAGGAACTGCAACTTTAAATGAACCTGTCATTACATCAGTATTTGTAAGTTTATTATTATTTGTATCAACAAAATAGGCTCCATAATTATTAGGGTCACTTATTTCAAGTGAATAATATAAATAATTTGAATTATTAGTTTTACTTTGAGGAGTAAGAGCCTCTGTCATCATCAATGTAAAATTATCATTAAATATATAATTACTAGAACCATTTTTAGTTACATCAATACTTGATGACTCTCCACCGGTATACTTTTCTGCATTATCTACTAATTTAATTATGTAATTTAAGTAATTATAATTTGTATAATTTGCACATGTTGTAATATATGACCTTATATTTTGACTTGTAATAACATTGTTACTTGTATCATAGAAAGTACATGCATTATCTTTACAGTATGTAGTTGTAAATTTTGAATTATTTTCATATATGTATAACCATAAAGCAACTTGTGTAATATATTGTTTAATATTATTATCAGATACATTACCATATGTGTTAGTAGTAAAAATAGTATTTGTTGTATTCGTATTATTATATCCATGAGTAATAATGTATTTTAAACCATTATCAGTAATAGTAGTTGGATTGTCTGTTGTTAGTTCAAATGATTCAGTACTATTTGCGGGAGTTTCCAAATTCTTCATTAAAATATATAAAAGAGTTTTATTATCAGCAGTCATTAAGTTTTTTGGAACATTGAAGTTATTTAAATATGTTGTATTGCCGTTGTTAGCAGATACTGCATCTTTTATGTAATTTGAAGTTGATGTGGTTGTATAGTTAGTTTTAAACGTTGAGGATGGAAGACCACTTTTATTAATACCAGTATCAATCGCATAACTAACACTAAAGTTCTTTATAAATGTAAACATACCAATAAATAAAGCAAAGGTAAATGAAGAAATAGTAAATATTTGAATATTTCTCTTTCTATTATTCATATAAACACCTCTCATAAATTTAAATATTCCAGATTATTCTATCTTACTTTAAATAAATTATATCATATTTTTTATAATTTAATAAAAACTTCTAAAGATTATTATAAAAAGAATAATTTATTATTTTTGTTTCAAAATTAGACAATTAACATAGAATACTTTAGGTGATATATATGAATAGTAAAACACTTGTTATTGTTGATGCGGGACATGGTGGAATTGATAGTGGAGCAGTTGGAAATGGTCTTCAGGAGAAAGATTTAACATTAACTGCTGCTACTTATATATTTAATAGATTAGAGGATTTAGGTATAAAAGCAGTCATGACAAGGACTGATGATGAATATTTACCAAAAGCAGATAGAGTAAAAAGAATAATAAGTTTATACAATGAAGATCCAAATACATTGATTGTGAGTAATCACATAAATGCAGGAGGTGGCGATAGTCATTGTGTAACGAATATTAAGTATAACAATTAAAGCCAAATAAAAATAGAAAGAAATGGAGAAATGTTATGAATATTAGTTACACTAAACAAGGTGATTATTTATTACCTAATTTAATATTAAAAGATAAAGAACAATTTAATATAGGAAAATATGGATTATTAAGACTAGAATGTATTAAGAAGTACAAACTTGGATTATATTTTGATTTACTTGTTAATGATAATTTAAATGAATATCTTCATAATATAGATACTACTGTTATGGAGAAGGTGCAGAAGTTAATTACAGAATTAGCTCAAAAAGAAAATATTAATGAACAATTAAAAGAAAATAATCAAATGCTTTGGGTAAGTAAAATGAATAATATAAAAAATATTGCAGAAGAAATAATTCTAAAGGAGTATATCTATGTGTGATATTACAGATGAAGAATTTGAAAGAATATACTTACCTGTATGTATTAATTATGATAACTATCTAAAAGAATTTATAATACCAGATGTAGTAGCCTTTTATATAGCAGATAGTTTTTACAAGAAATCATTATCTAAAGCACCACTATATAACCATATTAATTCAGCCATGGATGTATTTAATGCAATATGTGATATAGATAAACTTATACCATCTATAAAGAAGATATTAAGAATAAAATATAATCTAAAAATAGTAAAAGATAATCCATTGATATTAAAGAAATTTTATTAAAAAAATAAAACACTATCTAACATTCATTTGTTAAATAGTGTTTTTATGTTATTACAAACATATTTACCTTCCTATCTAATATTAAATACTTGTTTTACGTAACTTTTAGCTAGTTCATTACGAATAGTGTCATACAATACTTGTTTAGGATTTACTTTCCTTTGAGATATTAGAATCATGTTGTTATATAATTTGCATCTATCGATTATATCCCAATAATTCATTATTTGGTATATCATATTGTCCTCCTTTCATTTCAATATTCGCACAATATTCTTGTACTTATATGGATTATATCACTAACTACTGACTGAGTCAAAATGCTATTTAGGAGTTATGTTATTGCCTAGCCAGCACTGAATTTGTACTCCCGTACGAAATTCTTTTGTGAGATTACTCCCAAACCCTTGATTTATTTTATTGAAAGTGATATCATTATATCAAGATACAATGATATCAAAATAAAGAGGGATAAATATGGATAAAAAGAAAGAGGAAAGAGTTCCAATTCCTTTAAGAATTCCTAAAGATTTATTTAAAATAATTAGAAGAATAGTTAATTCAAAAAAGGAAGATGAGAGAGGCTATAGTATAAACAAATTTGTTTTAGAAGCTATAGAAGAAAAAGTTAGTAAAAGTAGTAGGAGTGAATAAAAATGAAAAGAGCAGATATTATTTCTAAAATTGGAAGAAAATATTTAAAAAGTAATATAGAAAATGATGAATTTAGTTATAAAAAAGGTCTAGAAGCAATTGGAAAAAATTATTTAGATTATTTATCTGAAGATGCAAAAAGAATGTATAAAGACTTGGATATTAGATTTGAAAATGATAAATTGTCAATTCTAATTGAAACAAAGCAAAATTTAAATGGAGCAGATTTAAAAAATGGCTTAATTCAGTTACAAAATTATATTAATTTTGAAAGAGAATTGAATAATAATCAAATTGTTGCAATATTAGCTAGTACAAGCAAAGATGAAATATATGTATGGTACAATATTAATGATGTAATTTCTTTAGAAAATTATCAAAAAAATGAAAGAATAATTAAAACTTTTGATGAATATTTTGATATTTATTTTGGAACAACAAATGATAAATTGGCATTAATACAAAATACATATAGTTTAAATGAACTATTACATAAGTATGGTATTAATGAAAAAATAAGAAGTCAATTTGTAGGTACCTGTCTTTTGGCATTGAAAAATGGATTAATTTATGAAAATTTATCTACTGCTCAAATAATCGCAGGTGTTGAAAGTAAATTGACTAACTTATTAGAAAAAGATTTAAATAAGGCTTATAAGTTAAGTATTTTAAAGACTAAGGTTTTAAACTCCCAGGATGTAAGAGAATTAAAAGATTCTGAGTTTCAAGATATATTAAATCATGTTAAAAAA
Source organism: uncultured Mollicutes bacterium (assembly GCA_900543055.1). Taxonomy (GTDB): domain Bacteria; phylum Bacillota_I; class Bacilli_A; order RF39; family UBA660; genus UBA3789. Next base: position 94,140 of record UQQI01000001.1, read on the forward strand.
GATATACTTCCTTCTATTAATGATAAAAGTACTATGGGACAAGATTTATTAAATCTATTCTTTACAACTTTTAATAAGTATGTAGGCAAAACAGATAAAAATCAAGCTTTTACTCCAGATCATATTGTACATTTTATGTGTAGAGTTACTGGTGTTAATAGAAATTCTATTGTTCTGGACCCTTGTTGTGGCTCAGGTGCATTTCTGGTTAGAGCTTTGACCGATGCTTTGGACGATTGCGATACGGAGGAACAAAGAAATCATGTTAAGCAAAAACAAATATATGGAATTGAGTATGAAGAAACAGCGTTTGGATTATCTACAACAAATATGTTAATTCATGGTGATGGTAATTCTAATATTATTCAAGGTTCATGCTTTTCTGAGGATAATTATACTGATGCAGGTATAAATGTAGTGTTAATGAATCCACCCTATAACGGGCAAAGAAAACATTGCAATCCTAAATATGTAGAAACATGGAATTCAAAAGTAACCACAGATCCATCTAAAGGGTTTCATTATGTATATTATATTGCTTCAAAAGTTAAAACTGGAAAACTAGCTGTTTTATTACCGATGCAATGTGCTATAGGTGCATCAGCGGATTTACAATATTTTAAAAAGAAAATGTTAGAAGAACATACATTGGATGCGGTATTTTCATTACCTGCAGATATGTTTTATCCAGGTGCAAATGCCGTAGCATGCTGCATGGTATTTAATTTAGGTGTTAGACATGAAAATGCTCCAATTAAAGAAACATTCTTTGGATATTTTAAAGATGATGGGTTTATAAAAAGAAAAAATCTTGGTAGATTAGAACGAGAACCGGGTATATGGAATAAAATTGAAAGTAAATGGTTGCAACTTTATAGAGAACGAAAAACTGAAGTTGGATTATCTGTAGTAAAAAAAGTCGGTCCAAATGATGAATGGCTTGCTGAAGCATATATGGAAACTGACTATTCAAAACTTAATAAATATGATTTTCAAAAAGTAATTAATGAATATCTTGGATATAAAATTGCAAACGGAGGAAACATATGGCAAAGTTAAGTGATTTATTTTATATTTATACTGGTAGTAAATTAGATTTTGATAAACAACAAATAGATGAAAATGGTATTAATTTTGTCTCAAGAAATTCTAATAATAATGGTGTAGTTGGTAGAATTATTCCAGACAAAAATGTAAAAATATTTAAAAAGGGAGATATTACGGTTCCGCTTGGAGGTTCATATCTTTTGTCAGCGTTTGTTCAAGATGAGGATTTTGTTACTGCACAAAATGTTGATGTTTTGAGACCAAAGAAATATATGTCAGAGATACAAAAATGGTTTTATTGCTATGTTTTAAGAGAAAATAGATTTAAATTTTCTGCGTTTGGTAGAGAAGTAAATAAATATATTCAAGATATAGAGGTCCCAGATGAATTTCCAGAATGGGTTGATGAAGGTGAATTATTATTACCACAGACTAATAACAATATAAATGATTGCTCAAATTTTACTTTTCAAAAATGGGAATATTTTAAAATTAATAAGCTATTTGATATAGAAAGAGGGACTATTACTTCTTTAAATGAAATTGAGCCTGGATTAGTACCTATTGTTTCTGCAACAGATAAAAATCAAGGAATTGCATATTATGGAAATGTTTCGCCAAAATATATTAATTGCTTAACTGCTTCATTTAATGGTGTAGGTACTGGGTATGTTTCATATCATGATTACCCATTTAATGCCAATACTGACTGTGGAATATTAATTCCTAAATTTAATGAGTTTAATACATATACTGCTATTTTTATTACTACAGTTATGAATACATTTAAATATAAATACAGTTATGGTAGGAAATTATCCCAAGAACGTTTAGCTGATGAACTAATAAAACTTCCGATATTATGTGATTCTTCAAACAATCCAATAATTGATACAAAAACTCTTTTATCAGATACTGGATTTATTCCTGATTGGAAATATATGGAAAAATATATTAAAGTTTTGCCTTATGGTGATATTTTATAGGAGGATAAGTAATGAATTATAATTTGGGAAAATTAGAAAAAATAACAAATTTACGTGAAGTTTGGAAAAATGAGGCGACTGATTTTACAAAATGGCTAGCAAAAGAAAATAATATTAAACTATTAAGTGAGGAATTAGGATTTAATATTACTGTAGATGAGACTGAAGCATCAACAGGTAGATACAATGTCGATATTAAAGCACATGAAGAAGAAACTGATAAAACAATTATTATTGAAAATCAGCTAGAAATGACAAACCATGACCATTTAGGGAAAGTAATTGTTTATTCAGCAGGTTTTGATGCTGATATCCAAATATGGATAGTTAAGGATGTTAGAGATGAACATAAACAAGCTGTTGATTGGTTAAATGAACATTCTGATGAACACATAAATATATTCTTAGTGCAAATAGAACTATGGAAAATAGGTGACTCACAAATTGCACCTAAGTTTCAAATAATTAGTAAACCAAACAATTGGGCAAAAGCAATTAGAAAGAATGTTTCAAAAAATATGAGTAATGCATCTACAATTCAATTAAATTTTTGGGAAGATTTTAAAAATTATTGTGAAGAAAAGAAAGTTAGTTTTTCGCTTATAAAACCATTACCACAACATTGGTATAATATTTTTATTGGAAGTAGTGATTGTCATTTGGATTTGACATATAATACTAAAAAACATGAGATTGCTTGTGAATTATATATTAATGATAATAAAGATTTATATTATTCATTAGAAAAGTATAAAGGGGAAATAAATAATGCTATTTCTCATAATCTTGATTGGATGGCTCTAGAAGGAAAGAAAGCTTCACGTATTAAGTTAGTATCTAATTTGGATGTTGATCCAAATATGGAATCTTGGGATGAAGCTTTTGAATGGATGAGTAGCACTGTAGAGTTATTCAAAAATACATTTAAAAAGTATTTAAAATAATATTAATTGATGATATAATAAATTAAAGAAGGAAGAGGCGCTAGTACAGGCTTTGTAGTTTTGTATTGCGTCTTTTTTAGTAGTAGGAGGAAGTAATATGTCTGAAAAAAGTTATGAAATTAAAAAAATATATTATTTATTGTTAGGGATTAAAGAGAGTATTATTCATAGAGAAACTGAAATACCAATAAAAGTTGCTAATCAGTATAATAATTTAATTGATGAAATAGAATCATTGGTCGGTGATTCATTGCAAACATATAAAGTTGGACAATCTGAACAATATGAAAATGGTAAATATAAACCATATTTATTTTTATATCAGCTAAATCCAATAATAAGTTATATAGAAAATTTACATATAAACTCTTCTGATTATCAAATTAGTAAAATAGGTTATTTGTATAATTCTATTGAAGATAAAGAATTGCATAATAGATGTGGTGATATATTATTAGGTGAAAATGCATTTGACCGTGCAATAAATCAAGCTACACAAATATTAGAAGACAGGATAAAGAAAAAAGCAAATTTGGAAAAGACTAACTTAATTGGAATTCCACTTGTTTCGAAGGCAATACATTCAAAGATAGAACAAACAATTTTAAAATTTAGTGATGAACCAGATATACAAGAAGGTTATTCGTTTGTTTTTAAAGGAATATTAAGTATATATAGAAATCAAACACATCATTCTTTGAATTTTAAATGTAATAGAGAGTATGCTTTAAAATTCTGTGCATATATTGATGAATTGTTAAAAGAAGTTGATAGGAGCGTGGTAGTAAATGAAAAATAGCTTGTTTATTCCAATGTATATTGATAAAGTAAAATTATTTGATTTAAATTCAATAATATGTGGAGGATTTAGCGAATTTAATGAAATAACTATTTCGACAGATAATAATTCTACAGCAGAAGTCAAAGCAAATATGGGATTTAATTTATTTAAAATAAATGGAAATCTTGATGCAGGAGTAAACGAAGACGAAAACAAGAAAATAACAGGAAATAGTAAATATATTCAAACTTCAGCATCTATGCTTTCAAATATTTTTAGTGAATTAAAGAATGATAAAATAAAAAATGAAATTAAAGATTGCAAAATAGGTGATTTTATTGATATTAATTTAAGCTTCAATTTAAACTCCATCTTAGAAATATTAAAGAAAATGAAAATTTTAATAAATTTTGGGAATCAAGCTCTTAAGTTTGATAGAACATCTAAAAATACTGGTAATTTAAATAATGAAATTAAAGCGATTGATTCTTTAATAACTATGCTAAATAATGATAGCGATGTAGTTGAGTTAGTGTCAGAAACTGATGAATATGTTTATGTTACGTATTTAAATAAAGAGTATTTATATCATACTCAATTAGAAAGAATTGATGGACATAATCTTAATTATTTGGCTCAGGTAGTCGATATAAGAGATAATTATTGTTTTTGCAATGATACTGTTTTATCTGAATTTAATGGGGATTATATTAAAGATTTTCTCGAGTCTATTAAAGATTTAAATAAGCAGGATGTTTTTTCAAAAAATATGAATTTGGTTACGGATGCAAATGGTAAAAAAATTATTTTACTTGATGTTATTAGTATAACTAGAAAAAACAACTAATATTTGTCGAATATTGTCGAACGATTACTTATTGAAATATAAGTAATTGGTGTTATAATTATACTAGCCATACGGGAATGTGGCTAGTACATTTAAACATATATAAATATAAAATAAGAAAAATAATAGCTATTAAAAAATTAGAAAAGATAATTATGCATATGATTTATGCATAAATAATTAATTAGTGAAGAACTGAATACATATTAATCCAACAAACAAGATTGGAAAATATTCCCCTTGTTTTTGTTATGGACTAATGTGTTCAGTTCTTTTTACGTGTTCCTAAAAAGGCTGGTAAAGAAAGGAGGATAACATGGAACTACTAAACTTGATAATCTTATATTGAAGATATGGTGGAGAAAGAACCATTTATCAGTTTAGTATTACCAGAATCAGTATTAGGAGATAATCGGCTTACTTACTTTGAAAGGTTATTGTTAATTGAACTAGTGTCACTATGTAAGAAAAATGGCTACTGTTGGCCTACTAATAGATATTTTATGAACAAATTTAACTGCACAAAACCAACAGTTTCAAAGAGTATAAGTAGTTTATCAAAATTTGGATATATTGATATAGAAATTAATAATAGTGAAACAAATAATTCAAAGAGGATAATTAAATTATCTGAGGTATTAAAGAAAAGAATAACAAGTATTCAAAGAAATGCTAATACTAGTATTCAAAATAATTTTAACCATTATAATAAATATAATAGAAATAAAAAAGATATATTAGATAAAATTTATTATGTTGATGAATTTGGTATTGAATACTGGTATGGTGAACCTATTGAATCAAAAGAAGCAACTGAGGAAGAACAAGAAGAGATGGAGAAAATGCTAGAAAGTTTTAAAGAAATGGAGGAAGATATAAATTGATAAAGACACTCATAAACTTAAATGAGGTGGCTTATGTTTAATATAATAGAAACTTTCAAAGATGATTCTCCTAATTTTAATGAACTGGTAATTAAATTTATTAAAAGTAAGGTAAATAGTGACTGATACAATGTGCCAAATTAAATTTGTATGGTATAATTTAATTGGCTTTAGTTGTTATACAATCAGAAAGGAGAGTAAACTTGTATAACACTTTAAATGTGATGCCAGAATACTATAAAGCAGGAATTTATATAAGATTATCAGAAGCTGATGAAGGTAAATCTTACGAATCTGAAAGTGAGAGTGTCCTTAATCAAAGAAATATACTAATGAATTTTATCAAAGAAAAAGGATTTATTTTTGTAGATGAATATGTAGATGATGGATATTCTGGTACTACTTTTGATAGACCAGGATTTCAAAGATTACTCACAGATATTAAAGCTAAAAGAATTAATCTTGTATTAGTAAAAGACTTATCAAGATTAGGTAGAGATCATATTTTAACAGGATATTATGTTGAAACTTTCTTTCCAGAAAATGGAATAAGATTTATTTCTATGTTGGAAGGATATGATAACGCAATAAATCAAGCAAGCAATGATTCAGCAACATGGTTATTTGCTTGTAATGATTATTATAGTAAACAAAATTCTATTAAAATTCGTAATGTTTTAAATGACAAAAGGAGAAATGGTAAATTTATTGGAAGTGCTCCAAGTTACGGATATTTAAGAGATCCAAATGATAAAGGGCATTTAATACCAGATCCAGAGTATGCATGGGTAGTGAAAAAGATATTTGATATGGCTTATAACGGTGTAGGGCTTTCTGAAATAACTACTTATTTGAATGATAATAATATTAAAACACCTAGTAGTTTGAAGAGAAAAAATCCTAATTCAAAAGCTAAATATAATCCTATATGGACTATTTCTTCTGTTAAAAAGATTTTAAAAAATCAGATGTATGTAGGTGATATGGTACAAAGTGTACAGACAAAAGTATCATATAAATCTAAAAAGAAAAAAGCATTACCTAAAAGCAATTGGGATATAGTAAAAAATACTCATGAAGCACTAGTAGATAGATTTATATTTGAAAGTGTTCAAAATAATATTAAAAGGACTAATAAATCTAATATTGTTAAAAGAGATAAAAGATTATTTGAAAATTTATTATATTGTAAGGAATGTGGTAATACTCTAACAGTATCTTATAGAAAAAATCATGACTATTGGACTGTTAATTGTAATAGATATTCAAGAGACCCTAAAAGAAGAATGTGTGAACCTCATTTTAGTCCGTATGAAAAACTAGAAGAAGCATTGCTAGAAGTTATTAGAAATACTTGTAAAAAGTATTTAAACAAATTAGATGTATCAGAAATATCTAAAAATATTAACAAAAAAGATAATAGTTATGTTAATAATCAAATAAATGATTTAAGAAAACAAGAAAAAGACTTAATTAGTAAATTAGATATGCTATATCAAGATAAATTTAATGGAATAGTATCTGAAGAAATGTATTTAAGAATTTCTAGAGAAACAGAAAATTCTTTGATTAGAACAAGAGAAAAAATTCAAAGTCTACAAGATACAAAAGAAAAAAAGAGAGTTAATAAGTCAGAAATAAAAGACTACGAAGATAAAATAAGAAAATTAATTGATATTGATAATCCATCAAGAGAGTTAATACAAGCCTTAATTGATAAAATTATTATAGATAAAGATAGAAACATAGAAATTATCTATAAATTTAGTATACTGAATAATTAGAACTTTGTCGCAACTTGCGACAAGGTGTACATAAAAAATTGATAAACTACTTATACAAGGCAAAAAAAATTGTAATAAGAACAAATGTTTGATATAATATATAGCAAGGGAGGTTAGCAAAAATGAATAATATAGAAGAATATACTGAAAAAACTTTTGAAAGTATAAAACATATTGATGAATATGGAAATGAGTTTTGGGAAGCAAGAGAATTAATGCCTTTACTAGAATATAGTAAATGGGAAAATTTTCATAAAGTAATAAAGCGTGCAATGATTGCTTGTGAAACTAGTAATAATAAAGTAAGTGACCATTTTCCCGAGTTCAGGAAAATGGTTGACATAGGATCAAAGACAAAAAGAGAAACCATTGATTATCGTTTATCTAGATATGCTTGTTATTTAATAGTTCAAAATGCAAATCCTAGAAAAAAATCAGTAGCTCTTGGGCAAACTTATTTTGCAGTACAAACTAGAAAACAGGAAATTACTGAATTAGAATATTCAAAGTTAACTGAAGATGAAAAAAGACTGTATACTAGAATTCTTGTTAATAATAAAAATAAATATTTATTTAAAACTGCTAGAGAAGCAGGAGTAGAAAATTTTGGCAAATTTAATAATTATGGATATAAAGGACTTTATAATGGAGAAACAGCTAAACAAATAGCAAAACGTAAAAACATAAAAGAAAATGAAGATATTCTTGATTATATGGGTAGTGAGGAATTAGGTGCAAATTTATTCCGTATTACACAAACAGAAGCTAAACTAAAAAAAGATAATATAGATAATGAAGATGATGCTTGTTTAACTCATTACAATGTAGGTAAAACAGTAAGAAAAGCAATTGAAGAACTTGGTGGTAATATGCCAGAAACTTTACCAACTCCAGAAAAATCTATAAAAGAATTAGAGAAAGATGAATTACAAAAAATTGGAAGTAATTAATAATTATTAAAATTATTGAAAATAGATGATATATCCCATTTTGGTGTAAACACCAAAATCGTAAAAAATAAAAAAAGTTACACTTTGACAATCACCAGGTGCAGAAGGCGCCGAAATCGTATACTCCCTAAAAAGTGATGGAACCTTTGCTAATATGGCTTTAGACTACATAGGCGAAGCCGGCCAAATAAAAAGAAAAGCCTATCAACGTAGACTACCAGAAAATCCAAGCTTAGATTATTACTATATTATAAGAGATACAGGAAATGCCGAAAGTATATTAATAGAATATGGATTTATTGATAATAAAAATGATGCAAATAAATTAGAAAATAATTTAACAGACTTTGCTGAAGGTGTAGTAAAAGCCATTGCAGAATATTTAGGAGTACCATATACACCACCTGGACAAGACAATATAATTAACATGTACACAGTAAAAAAAGGCGATACCCTATATTCGATATCTAAAAAAACATCTGTCCCAATAGATACAATAATAAGACTAAATAATTTAACAAGTTCATCATTAAAAATAGGACAAAAATTAAAATTATCAGAAGACAATAGTAATGAACCTCCTATAGAAAATACAGACATTTATCAAGTAGAAAGAGGCGATACGCTATACTCTATAGCACTAAAATATAATACTAATGTCGACACTTTAAAAAAAATAAATAATTTATCTTCCAACACATTATCAATAGGCCAAAAAATATTAGTACCAAAAGATTCTGATATCAAAGAAGATGATTATGATTTATATATAGTTCAAAGAGGAGATAGTCTTTGGTCAATATCAAGAAAATTTAATATAACAGTAAATGACTTAATAGAATTAAATAATTTAAAAAATCTTACTCTTCAGCCAAATCAAGGATTATTAGTACCAAAACAAGAAAATACAACAGATATTCCAAGTAATGTATATATAGTACAAAAAGGTGATACATTATGGTCTATATCAAGCAAATTAAATATTCCAGTACAAACGCTAAAAGAATTAAATAATATAACTTCAAATCTTTTATCAGTGGGTCAACAATTAATTGTTCAATAAAAAGAACTTAGTTTCATTATAAAACTAAGTTCTTTTTAGTTAGATTTTCTTGCTTTATAAATTACAAATCCAATTCCACAAGCAACTACTATAATAGCTAATAAAACTAATATATCACTTGCGTTAGAATCTTTTTTAGAAGTTTTTGAATCAGTTAATAAAGTCATGATATCATATCTATCTTTTACATCTTGTGCATAAACAGATTTTATTTGATTAATCATATCTTCTTCATAAGATGAATCAAAACCATTCCAAGACTTATCACCAATTATGATATAAGGAACACCTTCAGCTTCTTCACCTCTAGCATCAGCTACTTTTTGCATTAAATCAGAATTATCAGTATTATACCAAACTTCATAATCAATTAAATTATAATATTCACTATATTCTTCTTTAATACTATCAAACCATTCTTCAGCTTCTGCACAATGAGAACATCCTTCTCCTCTAAAGAAATAAACATTAACTTTTTTACTATCAGAATTATCATTTGAACTTGCCTCTTCTGTAGTATTTTCATCATTATTAGATACTTCTTCTTCAGCAAAAACTGCAAATGGCATAATTAAAAAAATTGCTAGTAAAACTACTAAATACTTTAAAACTTTCATTTTTTAACCTCCATAACATAATGATACCACAAAAAATTAAATTATTGAATAAAACATAAATATTAAAATAATATTTCACTAAAAATTCACATTAAATTATATCTTTATTAAATTCAGGAATAAAACTCTCACTAGCTGCTTCTCCTTCTTGGACAAAAGCATTAGTAACACCTAAATCAATTGCATAATTTACAACGTCATCATATTCATCATCACTAACTTTTCTATTTAAATTATCAAACTTACATTTATTAACAGGAGTATATTGATTCATAATACTTATAAATATTTCATCTTTATACGTTTTATATAAATATTTAATTATATTTTTAGCATCTTCAACATGTCCAGGAAGAATTAAAACTCTAACAACAAGACCTCTCTTTATCATTCCATCACTATCAAGCAAAATTCCTCCAACTTGTCTATACATCTCATCAATTGCCATAGTAGCAGTTTCAAAGTAATCCTTACATAAAGAGTATTTTTCACCCAACTTATCATCATAATATCTTAAATCTGCTAAATAGATATCAACAAGACCTTTCATCATCATAAGAGTTCCAATATTTTCATAACTACTTGTATTATAAACAACAGGTATATTTAATTCTTTATTTTTAATCCTTTTTAATACACTAGCAATTTGTGGAACATAATGAGTAGGTGTAACTAAATTTATATTATGTGCTTTTTTCTCTTGTAACTCTAGCATAATTTCTTTAAGTCTCTTCATAGATATATATTTTCCATATCCATCTAGACTTATCTTTTTATTTTGACAATAAACACACTTCAAATTACAATTTGAAAAGAAAATAGTACCACTCCCATTTTTACCAGAAATAGGTGGTTCTTCCCACATATGTAAGCTATAATAAGCAACTTTTATTTTATTATTAGCGCCACATACCCCAATCTTTTCATATCTATTTATCCCACATTTTCTAGGACATAACATACAATTTTTTAATAATTCCATAATAAAAACCTCTAAGATATAATATCATAATCTCTCATTTTAGTAAAAATATAAATAAACATTTTCTAAAAGTAAAAAAAGAAAAAGTGCTCTAAAGCACTTTAAAAATAACAAGCATTAAGCATACAAAACAAGTACAAAGTACTAAGCAACAAGAAAGCATAACTTTATTAGTAAATCCTTCTTCATTGTTTTGCACAGACTTAACAAAAGTTTTAGGCTTTTCTAAAGAATTTGAATTGTTGTTTTTAAATGTCTCTTTGTTATTAGAAGTATTTTCTTCACTAAGCATTGCTTTTAAATCATCATTTTCCTCTTTTGCTTTACTAACAACAACTTCATGAGTTATTTCTTTATCCGTTTTAGATAATTCTTTAATTATATTAACTTTTTCCATATCAATTTTACCTTGTAAAAATTTAATATCATCTAAATCCTTATCATTTCTTGTATAACTTTTTAATAAATAAACAAACTCTGGAGCAGTAATAGTCAAATTATGTCCCTCAAAGTTAACATTATTTCCACTATCACTATATATTTCTTCTGCTAATTCTCTTGAATAAGTTTCTTTTCTAACTATTATATTACCATCTTCATCATGATAATATCCTTTATTTATTATTGTTCCATCTTTAAGTTTTTCAAATGGAAATGCGCCTATATGAAAATCACTTTCATCAGTAGTAGCAATTATTTCATGTTCACCAGATGGAATTCCATTTTTTAAAACTCTAGTAGTATTTAAACGATTATCTTTAAAGTTAAGCCCCATCTCTCTACATATAAGCTCTAGTTTATCGATATCTTTTTCATTGATACATATATCAATATCATCATGTACTCTATGTGATTCTTCTTTATATTTAATATATCCACCAAGAGCACCTGCTAATTGATAGTCAACATTATTAGCATTAAGAAGAGCAACAAACTTTCTTAATTTAGAATATATTTCTTCATGATTTTCTCTAATCGCATTCTTATCATATCTTTCTAAATATTTAGAATATCTATCTTCAACGATTTTAGCCATTTCATCATTGATTTCTTCTAAAGACAAATCTGTATTTAAAAATGAAGTTAAAGCTTTTCTTTTTAAGTCAGCAATATTTTCATTTCTTAAAAAATCATATGCGTAGTAATAATTATCTACAAACTTTTCAATCTGTGATTTTCTTTCCATATCATTCATCTTATCACTCCCTATTATAAGTATAACATAAATTGTATTCAAATAAATAGAAAAAACAATCAAGTATTAATATTTTATAAAATTATAAAATTATCAAATCAGAAAAAACTAACAATTATGAAGAAAAAATTATAAGTGCCTTCAATATTTGTTAGTTTTTATTTTTTATAAATCAATTCCATAATAAGCATCAATTAATATTTTTTTAAGTTCATTAACTAAAGGTAATCTTGGATTTGCTGTAGTACATTGATCCTCAAAAGCTTTATTTGCTAAATCATCAATCTTACTCATATATGTTTCTTCATCAAGTCCAAATTCTTTAAACGAATTTTCTATATTTAAATTGAATCTTATATCTTTAACAAATTGAATTAATTTTTCAATTCCATCTTCATCATTTTTTACATCAAGTCCAATTTTTTTTGCAAATTTAGCATATTTTTTATCGGCTATAAAGTGTTCATATTTTGGAAATGACACAAACTTAGTTGGTTCACATGAATTATATCTAATAATATAAGGCATAAGAATGGCAACACATCTTCCGTGAGATATATGAAATTCTGCTCCAATTTTATGCGCTAGAGAGTGATTTATACCAAGAAAGGCATTAGTGAACGCCATACCAGCAATACAACTTGCATTATGGACTTTTTCACGAGCCTCTTTATTTTCACCATTATTGTATGCCTCAACTAAGTAATCTTTAATTAATTCTCCAGCTTTTTCTGCGAGACCATCAGTGTAATCACTAGCCATATTAGAAACATACGCTTCAATTGCATGAGTTAAAACATCCATTCCAGTATCAGCAGTAAGCACTTTAGGTAAAGTATAAACAAAACTAGGGTCAACAATTGCAACATCTGGAGTTAATTCATAATCAGCGAATGGATATTTTACATTGTTGTGTTTATCTGTTATTACTGCAAAACTAGTAACTTCACTTCCAGTACCAGATGTAGTAGGTATAGCGACAAATTTTGCTTTTAAGCCAAGCTTTGGATATTTATAAGTTCTCTTCCTTATATCTAAAAATTTTAATTTTAATCCTTCTTTATCAACATCTGGATGTTCATAGAATAACCACATTCCTTTAGATGCATCAATAACACTTCCTCCACCTAAAGCAATAATTACATCAGGTTCAAATTGCATCATAAATTCAACCCCACGATTAATCGTATCAAAAGATGGATCTGGCTCGACATCACTGAAAACTTCATAGTGAACAATATTCTCTCTTTTTTCTAATTGATATATAACTTTATCAACATATCCGAATTTTAACATTGACTGATCAGTTACAATAAATGCTTTAGATATACCTTGCATTTTAGAAAGATATTTAACTGAACCTGCTTCAAAATATATTTTCGGTGGAACTTTAAACCATTGCATATTTACTTGTCTTTTTGCAACTCTTTTTAAATTAATTAAATTTACAGATGAAACATTATCTGTAGTACTATTACCACCAAAAGTTCCACATCCTAAAGTAAGTGAAGGAACATTTGTATTATAAATATCACCAATTGCTCCATGTGTAGAAGGAGAGTTAACAATTATTCTTCCAACTTTAACGACATTTGAAAAATGATTTATTACCTCCTGATCTTCTGCATGAATAACAGCAGAGTGACCTAACCCTCCATATTCAATTAGTTTTTCACACAAATCAATAGCATTATCTGAATTATCGGAAATATAGTAAGTAAGAACTGGACTTAATTTTTCTTTTGAAAAAGGATAATCATCACCAACTCCAGTTTCTTTTACTATAAGTACTTTTGTGTCAAATGGAATATCAAACCCAGCAGCATCGGCAATGTCATATGGATATTTACCAACTACATCTGAATTTAGTGAGTAAGAGTTATTTTCCTTATTAAACATGTACTTTAATAATAATTCTTTCTCATTATCATTAGCAAAGTAGCAACCTGCCTTAATCATCAATTTTTCAAATTTATCTTTAATTATATTATCTACAATAACTGCTTGCTCACTAGCACAAATCATACCATTATCAAATGATTTTGACATTACTAGGTCATTTACACTAGTTTCTAGTTTTGCACTTTCATGAATATAACAAGGTACATTACCAGGACCAACTCCAAGTGCAGGTTTTCCACAAGAATAAGCACTTTTTACCATACCTTTACCGCCAGTTGCTAGTATTAAATTTACTCCAGGATGTTTCATAAGTGCAGTAGTTGCTTCAACTGATGGTTTATCAATCCATAAAATACAATCTTTAGGAGCTCCAGCCTTAACTGCTGCATCTAAAAGAATCTTTGCAGTTTCAACGCTACACTTCTGTGCAGAAGGATGAAATCCAAAAATAATAACATTTCTTGTTTTAGCTGCTATTAAAGATTTAAAACATGTAGTAGAAGTAGGGTTAGTAACAGGAGTAACTCCAGCAATAACACCAACAGCCTCAGCAATTTCCATAAAACCATCATCTTCGTTATCGATAATAACACCAACTGTCTTATTATTTTTTATACTATGATAAATATATTCAGATGCAAAGATGTTTTTAGTTATTTTATCTTCATAAATACCTCTTTTTGTCTCTTCTACTGCAATTCTTGCTAGATACATATGATTTTCAAGTACTGCCATTGCCATAGCCTTAACAATATTATCAACTTGTTCTTGATTTAATTTGCTAAACTCTAAACTAGCCTTACGTGCTCTTTCAACTAAATCATCAATCATTTCATTAATATTAGTATCACTACTCATATATTCCCCTCCAATTATAAAAAGTATATCATATAAAAAGATTAAAACAAACAAAAATCCACAGGATATGTGGATAAAATTTAATAACCATTATGCATCCTATCTATAAGCATTTTTATAAGTAACCAAACTGATAAAACAATAACAAATAGTCCTAAAATTTCTCTTTGCTCATGAGACTTACTAAAACATAAACATATAATTAAAATACCATCTAAAAATGTAATAATTAGTTCATGCAAAAGTTTTTCCAATTTATCAATATGATTATTAGAATCAGAAAATTCAACTTTAAATTTAATTTCTCCATTAGATATAGACGTTATTAAATTTGATACTTCTCCAGGTAATTTTAATAATCCATTAGTACTATTAATAACATTTTTCCCTACATTTCTTATTGTATCTATAGAAATAGTCTCTTTAAAACTATCTTTTTTAATTTTATTAGTTAATACCTCAACTAGGTTAATATTAGAATCTAATTTTTCAAGAACTGCTTCAATTATTCCAATACCTCTAATTAACATAGTTACATCATTATCAAGTATTAATTTATTTTCCTGTAACATTTTAAACATATCTTTTATAAATTTGGTAATATCTATATCATTTAAAGAACTACTACCAAAATTTATTAAAATACTTTTTATATCATTAACCAACTTCATATGGTCAACTTCATCTGTTACTTCAGACATATCAAGTAGTATTCTAGCAACTTCATTATAGTCTGAACTAATAATTGCTTTCATACAGTTTTTCAATAATATTTTATTTTTTTTAGAAAGTGTTCCCATCATTCCTAAATCAATATAAACTATTTTATCATCTCGTATCATTATATTATCTGGATGTGGATCAGCATGGAAGAAACCGTCATCAAGAGCTTGTTTTATATAATTTTCACTTAAAAGTAGCGCAACATTATTTAGATCATAACCACAATCAATCAATTTTGAAGTATCATTTATTTTTAATCCTTCAATGTATTCCATAACTATAGCATTATCTCTACATAAATCCAAATACACTTTTGGTGAGTAAATGTATGAGTCTTTATTATTCTCACTAAATTTCACTAAATTATTTACTTCATTAGAAAAATCTAATTCTTGAAGTGTTGTATTATATAATTCATCTAAAACTAAATTAAAGTCAAATACTTTTATAAATTTATTTAGATGTAAGCAACTTACTGCTTCTTTTAACAATTTAATATCTGTTTTAATTTTATCATCTATACCAGGTCTTTTTATTTTTATAACTACTTTTTCACCGTTTGTTAGATAAGCAATATGAACTTGTGCAATACTCGCAGAGCCAATTGGTGTATGTTTAACTGATTTGAAGTATTTGTCAATATCTCCATATGATTCATTAAGAATATTTTTTACAGTTTGAAAGTCTAAAGGGATAGCATTACTTCTAAGTTTACTTAATTCATTTGTGTATTCTTCTGGTAATAAATCAACTCTAGTAGATAAAATTTGTCCTATTTTTATAAATGTAGGTCCTAACTCTTCTAAAATTTTACATAATTTTACTGGATTAATTCCATGAGTAATATTGTTTTCTTTAAGAACTTCTATTATCTCTTTTAATCTATCTTTCACTATATCACTCCTATCATACTAATATTAATTTTACCAAATTTAACTTTATTAGTAAATAAACATAAAAATAAAAAAAGAAGGATAATTATCCTAATTGAATTGAAAATGTATTCACTTTATGTACCTAAAATAAGTTACTAATAAACTAGTAATCTTTTCTATAAAAAATTACTAAATAAAATACAAGGTATTGAAATAATACTTTATTAATTTAAATTGTTTGTATACTATTATCTATTTTTATATATCCATCATTAATTATCATATACTTTGTTGTTAGTAAAAGTCCTGCTATTGATATAGCATTTTTTATGCATTCAGCAACTACTAAATAAGGATCAACTATTTTTGTTTCAAAAATATCTTCATAAGAACCATTATCAATTTTATATATAAGTTTAAATTCAGAATTTTTAATATTATTATATATTAGTGATGAACTTATTCCTGTATTTTCAATAATTTTATTAAATGGTTCAGCAAATGCAATTTTTACCATATTATTGTATATATTATCATCTAACATATTGGCAATATATAAAAAACTAACCCCTTCTCCTGGAACAACACCATTATTTGCAACTTCAAGTGCCGAAACTGCATCTTCAATACGCATCATTTTTTCTTGAATCTCTGTACTAGTATTTCCACCAACATAAATAGTTGCAATTCCATTGCTTAATTTAGCAATTCTTTCATAAATATAGTCTCTCTCATAATTACTTTTGCAACTTTTTATGTCTTCTTCAAGCTTATTAATCAAAGGTGTTACGTTAACATTACTCAGAAAAATAACTTCATCTTTTTTTATAATAACATTTTTAATTATTCCTAAGTCATCAAATGTTATACAGTCATAATCTAAACTATTAATTTTAGAATTACTCAAAAATGCAATATCTTGTTTAATTATTGTCTTTCTTGAACCGTAATCTAAAAAGTTAAATATAAAAATTTTTATACCTTCTTTTAAATAATAAGAGATTAAGTTATTATTTATTTCGTTGTTGTAATCATCAACTAATATTATTAGAGTTTCATTTCTATCAATCACTTCATTAATTATATCAGAAATGTCTTCTAAACTATTTAAATAACCAGTAGTAATTAACACATGACAATTACTTAAATTAATTTTTTCTTCATCTTTAAAATAAATCGGTGAAATATTATTTATCGCAATATTATATCCTTTATTAATTTCATAGTATGTTGTAGTACTTTCTCCCTCAACAATTTTTATTGCATATTTAGTCTTCATCTTACCAAAAATTTCAGAAATAAACATTCCAAGGTTTTTATCATTTGCAGAAATAGAAGCAATGTTTTCTAACATTAAAGTAGAAGATTCTCTTTTTATGCTTGATAAGTTATCAGTAAGAGTATTAAGTATTTCATTTAATTTATTTTTAAGTATTATAGGACTAATCCCATTATTTATTAATTTTATTCCTTCATCATATAAACTTTTTACTAGTACAAGAGTAGTGCTAGTACCATCACCTACTTCTTCATTTGTTTTAAATGCTGCATTTTTTATAATATCTAATATTCCGTTAATTTCTTCATCATCAGATTCAATAGCCTTAGCAATAGTTACTCCATCATTTGTTATATAAGGAAGAGTCTCATCACTATTAATTAATACATTATTTCCAATAGGTCCTATTGTTGATGCCACTGCATTACATATTAAATCTATAGCGTCTTTTTTCTTTTTATCAAGTTCATCACCAAAAATAACTCTCTTCATTTTCATCCTCCATTTCAATTATGTATTCCCAATATTTTTTAGGCATAAAATTTATTTGAACTTTTTTATTTTTTCTCTCATTAATTCCAATAGTCTTAAAAAAAGATTTCCACAATTCTTGTTGAAAAAGTTCTTCATCATCATCCACAAAATTTTTTCTTATATTAGATTCTTCATAAAAAAATAAAATATTCTTTTTATTAAAACAAGCATAAATATTCCTTTTTACATCTTTTATTATGAAATATTCAGAAGAAAGCCTACGTTTAAAATGCTGAGCAACTAAAAATATAATGTTATTTGTAGGAGAAAATTCTGCATAATAAAAATTTCCTTTCATTTTTTTAAATCTCATAAATCCTTTAAACTTATGTGTCTCCCTTCTAACAAAACAAGAAAGTTTATAAGCCTTATTAACACAATTTAAATTTCTTAAATAAAATACTTTATCATGATAAATAAGAGCGTTTCTCAAAAAATAATATATAGTTAAATCTTTCATAGAATCATTTGATAAAAAGATATAAAAACACATTCTCTTAACTCTATATGAAAATTTATTTAAGAAATTTATATATTCTTCTCCTTCTAAATCAAGTTCTATTAAATTATCAAACAAAGTAATTTGGTATGTCTTTTTATTAGAAATATTTGCTACTTCATAATCATTTTTAATAATTAAATTGATTAATTTAATAAGTTCATAGAACCCACCACTATATATAAAAACATTATTCATCAAATAGTCTCAACTGCTCAAAGTTTGAACTTTCTTTTTTTATAATATTTTCAAGAAGAAGACATTTTTCTAAAATCTTTCTATTAAAGTCTGTACTGTCAAAATAGTATTTTCCATTACATAAGATAAAATATTTACTTTTTTTTAAAGAAATATTCATCTTCTTTAGACTATTAAAACTAATTTTAAAATATTTTCTAGATGAAATTATTTTTTTAGCAGATTTTGGACCTATACCTGGAATCTTTAATAATTCATAATAAGATACTTTATTAATTTCTTTAGGAAATTCTTCTAAATGTCTAAGTGCACAATCTGTTTTAGGATCAAGTAAAATATTAAAATTTTGATTGTACTCATCTAATAAGTCATCAACTTTAAAATTATAAAATCTAAGTAACCAATCCGCTTGATATAATCTATTCTCTCTAACTAGAGGTGGTAGTTTTATATTTGGCAAAAATCTATCATGATTGACAGGAATATATGCTGAATAAAAAACTCTTTTTAGTTTAAAATTATTATATAAATCACTACTTTTTTTTAGAATTTGGTAGTCACTTTCTATCGTTGCTCCAACAATCATTTGAGTACTTTGCCCTGCTGGGACAAAAGATTTATTTTTATTCTCCTTTACATATTTCATAATATTGGTAATTTTGTTTTGATTTTTATTTGGTACTAAAAGCTATAAACCATTATTTGTAGGTAGTTCAATATTTGCACTAATTCTATCTGCTAAAAGTCCTAGTTTTTTTAATAAATAATTACTAGCTCCCGGAATAGCTTTTACATGAATATAACCGTTAAAATTATATTTTTTTCTTAAAAGAGTTATTGCATCAATTAATAGTTCCATTGTGTAATCAGGACTTTTTATTATACCCGAACTTAAAAATAGCCCCTCTATATAATTTCTCTTATAAAAATTAATTGTAATTCTACAAATTTCTTCTGAAGTAAAAATTGCTCTTACAACATCATTACTATTTCTATTAACACAATATTTACAATCATATATACAACAGTTTGTCAGTAGAATTTTCAGAAGAGAAACACATCTTCCATCACTAGAATAAGAATGACAAATTCCTGAATATGCAGTATTACCAAGTTTTCCTTTATCATCCCTCCTACTTCCAGAGGATGAACAGGATGCATCATATTTAGCTGCATCAGAAAGAATAATCAATTTTTCTTTTAAATACATAAAATCACCATAATAAATAACTCTTATTAATAGTATTATCAATTTAAAAATATTTATAAAAAAAATAGTAATTAATTTTTGCTATTAAATTTATATCTTTCTCTATTGAATAATTTATCGATAGAAAAATCTTTATATATTGTTAGAAGTGAACAAATAAATGTTGTAGAAATTAAGTTAACTCCATTCTCCCAATTTGAAATAGTTGACTGAGTAGTATTCAATTTCTTCGCTAATTCTTTTTGAGTATATTTATTATTTTTTCTAAGTATTTTCAAATTATTACCTACATTTTTTTTATTAATAGTTATTTGACAATATTCAATGTTTCTATAGGTTAGCCCAAACAAATAATCCAAACTAAAATTATAAAGATTTGCGTACTTAATTAATTGTTTAATTGGTATTGTATCTTTTCCTGTTTCCCAACCAGAAACTGTTGAAAAGTGAACATTTAATACTGCAGCAATATCCTTTTGTTTTAAATCTAATTCTTCACGACTCTCTCTTAAATTTCTAACTAACATGTTTTCCACCTAGTTTTTATTATTCCAGTTAGAAAAAAAACTATTCATAAACTAGGGGTAATACGATATTTACTTTCGCTTTTTAATAATCTATAAATAATAATTATGATAAGATTTTTTTATAATTATTTAGGTGGCAAGTAATATTATGGACAAAGAAAAAATTGGTAGTTTCATAAGAGCTTTAAGAGTAGAGAAACATATGAAACAACAGGATTTAGCTGATGCTGTTTTCGTTTCAAGACAAGCAGTAAGTTTATGGGAAAGAGGAAAAACAATACCAGATTCTTCAATTTTATGTTTACTAAGCGAATTTTTTGATGTTTCTGTAAATGAAATATTAAAAGGTGAACAAGTGACTCATGAAACAAAGAAAGATTTAGAA
Organism: uncultured Mollicutes bacterium; assembly: GCA_900543055.1. Taxonomy (GTDB): domain Bacteria; phylum Bacillota_I; class Bacilli_A; order RF39; family UBA660; genus UBA3789. The sequence goes on from UQQI01000001.1 coordinate 115,210, forward strand.
GAAACAACTTTAAAGATTATTGATGAATATAACAAAAAAACTCTAAATATAAAGAGAATTATTAAAATTTCAATATCTATAATTTTAGTTTTGATTATTTCATTTTTAATCTATTATTTTATTTCATCATATAATTCTATAAATGTGTATAAAGTAGAAGGTAGCAGCCAAAACTTTTTTACAAATAATGGAATAATAATTAGTACTCGTCAGAAATCTTATATAAGACTTGGCAAACTTAAAAGTTATATTGATGTTAATATTAAAAATGTAGAATTATATTATATTAAAGATAATAAAAAGGTAAAGATTTATGAAGATAATTCAACAGACATTTTAATAACTGAGAATTATGGATATGATGATTATTTTTCAAAAGACAAAATTAAATATATTTTAAATAATCTTTATTTAGAAATAGAATATAATAAAGATAATAAAGATAAAAAAGAGATATTAAATCTAAAAGTAACAAATGATTTTTCCAATAATAAAATTATATATTTAGATAAATTTAAATCTTCATCATCAGAAAATAACATTTCTATATTAAGTAAATTTAAGAACAAAATACTAGACTCTTCTATTTATAAAGGTAAAAATAATTATGAAAAAGAAGATAATATTGAAAAAATTTATTTTAAATTAAGTGACAAAATTTTAATAGTTAAATGTATTACAAAATCAACAAACACGGAAGAAATTTGGTATATTTCATTAGTAGATAATACGTATATAGAATATAGAAAGTATAAAGAAACAAAAGAAATAATGCATAAATATTTAAGGGATGATTCTTTTAATAAAGATAAAGAAAATGAGTATAAGAAACTTATAAAAATAATGAAAAATTATTTAGAAAAATAAAAAAGCAAGTAATACTTGCGTGACATTTTAAAATTATACATTTATATTTTAAGTGAAAGGAGGAAACGATGATGTCAAAAAGGAAAGCAGTAATTATATTATTGTTAATTGCTATAACATTTTTTCATGGAAAAAATTTAGTAAATGCTGAAGAAATATTTTTTACTAACAAAAACGGTGTATCAATGACTGAAAAAGAATATAATTTTTTTAGAGAAATGTATAATGATAATTATCCAAAAATAATACCACAAGATGTATATGATATATTCAAAAATGGTAATTATTTTGATGGAAATATAAGAGTTAATACATATACTGAAGATACTAATCCAAACACTAGAGGAACATTCCATAGTACTGCAAATAAAAGTATTAGAATTGCTGCATCATGTACAACTACTTGTGCAATAGCTGTTAGTGCAAATTGGATTAATAATCCAACGATTAGAAGTTATGATGTTATAGGAGCTTATTTATATAATGTATCTACTATTGGTTCTATATCTACTCAAGCTGCAAGTAATACAAAAAATGTATTTGCAACAAGTACAAAAAGACAAACAAATGGACATGGTGCATCAATACTTTTACCATCAGGTTCAAATATTGGTATATTCCAAACTTTTACGACAAATAAAGGTGGAAAAATATATGCAAGTTATCAGCATGCTATGAAAAATACAACATTAGCAGTAAGTCAACAATTTAATGTATCAACATTAGGATATGGAAATGTTTTTAAATTCTATGGTGATGCTGCAAACATTTATGACAACATGAACGGCGTTGATATAGACGTCTAATAAAATAATTTACCACGGAAAAGAAATAGTTATTGAGTTATATGCAATAACTATTTTTTATTTAAAAAAAACAAAAGTCCTTTTAATTGTAAAATGTTAAACATAATGTATAATAATTGCATATTTAAATTTATAAATTTCTATGATAATATATTTCATAAACTTTTATTCGAAGGAAGATATTATGAATTTAGAAAATTATAAATTAAATACAAGCCAAGTACACAATAATGGAGGAACATTATACAAGTACAAAAATGTTTTATATAAATTATATGATGAATTTCCATATTTTATAGATGAAAAAGAAAGAAATATAAGATTGTTAAAAAATTTAAAATTATATCATATTCCTAAAATATTAAAAATAATAAAAAAAGGAAGAGAATTTAATGGATATGTTATGGAATATATTTCAAATTCATTAACTTTCAGGCAAGCAATGTATGAGAAAATTTCTAAGGAAAAAAAGATATCTGCTATAAAGGATGTATACATAACATTAAAGCAATTGCATTCTTTTGATATTTGCATTGGTGATATACATATGGATAATTTCTTGTACGTTGATGGAAATGGTTACACAATAGATCTTGATGAAATAAGATTAAAAGGTGATGAATTTAAGTTCAGAGAGTGCTATCTTTTAAAAGAAAATAAAAATTCTATGATATCTAAAGTAGCAACACCAATTACAGATAATATAAAATTGGCTATAGTTTGTCTTTCTTTTTATTATGGAGTAGATTTAGAAACAATTGCTGTTAATGAATCGCTTACCGAAGTAAAAGAAAAATTAAAGGAATTTATTAGTAATCCAGAAGAACTTAAAAAAATATCCAGAGTTTTAGACATGAATAATCTTAATTATCTTGATGATGTTTTGTTTTTAGAAAAAGAAAAGGTATTAAAAAAATAAAAAAAGCAACTCCACGAGTTACTTTAAAATTCAAATGGCAGGGGATGAGAGAATCGAACTCCCAACAGTGGTTTTGGAGACCATTATTATACCATTTAACTAATCCCCTAAATCGAATATGTTCAATAATTGAACAAATCGATTATAACACAAAGAAATTAGTGTTTCAATAATTAAATAACATTTTAGTAACTTTTTCCAATGGAATTATTCACTTTAAAAGTCGTTTTTTCATTAAATGAATCAATTTTTCCGACCTTAGGGTTAATTATTGGTTGAGATTCAACAAAAGTATTATTTTTAATATTGTTGAAGTTTTTAAGTTCGGAAATATCACTATCAAAATAGTTTGCAACAACTTCAATTTTATTATCAGAATTAGCGCAATAAATCAAATCGTTTCCAGAATCATAATTTTCTACAAAATGTTGTTGTCTAATTAGTCCTTCTATAATACAATTTGCAACAACACTCGCATCTGCGTTAACTGTACCAAAAGAAATCGTTACAAAACTTGCATCATTATTTTCATCTATAGCATTTTCTGTATCAGTAGGCTTTGTATTGGAAACATTTCCTTTTTCATCTTGAACATAGCCAACTTGGCTACAAAGGATTCCTTTAATAGGAAAACCATGTTTTTTAAAAGAGGCTTCCATACCTAATGCAAGTGCATCAGAATTACCTAATCTTGTATTATTAAATGGAGCGAAAATAACAGTATCAGAGCCAGAAGCATACTGTTGATCAAGTGTTATAACAATAGTACCATCATAGTTAACATCTTCACAATTTTTAGTCTTTCTAAATTTTAAGCCTTTTTCTTCTAATTTGCTACTTATTTTTTCAATAAATGAATCACTACAATCACTATCATTTATTATAATATTATTTTCATTTAATTTCTCAATAGAACAAGTTATATTTTGATTATCTATAGTTGATGAATCGAATTCAAAATCGCTATTCAAGCTATCACCTCACATCTTAAGTATATATAAAACATAAATCAAAGTCAAAAATATAAATATAAACTTAACAATATTTAACATATAAAATGATAAAATAATTATATAATTTGAAATAATTTAATGATAAAATAATATTGGAGGTATTAAAATGAATTTTGAGGTAGAATACAATCCAAAAAATAATAAAGAAAATATATCTAAAAAATATGGAAAAACTGTAAAAAGAAAAAAGAAAAAGTCATCAAATAAAAGAAAAAAATTAATTTTAGTATCAACAATACTCTTTATTTTTTTAGCAACTTCTATACCTATGTATTTCTATTTAAACAGTAATACACAAACACCAGTTGTTAAAATACCAGAAGAAAAAACAAAGAAATTAACAATTTTTGACGAAAATAGTAATGAGCGACCTATAGCTATTATGATTGATAATAATGTAGGTAATAATAATCATATCGGATTACAAGAATCATATTTAAATTACGAAATAATTGTAGAAGGCGGATTAACCAGAATAATGGCAATTTTTAAAGATAAGAATGTATCTACCATAGGACCTGTACGAAGTTCAAGACATTATTTTTTAGATTATGCATTAGAAAATGATGCAATATATACTCATTATGGTTGGAGTACATATGCACAATCAGATATCTCAGCGTTAAAAATTAATAATATTAATGGTTTAACAGATGAAACCCCATTTTGGAGAGATAAAACAATCCAAGCACCTCATAATGTTTTTACATCGCTTAACAAGATAAAGTCTTCAGCCTTAGAAAAAAATTATAAATTGACAACTAACAATTGGAAAAACTTTAATTATAATCCAAAAGAAATAAATTTAAATGAGAAATTTGAAAGTACTCCATCTCAAGAAAACGAGTCAGAAACAAAAAATTATGTATTAAGGGCTAACAATATATCTATGAATTATTCAAACAGTCAAATAAGAAGTTATCAGTATGATAGTACTAATAAATATTATTTACGTTTTATGAATGGAGCAAGTCATAATGACAAAGAGACTGGAGAAAACTTACATTACAAGAATGTTATAATTGAAAAAGTATATAATTACTCAATTGATAGTTATGGAAGACAAGATTTAACAACAACTGGAACAGGAGAAGGATATTTTGTAACAGACGGCTACGCAGTACCTATAAACTGGACAAAATCTTCTAGAAGTGCTAAAACTAAATATACATATAAAAATGGTGAAGAAATTGAATTGAATGATGGAAATACATTTATTCAAATCATACCAACATCAAGTGATATAATAATTGAATAGGAGAATAAAATGAAAATAGGATTATTTGGAACAGGGGCATACGGAATAGCCTTATGTAGCATATTATCACATAATAATCATGATATTACTATGTGGACTAAAATAGAAAAAGAAAAAGAAGAATTATTGACAACAAGATGTAATAAAGAAAAACTTCCAAATTATAAAATTGATGCAAAAGTAAAAATCACTTCAGATATTGAAGAAACTGTTAAAGATAAAGATTTATTGATAATTGCAATACCAGCAGCCTTCGTAACATCTTTATGCGAAGAATTAGAACCATATATAAAGGATAATCATATTTTGATTGCCACAAAGGGAATCGAACAAGGAACAGGATTATTTATAAATGAAATTGTAGAACAAAAACTAAATACAAAGAATGTTGCAGTTATAAGTGGACCATCATTTGCAATTGACTTAACTACTGGTATGCCAGCAGGGTTAACAGTTGCAAGTAAAACACCAGAAACAATATTGTTGACAAGGCAAGCACTTCAAAATAATTATATTAAGCTAAGAGATACAACAGATGTAATTGGAGTTGAGATTTGTGGATCTATAAAAAATGTTATTGCCTTAGCAGCTGGCATGTTAGAAGGATTAAAAGCAAATGAATCAACAAAAGCTATGCTATTAACTGAAGCAGTACATGACATGGAAAATATTTTAGATGCCTTTGATTGTGACAAGAGAACCGTTACATCATTTGCAGGCATAGGTGATTTATTGCTTACATGTACTTCAACTAAAAGTAGAAACTACAGTTTTGGAAAATTAATTGGAGAAAAACCTAATAAAGAAGAAATTGACAACTACTTGAAGAATACAACTGTAGAAGGATTTTACACTTTAGAATCAATATATCAAGTTTTGAAAAATAGAAAAGTTACAATTCCTATAATTGATTTAATATATGAAATTATTGTAAATGGAAAAGACCCCAAATTATTATTACTTTTCCTAGTGTATAAATCATAGTAAAAAATAATAATAGTAGTATTAAAAATATTATGTTATAATTTTGTTATGGTAAAGGAGGAAATAAAGTGAGCAATTTAATGAAGAAAATGTTTAAATCATCATTACTTAATTCCATTATGTTAGTTGTTTTAGGTTTTTTACTAATTTTTGAATCAGAAGCGACAATAGTTTCAATTTCCTATATTATAGGAGCGATAATTATTGTATTAGGTGTAGTTGCCGGTTTAAAGTATGTAAAAAATATTAATAATAATTCTAGAAATGAGTTAGATATAGTATATGGAATTGTAAGTGTTGTTTTAGGTGTTGTTATAATAAAAAATCCTCATGCAATAGCAAGTATTATACCTTTTATAGTTGGAATAATAATTATTATTAATAGTGCTGCAAAGTTACAATATAGTATAGAAATGAAAAACAATGAAAATTCTTTATGGAAAACTACAATGATTATATCTCTTATAACAACTATATGTGGAATAATATTAATTTTTAATCCGTTTAGTGGTGCAGTCTTAATAACTAGAGTAGTTGGAATTTTAATTCTAATATATGCAGTTCTTGATATTTCTTCAACATTAACAATAAAAAATACATTTAATCAAATACATGAAGCAATAGAAGAAACAACAATTATTGATGCTGATGTTATAGAAGAAAAAAACAAGAAGAAAAAGAGCAATAGAAAGAAAAAGTCAAAAAAAGGGGATCAAGAAAATGATGATTAATAATTATGCACTTATCCTTGGATTAATGGATACATTAAATGATTGGAATGATAAATTAAATGGTTTTGCTAGTGACCATATGGATAATGTTGCAATTGGTACAGTTATTGTTGGAGTATTAATTGTAATTGCTTTTTGGGGAGTACAAACTCTTAATAAATAAAATATGGATATATGTAATTCGCATTTTTTTGGTTATTTGTCAAATAGTGTTGGTGAACAATAAATTTGATAAATGAATTGTTTAGAGAGAGTGATTTTTTATCACTCTTTTAGAATATCTTCTAAAATATTTATCTAAATCAATAGATTTTCTTGAATCTTGAATAACAAAGATCTTTCCTTTAGTATCTTTTGTAGCTTTAAATTCATACTAATTCATAGATTCTGGTAAGGTAGGATGTCTTAGAACTGTATGAGAAGAAATTTCAGATAACTTTCTATCTATTTTAGAAACAGAAACATCTAATCTTTTAGAAATATCTTTTTCGCTTTGTTTTATCATGAGTTCAAGTTTTATTTGAAGTTCAGTATTATTAGAGATATTTTTATTTTTATCAATTAAACTAGTCTTAGCAATAAAAGTTTTGTTACAGTTTCTACAGAAAAATCTTTTTTTATGAAGTATTAATAAAGAAAAGCAATTTGAAATTTTAGGAGTTTTAACTTTACAATTTTTTTGTATCCCCATTTTATGATTGAATTATGAGATTCATTAACCCAACCGCAGCATGGACAAAAATCAGGGATATAAGTTAAAATACCTTCGATAATCTTATATTTCTTATTTTTAATGATTCTTTCTTCAATATTAGGTAAAATAAAGATATTTCTATCTTCAATATTTAATAAATTTAAGATATAATTGTTCATAGACATAGGTTTATTTCTTTCAATGTTAATTTTTTTCCAAATACATTGTATCAAACCTATGTCTTTTTTTATAAATAAAAATAGTGTAGTAATTCACTGAACTGAACCACAAAAGTTGGACAGTTTATAAATAGTTTCTAATTAGAGGATTGTAACCTGTAATTAACAGG
>UQQI01000002.1 GCA_900543055.1 uncultured Mollicutes bacterium
ACCTTTGTTTGTTATCAATATTATAAATCGGTGACATTTTAACTAATGTTTAACACTAATTTTTTAAAAGTTTAGCACATTTTTCCAATTGATCTAATAAAGTCTTATTTTTTTCAATCTGTGTAAGAATCTTTTTTAAGGCCTCACAAGCTTCTTCTCCATTCCAATAAGCATCATCATTATTACCAACTTGAATCATTGTAGCGTCTGTAAGAAGTAATTCTGTTGAATTTTTTAATCTGTCAATTTCTTTTGTTAATTTTTTTTCAAGTTTTTCCTTTTCCTTTGTTTTCATATGTTACATCTCCTTATTAATTATTCATTGTATAGTAAAGATATCTTATCTTCTAAATTTGAAATTCTTTCATTTAGTTCTTTAATTTGAAATTTTTTCAAAGAATCATTAAATTTCATTTCTGTATTTGTACTTAATCTATTATAATTACCAGCAGTAGTAGAGCATTTTGTTCCTATATTTAAAAAATTATCTATATCTTTTCCATCTACAATTTTTTTGTAAACTACTTTATTTAAAATATTATTTATTTGATTTAATGAATCTTCAATTATACTCATTTGTTTTACCATATCATTAATTAATGGCAAAGCATTTTTATGATTAACAACCAAATTATTTTTTTTCATATTTTTACCTAATTTTGAAGATTTAACAGACTCTATTTTATTCATAAACATATCATTATCCCTCCTATTATAGTAAAAATTATAACATGTTTTTAAAATAAAAAAAAGAAGTTAAATTTTTGAGTTTAGTTTTTTAGAAAGAAATTTATTATATTTACTTAAATTCTTATTAATTTATAAAATATATTTTTTAAGATTGTAATTGTTTTACGACAAAATTTAGCATATTTATGCTATCTTTTTTATACTGAATTAGCCTAAATTAGAGAAGAAACCGTAACTGTTTAATCTTTTCTCATTCTTCTATTTTCTACTATTATTTTATTTCTCTTGCTATTTTACTTAATAATATTACTATATTTTTTATTAGATGAAATATTATTTTTTTATGATTTGTGCTAACTCCATATTCATAGTTATCATAAAATAACAATATAAATTTTACTTTTCTTTTCAGAACTTCTTCGTAACATTTTTTCTTTTCTCTTTAAATAAAAAGTTTCTTCTATCTTTATTCTTATTTTCATTAATCTCTTTATAATAATTATTTATTGCTAAATTGAAATTATCAAATAATCTTTCTATTATATATACTAGTTTAATATCTATTTTTAAATTTCTAACAAATCTTCTTATTAGAGCAGAATCACATTTAGATATAAGAAATGACATACCTGTAACAAATTTTGATTCAAGTTTTTGACAGTCTATTAGTATTTTTTTTATAAATTATATAAATAAGGATATTCTCTTATTAAAAAAAATGAATCTATAAAAATACAGATTCATTTTTTTAATTATTTTGAAATTTTATATAAACTCAAAGTTAAATTATTTAACTTCTACAGTAGCTCCAGCTTCTTCAAGCTTAGCTTTGATTTCATCAGCTTCAGCTGTTGGAATATTTTCTTTAACAGCTCCGTTGTTATCAACGATATCTTTAGATTCTTTTAATCCTAAACCAGTAATTTCTTTAACAACTTTGATTACAGCAACTTTAGAAGCCCCAGCATCAGCAATTGTTACAGTAACTGTACTTGGTGCAGCATCAGCAACTCCTGCTCCAGCAGGTGCAGCAACTGCTACAGCAGATGGATCAACACCAAATTCTTCCTTCATTGCATCTACTAATTCTTTAATTTCTAATAAATTCATTTCTTTTAAACTACTGATAAAATCTTCTTTTGTTAATTTAGCCATTTTATTTCCTCCCATATTTTTTTATTATTAATTTTCTTCTTTTTGTTGACTATATAAGTCTAAGCAAATAGATAAGTCTCTTGCGATACCCATCATACCACCTGCTAGCATTGTTAATAATTGGTCTCTAGATGGTAATGAAGCATACTCAGCTAATTTAGCTTGATCAGCCTTTTCTCCATCAACAATCCCTACTTTTAAAACTAATGCTGGGTGAGTTTTAGCAAATTCTGATATAACCTTAATTGGAGCAATTTGATCTTCACCAAATGCAAATGCGCTTGGTCCATTTAATCCTTCAGAAAGGTCAATACCTAAATCATTGAAAGCTCTAGTCATTAAAGTATTCTTATATACTTTATAATCTGAATTTGTTTCTCTTAACTTAACACGTAATTCTTTTGCTTCACTATCAGTAATTCCACGATAATCGAATAATACTATAGTTTTAGCATTAGAAGCACGATCTTTAATTTCATCAATTACAGATTGCTTTTGCTTTAATATCTTTTCACTTGCCATAATACACCTCCTTAATTTATTGAGGGATGCCATAATAAAAGGTTCTCAATCATACGAGAACCTTTTAAATCTACTAGTAAAAGTCCTCGGTAGGATTTATTTTAACACCTACTGTCTATGGCACCTACAAATTGTCTTTATTATATACTATAAATTATTATTTGTCAAAATTATTTTCAACTTTAATACCAGGACCCATAGTTGATGATATAGAAATGTTCTTAATATATTCACCTTTTACAGTTGCTGGCTTAATTCTTATAATTTGAGCAACAAATGCATCTAAGTTAGCAAGTAAATCTTCTTCGCTGAAAGAAGCTTTTCCAATAACACCATGAATATTTCCGAATGAATCAGTTCTATATTCAACACGTCCAGCTTTTACTTCTTCAACTGCTTTTTTTACATCCATTGTAACTGTACCTGTTTTAGGGTTTGGCATTAATCCTTTTGGTCCTAAAACTCTACCTAATTTACCAAGTAAAGGCATCATATCAGGAGTCGCAATCATTGTATCAAAATCGAACCAATTTTCTTTTTCGATTTTTTCTAACATATCAGTATCTCCTACATAATCTGCGCCAGCATCTTTTGCTTCTTGTGCTTTAGGTCCTCTTGCAATTACTAAAACTTTCTTAGTCTTTCCTGTTCCTTTAGGAAGTACTATAGCACCTCTTAATTGTTGATCAGCTTTTTTAGTATCTAGATTTAATCTCATAGCTACTTCAACTGAACCATCAAAAGAACTAATAGAAGTTTCTTTAACTAACTTAACAGCTTCTTGTTTTGTATATGCTTTAGTCTTATCAATTTTAGATAAAACTTCAGTATACTTCTTACTTCTCTTTTTCATTTTCTTTCCTCCTTATGTGGTTAAAGCGGATAATTCCTTCCACTAGGTTTGTTTGTCCTATATATTGAAGGTAAATTACTTATTAATCTTTAATTTCAATACCCATGTTTTTTGCAGTACCAGCAACAATCTTCATTGCTTCTTCTACAGTATATGCATTCAAATCAGGTAACTTAATTTCTGCAATTTCTTTTAATGTTGCATTATTAATTGTTGCAACAGTTTGTTTTGCACCAGTTGTTGAACCTTTTTGTACATTTGCATATTTCTTTAATAAGAAACTTGTTGGTGGAGTTTTAACTACAAAATCAAAACTTCTATCATCATAAATTGTGATTTCAACAGGTAAAATATCACCCATTTTATCTCTAGTTGCATCATTGTACTTAGTACAGAAATCTTGTAAGTTTATTCCTGCAGGTCCTAATACAGTTCCAACTGGTGGAGCTGGTGTAGCTTTCCCTGCAGCGATTTGTAATTTAATCTTTTTTACTACTTCTTTTGCCACGAAAAACACCTCCTATAATTTTTAGTTTTCGCGAGTGGTCCAAATAGCTTGATTCCCGCTTTTATAAATGCAAACCATGCTTCCCACTGAATAACTATATATATAAACTAAATATAGCCCCTAAATAATAACACATAATGTTTAAAATATCAAGTAAAATAAGTGTTTTATTGCTTTTTATGCATTTTCTATTTGTCCAAGTTCAACTTCAACAGATGTTTCTTGTCCAAATAAGTCTACTGAAAGCATAACTTTTTGATTAGCTAAGTCAACAGAATCAATTTTTCCAAACATTCCATTAAATGGCCCAGCAATAATTTTAACCTTAGTACCTTCTTTAAGTTCAGTATCTACGTTCATTCTGCTAATTCCCATATTACCTAAAATATTATCAACCTCATAAGGTTGTAATGGTGTTGGTTTAGCACCTTTTCCGCTTGACCCAATAAATCCAGTTACTCCAGGTGTATTTCTTACTACATACCAAGCCTCATCACTCATTACCATTTCAACTAAAATATAACCAGGGAACATTTTCTTTGTTCTTTCCTTAGTTACACCATTTTTAACTTCTGTAACTTTTTCTTCAGGAATAACCACTCTATAAATATAATCTTTCATATCCATAGATTCAGCTCTCATTTCTAATTTTTCTTTAACCTTATTCTCATGACCAGAATAAGTATTAACTACATACCATTGTTTTTCCATAAATACTAACTCCTTTTTAACCAATTAAAGATTGAACCAATGCGAAAAGAACATCAATTAAATAAAAGAAAAGTGAACAAAATATTATAGTAATAATAGTTGCTATAGAATATTTAACCATATCTTTCTTATTTGTCCAATGAACTTTTTTAAATTCAGATTTAACACCATGACAAAATGTCATAAATCTAGCAAATAAACTTTTCTTCTCAACTACAATTTCTTTCTTGTTAGTAGTCTTTTTTTCCTTTTTTTTATTTTCTACTTTCTTTGTTTCTGTTTTTATACTTGATGTATTATACTTGTCTTCAACAACTTTCTTTCTAACTTCAGCCATATCTTCACCTATTCCTAATTTGTTTCAAAATAAAAACACTTCTGAGTGCTTACACCATTAAAATAGCACAAACACAAAGAAATGTCAACGAATATGAACTAAATTAAACTTAATACCCATCCTATCATACACATTAGTAAAAGAGTAAACATACAAATAGTTGGAACTAGTAAATAATTAATAAAGGCTGAATCACGAATTCCGCTGATTTGCTTGTAAATAGTATCATTTATTCTATTATTATTAAAATTACTTAAATTGAGCCTATTGTTTTCTTTCACAAGTGACTTATCTTTTGATGCATTTTCCCCTAATTCATTTTCTAAATTTATTAAATCCCTATTACGTCTTTCAACATCGTATTCACACAAATAAACTGAAGCACCTCTTTGAATCACACCTCTATAATAAGGAACATTTTCACTAGGCAAAAATTGAGCAAATGAATCAAAATTTTCTTTTAAAAATTCAATATTTAACTGACTAAGTGGAATATGTAAATAATAACAAATTTGTATAATACTGGAGTTAAATATATCTTCATTTATCATTTTCTTTTTTCTTATAGGATCAGGAGATAATTGAATTAAACTAACGAATTGGACATAATCAGGTCTATTTTCCAACACATCAATCTGAGTTGGACTAAAATCATTAATACAATAATCATGTTCATGAATATATTTTAAAGCTTTATCCATATTTAAAAATAACTCTTTCATATCATTTTCTGATGAATGAATCTTAATCCATTCATCAAGATTACATGATTCATAATTTCTATAATTATTACCAATCATATTAAAACCATCCTATCCTAATATAATTTTAAATCATATTAAGAAAAAAAACAATTTATAAATTAATAATTATTCACATAATATTCTCGTCCTTATTTCGTCTCTAACTAAATTCACTCTATAAGAAACTGAATTTATTGATACTTCTAAAAGAATAGAAATTTCTTTCAAAGAAAAATTATTCATTTTTAATTCAAAAGGAGCAGTATATTTTAAATCTAATGAATATAAAACATCTTTAATAGTATTCATAGTATCTTCATAGTCTAATTCATCATTTAAAGATACAGAATTATCTCTTACATCTAAATCATCTAATGAAACAAAGTATTTATTACTTATATTTCTTTTTGGTAAAGTTATATTCTTAGTAAAACTAAGTAATCGTCTCCTAATACACAATTCAACAAAAGTATAAAATAATGCCCCTTTCGAAGAATCATACTTATTTAAAGCATTTTGAAATCCAACATAACCTTCTTGAATAAAATCATCATAGTCATATCCATAATCAGAATACCTATCATAAAATTCCTTAGAGATATTTTTTACAATAGGCTTATACTTTTCAAATAAAGAATAATATGAAAACTCATCATTTTCTCTTACCATCGATATTAATTCATAATCATTATAATTTTTATAATTCATTTAACCTACTTTCTATTACGAATCATCTCATATATCATTATACCAGTAGCAACACTTGCATTTAAACTATTAGTTTCTCCATACATTGGAATTTTTGCAATAAAGTCACATTTTTTCATAACTAAATTAGATATTCCTGTTCCTTCATTACCAACTATAAGAGCTATCTTACCAGTATAGTCAATATCTCTATAGTCAACACTATCTTTAAGAGCAGTACCAACTATCCAATATCCATTTTCTTTTAATTTATCTATTGTATTAGATAAATTCGTAACTTGAACTATATTTACATTATCCAATGTACCAACACTAGTTTTCATAACAGTTGCATTGACTTGTACTTGTCTATCTTTAGGAATAATAACAGATTTTATTCCTGCAGCCTCACAAGTTCTAATAATAGCACCTAAATTATGAGGATCTTCGATATGATCTAAAATAACAACTTTCTCCTCATTTTTATTTAAAAAAGTGTTAATATTAGAATATTGATAATCCGGAATAAATAAGAGTATACCTTGATGTACCCCAGAACACAAATTATCAATTTCTCTTTTTTTCTTATAAAAAACTACAATTTTAGAATTTTCGATAAGTGAAATTATCTCTTTATCATTAAAATTCTCTTGCAAAAAAATTTTTTCGACTTTTTCACCTTTTTTTAAAATATCCTTTGCTACATTTCTTCCATAAACTAACATAAACTATACCAAGATAAAATTCATTATTTCATCTATCCTTTCAATGTTTTCTTTTAAATTCAAATAACCAATTAAGGCTTCCAAACCTGTCGCATATTTATACATAATAATATCACAATTCTTAGGGTGGGAAGTTGTTTTATAATTTCTAGCTCTCTTTACAACATCGAGTTCTTCATTAGATAAAAAATTACCAGCTATCATTTTCTTCAAATACCCTGATTGTGATTTTGCACTTACATAATTAACAGCCTCTTTTTGTAAATCGTTAACATTTGCAATACCTTTATTAATTAAATACTTTCTAACATAATTTTCATATATAGTATCACCTAAATAAGCTAAAACTAAAACGTTTATTTCTAATATATTCATAAAATCACCATACATATTATATCATAAGAAAAGAATTAGTAAAAACTAATCCTTAATTATTTCATAAATAGTTCCTTCACGAGTATCAATTAGCTTAATTCCCTCTTTTAATAAATTATCTCTAATTTCATCTGCTAAAACATAATTTTTATTTTTCTTTGCTTCATTTCTTTCAGCAATTTTTTCTTTTATATACGCATCATTTTCTAGATTTTCTTCTTCATTACTAATTAAATTAAGAGATAAAACTTCATCAAATGATGTAATTAATGATATTTTAGTCTTATCTGACACATAAGAATCTTTAAGTAATTCATAAATAACAGTTATAGCATTTGCAGTATTTAAATCATTAGATATTTCTAAAATAAATTTATTATTGTATATTTTGTATAAATTTCTATCTAATTCGCCACTATCCGAAAGCGATTTGATTTTATTTCTCAATTTCTTTAATGTAGACTCTGCTTGAGTAAGCGCATCATAAGAAAAAACTAATTGCTTCCTATAATGAGAATTTAAACACATAAATCTAAAGGCTAAAGGATCAAATCCATTTTCTTTTAATTTAGTTACAGTAAGTATAGCTCCTTTAGATTTACTCATTTTACCAGTTTGATCTAAAAGATGTTCATTATGAAACCAGTAATTACACCACTTATGACCAAGATAAGCTTCACTTTGTGCTATTTCATTTGTATGATGTGGAAAAATATTATCAACTCCTCCACCATGAATATCTAAATGTTCTCCTAAATATTTTATAGAAATTCCACTACATTCTATATGCCATCCAGGATAACCTTTTCCCCAAGGAGAATCCCATAACAATTCATGATTTTCAAACTTAGATGTTGTAAACCACAAAGCAAAATCTGCTTGATTCCTCTTATTTGAATCTTCTTCTACTCCATCTCTTGCGCCAACAACCAAATCATCTTCTTGATGATTAGTTAAAACATAATAGTCATTAAGTTTACTAATGTCAAAATATACATTTCCACCAGAAATATAAGCATATTCATCTTTTAGTAATTTTTCTATTATCTTAATATACATATCAATATTTTCAGTAGCAGGAGAAACTATTTCTGGCATTTTACAGTTAACAAGACTAAAATCTTCAAAAAAAGCATCTGTATAAAATTTAGCTATTTCCATTGAAGACTTATGTTCTCTTTTTCTAGCAACTTCCATCTTATCTTCACCGGAATCAGAATCACTTGTTAAATGTCCAACATCAGTTATATTCATTGCACGTGTAACATCATACCCTAAATATCTTAATGTTTTATCTAAGATATCATGCCCTATATAATTTCTAATATTACCAATATGAGCATAATGATAAACTGTAGGTCCACAAGTATATAATTTTACTTTTCCATCTTCATTAGGAACAAATTCTTCCACTTTCCTTGTTAACGTATTGTATAATTTCATAACATCACCTCTGTTTTTATGAAAATATTATAACAAATTTAAATATAAAATTAAATATTAATATACTTTTTACAAATCTTATCTATATTGTCAAATGAAATTTTCTTTAAATCAATCACATCTAATAAACTAGCAACTTCTTTGTTTTTAATAGAAACATTATTTTTCAATAAATATTTCTTCGCATTTTCATAACTAAAATCATTAAAACACACAGAATAATCATAAAAAGAATTATTTTCTTTTATAAAACCTAAATTATAAGGTTTATTTTCTGCAAAAAATACTAGTAAACAAAATCCTTTAGTTTTAATTTTATTTATACAATTAAGAATTAAGTTGTTAGAAGAAAAATTACAAATTATTAAATTGAAATAATTATTACTAATAGAAGCAAGAATTTCTTTATTTATAATTTCTGTAGAATCGATATATATTGTATTAGCAAAAATAAAAAATTCATTGACAAAATCTTTAAAAATTTTCTTTTTTCCACAAGTATCTTTTCCATATAAAATTAGACATTTATTTGAACTCATATTATTAATAATAGATCTAAGTATACTAATAAGATTAGTAATTGGAGAAACTTCCCAAAAATATTTATTTACTAGTTTCTTTTCTATTCCAGATATTAAATTATCAAAAATATAATTCATTGGAATTCCAGTTATACTATATAACGTTTCATAAACAGTTTTAGCATCAATTATATTAATATGAGATTTTGTTAATAGTCTTTTATTATTAATAGTAATTTTCTTTAACTCATCTTCAATATTTTTATCAGAATTCTCGCCTTTAACATATTTTTCATTTAATAACTTTACTTTTTCTTTAGAAAAACTAGCATTCCAAGAATTTAAATTACAGGAATACTTAGCACATATATTATCTAAAAAATCAATAACAACATCAGGTTGATGTAGAAATGAAAAATAAGAATAGGAAATATCCAATATTAAAGAAAGTATATTATCAGGAATCGTTACATTAAAATATTTTTCATAGGAATTTCTCGTATTAAGCAAAATGTTATAAATTGACTCTTTAGGTAACTCTTTTACAAATATATTTTGAAATCTTCTACAAAACGCCTTATCATTTTTTAAATATTTATTATACTCTTCCAAGGTTGTTGCTCCTATAACTTTAATCTTTCCAGCAGATAAATACGGTTTTAAGATATTGGAAGCATCAATTGCACCATCTGCAGCCCCAGCACCTATAACAGTATGAAATTCATCTATAAAAAGTACAATATTATCATTTTGTTCTATAACATTAATAATCTTATTAAGTTTTTCTTCAAACTCTCCACGATACTTTGTTCCAGCAACAAGAGATGGAATTAGTAGATTATAAATAACATAATCACCCAATTTACTATCGCAATTATTTATTCTTCTTACTAAACCTTCTAATAATGCTGTTTTACCAACACCTGCATCTCCAATCAACAAAATATTATTTCTATTTTTCTTCAAAAGTATTTGCTCAATTAAATTTATTTCTTTATCTCTTTCATAGATCATAAAATCATTCTTTCTAGAACAATATTCATTCATATTAATAGCATATTTATCTAAAATAGAATAATCATAATTATTAAGTATATTTTCTTTACAACTAGAATTATAATGAGAAACTATTTCATATATATCTATATTCATACCAAGAAGTATTCTTTTAGCAATTCCATCTCTTGATTTCATAAATGAAATAAAAACATTTTCTATTTCATTATCATCATAAGTATATTTAGTCGAATTATTTATTATTAAATTAAATAAAGGAGTAAATAATAACCATTTACTCCTTTTAGTTCCAATTCCAATAACTCTTATCAATTCATTTCTAAACATATCATAATTTATATTATATTTATTTAAGAATTTTGTACATTTATACTCTTTATTTTTTAAAATTGCAAGAAATAAGTGTTCACTACCAACATAAGGATGTCTTAATGAATACATCTCATCACTTGAATCTATAATAAGTTTCTTAACTTTATCACTTAAATTCATATCCAAACATTATCACCTCAAATAAATTGTACATTTTATAAATATCAAATTCAAATAAATTCATACACAAAAATAAGACAAAACTCTTAAAAAAAAGAAACCCTAAGGCTTCTTTCAAAAATTAAATTAAAGCTAAAATTATGAATATAATTAATAAAATTATAAATAATTCTAATAATAATTTCCAAATATTCTTTAACCATTCTCCATAAGAAACATCTAAATAAGATAGAACACTCATTAAGATTAAACTTGTTGGAGCAACTAACATTGTTAATCCATACATAGATTGGAAAATAACTCCAACTAATGGGTAATTAGCACTATTTGTTACTACACTTGCGTAGTATGGTAAAACACTTTGGAAAACATATGAAGCTTCAAAATTAAAGAAACTTGATAATATTGCAGTAACTGTAGTAGTAACAATATTAAATTTACTTCCAAGAATAGTTTTATAAATTACTAATTGGAATGGATGATATGTAACTAATACTAATACTGTATATAGTAAGATAACTACACATGCAGGTAATAAGGCTTTCTTAGCTCCTTCTGCAAATCCATCTAAAGCATCATCTAATTTAACTTTATAAATTATTACAAAAATTATTGTTATTAATAATAATGGTAATAATAAATCAACTAAAGTCCAAGAACCAAATGCATTCATTGTTCCTAAAATTTTACCGAAAATATTAAATCCGAATAATTTAAATTTAGAAACAGAATCAGTAGCAGTAGACATAGCCTTAATTCCAAAAGCACTTTCCCATGGAATGAATGCTAAAATCATCAAAACAAATAGTAATCCAAAAAGAATAGAGAATGTAACTGTATTATAATGTTTACCACTATTAGCAACAATAACATCTTCATCTACTAACGCTGCTTTATTAGCATTTTTACTAGTAGTTTTCTTTGTAGATTTCTTTGATGATGATTTAGTTGTTGACTTCTTAGTTGATGATTTCTTTGTAGAAGTTTTTTTTGAACTTGTCTTCTTTTCTTCTACTTCTTCTTTTTCTTCTTTCTTTGCTTCTTCTTTAGCGATTTCTTCTGCCATAACTTCATCAGTTACTTTTACAGCAATACTCTTTGCATCTTCAGCAGCAACAGCTTTTTTATTCTTCTTTATGTACATAATTGTATTAAAGATTACTAAAGCTATTCCTACTAATAAGATTACAAATCTTACTCCAATTTGATAATCAGTCTTAAGACTTAATGTTTTAGTAAGTACACTTAAGTTAGTAGTTGCATAAGTACTACCTGCAAGTCCAACTGTCATTGAACCAACAATAACTAATGCTGCAACAATCTTATCATATCCCATAAGGAAAATTAGTGAAACTAATAATGGAATAAAAATAGCAAAGGCAATTTGCAATCCACAAATTGAAACTCCAAATGCTAAAATTATAGAAATAATTGATAAAGCAAAAATTTCTTTTCCTTTTAATTTAGCAGCTAATTTTTCAACAAAATCGTGATAAGCAGGAATTTTGTTTAAAACTCCGTAAAATCCTCCAACTAAGATTATGAATAAAGCAATATATCCAAAATATGATAATGATGTAAATGGATAATTTACTAAATCAAACAATCCCATTTGAATGCGTCCTTGTTCTACATACGAACTTGAATAATATGCAGCAGGTAAAATCCAAGAAAGTAATAAGAAAAGTAAAATTACAATTAGAACGACTTTCACTGTATTATGTTTTTTCATAATTAACCTCCCATAATAATTATAACTATTATAACCTTATTTTACAAGCATTTACAATTTATTTTAATGAATTTTTTGTGAAAAAAAGAAGAACTTAATTTCTGTTCTTCTCCTTCATTGTAGGGAATAATAACACATCACGAATTGAATCTTGTTCAGTAAATAGCATAACAAGTCTATCAATTCCATAACCAATACCACCAGCAGGAGGCATACCATACTCTAATGCTTCAACAAAATCATAATCGATATCATTTGCTTCATCATTTCCTAAATCTCTTTCTGCAATTTGTGCTTCAAATCTTTCTAATTGATCAATTGGATCATTTAACTCAGTATATGCATTAGCAAATTCTTTGCCGCCGATAAATAACTCAAATCTATCAACAAATCTTGGATCTTCAGGATTTTTCTTTGTTAATGGTGATATTTCAATTGGATGACCATATAAGAATGTCGGCTGAATTAAAGTTTCTTCAACATATTTCTCAAAGAACAAATTAACTATATGCCCAAAACTCTTTTCATGTTCTTGAACTTCAATTCCATGTTCTTCCGCTAACTTTAAGCATTCTTCTAATGATAAATCTTGTTTAAAATCAATTCCTGTTTGTTCCTTAATAGCATCTACCATACTAATTCTCTTCCATGGCCCTTCTAAATTTATTTCATTTCCATAGAAAGTATAATTCATTTTTCCAACAACGGTTTTAGCAATATTTGTAAACATTCCTTCTGTTAAGTCCATCATTCCTTCTAAATCAGAATATGCTAAATATGCTTCTAATTCAGTAAATTCAGGATTATGCCTTAAATCCATACCTTCATTTCTAAATACTCTTCCAATTTCATAAACTGCTTCCATACCACCAACTAATAGTCTCTTTAATGGTAACTCTAAAGCAATTCTTAAATACATATCTAAATCTTGAGCATTATGATGAGTTGTGAATGGTCTTGCAGATGCTCCAGTTAATAATGTAGATAGAACTGGTGTTTCAACTTCTACAAATCCTTGATTATCTAAATAATTTTGAATACTTCTAATAATTCTAGGTCTTAAAAAAGCTACTCTGCGTGAATCTTCATTCATTATTAAGTCTACATATCTACGTCTATATCTTTCTTCTTTATCTGTTAATCCATGGAATTTTTCAGGTAATGGTCTAAGTGCTTTAACTAAATGAGTATACTCTAAACATTTTATTGTAACTTCACCAGTCCTAGTTTTCATAATTTTTCCATATACACCAACAATATCACCTATATCAGCAGTTTTAAATAATGAATAATTTTCCTCTCCAATATCATTTATTGAAATATAAATTTGAATAGTTCCTGTCTTATCTTGTATTGTAAAGAAAGATGCTTTTCCCATTTTTCTTATAAACATAATTCTTCCTACTACTTTTGCAGTATCATCCATATTTTCAAATGCATCATGTTCAACATCAGCATATTTTTCTTTTATATCTTTAGCATAGCTATCTCTATCAAATCTATGACCAAATGGATCTAATCCTAAATCTCTTAATTTTTCTGCTTTTTCTCTTCTAACCATTTCTTGTTCAGTTAATTCTCGCATAAAATCACTCCTCTTTTCTTTCTAAAATATCATATTATTTAAAACAAATAAACATAAAATAAAAAATTTAATATTATTCAGCAACATTTACAACTCTAGTTCTACAAACTAAATCATGTAATCCTTTTCCATCTTTTCTAAACAACATCATAATTGCACATATAAAAAGAACAATATATTGAATAAAACTAACACCCATAACCACAAAAATATATGACCTTTTAGCAACCGTAAGCATAATTATAAAATCAATTATATATAGCAGCAACGAATTTATCATAAAACTTCTAAAAATCATTTGATTTATAGTAAGCTCATCTGTTTCAGACTCAACTCTTATTTTCATTAATTTTTTACCTAATGTTTGACCTTTACTATATATTTGATATACAACAAAATATAATATAGTTAATAAAATAACAAAGATAGATACTATCCCTTGCTCACGAGCAATACTATAACTTATATTACCATATTGAATAACATATTCTTCTGTACTAATTTCATTTTTTTGAAATTGATCAACAATTTTTGTTGCTTGATTACTTAAATTTTCAACTCTTTTTGCATCTAAAAATGGTGTTGATAGTATAGATGCAATAAAACTTACTAAAAGAATATCTATTAAATAAGCAAAAACACGCTTAGTAAAATAAATGTTTTCTTTGTTTTCTGTTATTTTCTCCTTGGATTTTTCTGTCTTTCTAGCTTTTCCATTTTCTACATATTCTTTAATTTTAGAACTAACATCTTCTGAAACATCGTCTTTTGTCTTTTCATCAACTTTCTCTTCAGAAACTATATCAACATCTATCTTTTTCTTCATTTTGTGCCTCCTTAAATTCATTTAATAATAAAATTATATCATGAATACTAGTTGTTTGATACACCTTATTCTTTAATTCATTAGCACCTTTAATACCTTTAAAATACCAAGAAATGTGATTTCTAATTTCTAAACAAGCTAATTTTTCATTTTTTAAGGAATCTAATAATTTCAAATGTTTTAAACACATATCAATTCTATCAACGATAGACACATCAATAACTTCTTTTCCATCAAGATAGTTAACAATATTTTTTATAAGCCAAGGATTTCCTAAAACACCTCTACCTATCATAACAGCATCACATTTTGTCTCCTCAAGCATCCTTTTTGCATCCTCAGGAGACTTTATATCACCATTACCAATAACGGGAATTGAAACATTCTCTTTTACTTCTTTAATAATATTCCAATCTGCTTTGCCACTATATCCTTGGCTTCTAGTTCTTGGATGAACACATATAGCACTTGCTCCTGCTTTTTCTATTACTTTAGCAACTTCTACAGCATTAATATGGTTACTGTCCCAACCACTTCTGATTTTAACAGTAACAGGAACATTGACAGCCGAAACAACACTAGAAACTATATCAAAAATTTTATCTATATCTTTAAGTAATGCTGATCCTGCCTGTGCTCTAACAGCAACTTTCGGAACAGGACACCCCATATTTATATCGATTATATCCGGCTTCATTTCTTTTTCAATAAATTTAGCTGCCTCTACAAAAGACTCTTTATCACTACCAAAAATTTGTTGACTAATTGGTCTTTCTTTTTCTGTCATATAAAGCATATCTATTGTTTTTTGATTGTTATATGTAATTGCTTTATCACTAACCATCTCTGCATATATTAATCCACATCCCATATCTTTACAAATTTGTCTATATGCAGAATTACAAATACCAGCCATTGGTGCCAAAACAACTTGATTTGATATCTTTATATTTCCTATTTTCCACTCCATAGAATCACTCCCAATAATTTTCTAAGACTTGCTTATTATATTATATATTAATAATTTTTTCAATGAAAAAGGAATTAATAGTTAACTCCCATTTTATATTCTCTTCTTTTCATTTTTACTAACATTTCCTTTGTTTCTTTAAATACATAATCTCTATTCGTCGAAAAATCTAAGTTTAAAATTTTATTAAACATTAACTCTATATAAACATCATCCAAATTAATATCAACTGGATGTACGATATCTGAACTATACTTATTTAAAAAATCTAATTTTACATAAGAATATTTTTCCTCATCTAATACTAAAAAAAGGAAAATAGTAATATTAATCTTTATTATATAAAGCTGTTTTTACTCATTAGTTATAGGAGAAGTATAAACAACACTACCATTTGTAATATCTTTAAATACAACTATTGATAGTCTATTTTTCTTATTATTCATATAATTTTTATTATTAACCATAATGTACTCTCGAACTACAAGATTCCATGGTTTTAACATATATATAATTTATTCCTTTATTTATTATTTTCTTTAAGTAAATCTCTTATTTCTTCTAAAAGTAAAACTTCATCACTTTTCTTTACTTGTACTTCTTTTGCCTCTTTCTTTTGACCAATACTAACTAGCCTATTAAAAAACTTTAATAATAGAAATAAAACAAAAGCCATAATAAAGAAATTAATTATTGAAGTTATAAAATCTCCATATAAAATTCTTTGACCACCATAAATCTTTAATGAACCTCCAACTTCTGCTCCACCTATTCCATTAATAAGCGGATTGATGACATCTTTTGTTAAAGCAGTGACAACATCAGAAAATGCTGCACCAATAATAACACCTACAGCCATATCCATAACATTTCCTCTCATAACAAAAGCCTTAAATTCATTTATAAAGCCTTCACTTTTTTGCTTTAGTTCGTCAACATCTACTTTTACATTTGTCTTCATAATACTACACCTCACTTAAATTATATCAAAAAAAGAACTAGATTAATCATCTAATTCTTTTAATAATTCAGCTTTATTCATCTTTGAAACATTCTTTATACCTTTTTCCTTAGCTATTTCTCTAAGTTTTGTAATTGACATTGACTCATAACTATCATCTTTTTCTTCTGGCATTTTTCCATTTTCAACAAGATAATCAATTTGTTCCTTTGTTAATGTCTCATACTCAAGTAATGCTTCAGCAATTAATTTTAATAAATCTTTATTCTTAGAAATTATTTCTTTTGCTTCTTTATGACAATCATTAATAATCTTTCTCATTTCCATGTCTATTTCATTAGCAACTTCATTAGAAAAATGTTGTGGTTTATTATAATCTCTTCCTAAGAACACACTTCCACTTTGTTGTTCAAATTGTAGCGGTCCTAAATCACTCATACCATACTCAGTAACCATAGCACGTGCAATCTTAGTTGCTTTTTCAAAATCGTTATGAGCACCAGTTGTTATTTCTCCAAATGTAATTTCTTCAGCAGTTCTTCCACCAAGAAGACCAGTTATTTCTTCAAGTAAATCTGTCTTAGTTGAACATAATTTTTCTTCGCTTGGAACCATCATATTATATCCACCAGCTTGTCCACGAGGAATTATCGTTACCTTTTGAACATCACTAGCATTTCTTAATTTAAGTCCAATAACAGCATGTCCTGCTTCATGATATGCTACTAATTTTCTATCTGCTTCACTATATTTATGACTAGTCTTTGCAGGTCCCATTAATACTCTATCAGTAGCTTCGTCTATTTCACTCATTGTAATTTCAGATTTATTTCTTCTTACAGCAAGTAAAGCAGCCTCATTTAATAAGTTTTCAAGATCAGCTCCACTAAAACCTGGAGTTCTCTTAGCTAAGTTCTTTAATGTAATACCATCTGCTAAGATCTTGTTCTTAGCATGTACTGCAAGTATTTCTTCACGACCTTTTACATCTGGTAAGCTTACTGTAATTTGTCTATCGAATCTTCCTGGTCTTAATAATGCTGGGTCTAAAACATCTGGTCTATTAGTTGCAGCAATTATTATTATACCTTCATTTGCTCCAAAACCATCCATTTCAGTAAGTAATTGGTTAAGTGTTTGTTCACGTTCATCATGTCCTCCACCTAAACCAGTTCCTCTTTGACGACCAACTGCATCTATTTCATCGATAAAGATTAAACATGGAGCAGTTCTCTTAGCTTGTTGGAACATATCACGAACACGGCTTGCTCCAACACCAACAAATAATTCAACAAAATCAGAACCACTTATAAAATAGAATGGAACATCAGCTTCTCCTGCAACAGCTTTAGCAAGTAAAGTTTTACCTGTTCCTGGAGGCCCCATTAATAAAACACCTTTTGGAATTCTTGCTCCTAATTTTTGAAATTTCTTAGGTGCTTTTAAGAAATCAATAAGTTCCTTAACTTCTTCTTTTTCTTCACTAAGTCCAGCTACATCCTTAAATGTAACTTTATTAGTATCACTATTCAATCTAGCACGACTTTTACCAAAATCTAATGACCCTTTGTTACTTGCCATTTGCTTATTAAAGAACCAGAAAGCAACTCCAACTAATAGTACTATTGGTAAAATATTAACTAAAATATATAAAAGTGATGATGAATCAGGATCTGGTACAACAGTTAACTTAAAATCTTGATTATCACTTGCTTTTACAATCTTTTTCATAACTTCATCACTTAAAGGTAAAGTAGATTCAAATGATTCATTTTTCTTATATCCTTCTAATTTACCAGATACATCATAGACATATCCACTTCCTCTAGTAACAATAGTTAATTCTGTTATTTCCTCTTTATTTAATTTTTCAATAAATTTATCATATGTTAAATCATTTACTTTTTGACCAGCAACTGTGTAAAAATAAAAAACACCTAACATAATAACAAAAATAAATAAGTAAGGTAATAACCCTTTTTTTATAGTTTTCTTATCCATTTTTTTATTCACAAATTTTCCTCCTTAACTATATTTCAATATTATATCATAAACATCAGATTTCTTTTTGTCAAATTTAGATTTTTTAATTCCAGGAATCCATACTACATTCCCACGTGAATCAACAACAATAGGCCAACTATCACGCTTATCCAATGATATTTTTTTATCTATAAATATATCTTTTACTTTTTTAGTACCATTTAAACCCTTCACCTTTATCTTATCTCCAAATCTTCTGGTTCTAACAATTAAAGGTAAAGTTATCTCTGATGTATCAAGTCTACATACATTATTACTATTATCAGAATCATCAATTGTTTTTTCTATATAATGATTATTTGGTAACATAGCATAATTATCAAACTCAATCTCATAAGATGAAATAGTATCAATATTTCTATTAAGAGTAAAATAATTATATTCTTTCTTTGCTATTACATCGTTTGGTAAATTAATAAAAATATTAGCTTTTCTACTATTAATTAAAGTTATAATCAAATCGATATGTCTATCTCCAACTAATATTAAATCATCTTGATAAAACTCACTCAACATATAGTATAGTAATTCTCTTTGAATAAATTCATCTTCTAACAAAAATTTATCAACAATTAACTTTTCTTTATCAAAAACTCTTTTTATAGCCTTATCAGTTTCCTTTTCAATAAACTTATTTGCTTCATTTAATGTGTCACTAAATTTTAAAAATTTTAAATGAACGTCTTTTTCTTCTTTTTTTAGGAATGGTAACACATATTTTCTATATCTATTTCTGGTATACTTATCTTTATCATTTGAACTATCAACGTAATACTTAACATTATTATCAATATCATATTGATGAAGTTCTTCCTTAGTATAATGAACTAATGGTCTAACAATTTTATAAGTATCCATATCTACAACATTTTTAAAGCCACTATAACCATTTAAGTTAGACCCTCTAACTATTCTCATTAAAACAGTCTCCATTAAATCATCACCATGATGTGCAGTCATTAAGTAATTAGCGTCATATTTATGAACTAAATTTTCAAAAAAGTTATATCTTATATTTCTTGCTTCATTATGAAAATTATCATCACCATACTCTTCAATAACCATAACTTCAAATACTAAATTATTATCTATACAATATTGTTTTAAAAATTCTGCCTCTTCATAACTCTCCTTTCTAACATTATGATTTACATGAGCAATTATTAAACTTAAATTGTATTTATTTCTAATCTTTAACAGCATATCAACAAGAGCCATTGAATCAGGTCCAGTAGAACAACCAATGACAATCTTATCATTTTGCTTAAATTTAAAGTCCTTCTCTATATTAATCATGGACATTCCTCCAATCAACCAATATTATAACATAGTTACACAAAAAAAAAGAAAATATATTTCTATTTATCTGGAATTTGCAAAATATATTCTCCATCTTTAGAATATGAATATTTTTCCCTTGCATATCTAGCTACATAATCTGGATTTTGTAATTTTTTAGCATCTACTTGTAATTCTTCCTCTTTTTCTTTTAAACTAGTAAGTTGCTTATCAAGTTCCTTTTTCTCTTGATACTTATCAAAAATTTCAATCCAGTATCTACCAATAGAGAATGTAACGCCGAATATAACTACAAGAGATAGAATAGCTAAAATAAAAGTCCTAAGCTTTCTCTTATTAACTTTTTTTACTTTTGTCATCACATTCACCTACCTTTTCACCTTATATTATATATCTTTTGAAAAACTCAATCTTAGCAAATAATTAAATTTATTACTCGTTTTACATTTATTTACATCTTTTTATTAAGAAAATTATAACTAATTAAAAAACCAAATATAATTAATAAAAGAAAATATAAATGTAAAATTCCATTATTTAAATAATTTAAAATTACAAAATATAGAATAGAAATAAATAAAAACAAAGAAATATAATATAAAATTCTTAACCTATATCTTCTTAAAATCAATAATTTATAATTAACTTTAAACATAAAAAACAAAAAAACACCAAATATAAAAGAAAAAAACATACTAATAATTTGAGTAACTAAATTCATTACTTAAATAACCTATTGAAAATACCATCTTCTTCTTTCTTCTTATTCTCAACAACGTAATTAATTGAATCAATAGTTCCTTTAATAGTAACATTTCCAGCAAGTGTATCTAATTTTATAAGTTCTAAACCTTCTCCTTTAATAACCATAAATCCCATAGTTGTTTCTAAAATAAAATGTAATTTATCAAAATTATCTATTTTTTTTACACCAGTAATTACAAGCGTTTTTCTTTCAAGTAAACTAACACTATGATTATAATTATTTATTGTAGAACTTTCCTTATCCATATTTGTTCCTCCTAATAATATATATGTTAAAAGGAAAAATTTTATGCAAGAAAAAAAGATGTAATCACATCTTATTCTTCGGTAGATGGTTCATCTTCTGCTTTTTCGTAAGCTTCTAAAATAGCTTCTTCAAACATAGCACGAACTTCAGGATTAATTGGATGAGCGATATCGCGGTATCCTCCTGTAGCTGTTTTACGACTTGGCATTGCTATAAATAAACCGTTGTCTCCTTCAATAATACGAATATCATGTACTGCAAAACTATCATCTAATAATACAGATGCAATTCCCTTCATACGAGAACTTTCCTTATCAATTTTACGTACATTTACAGATGTAATCTTCATACGATTTTCCTCCCTCTTAAAGCGTTACCACTTTATAAGTTAATTTTATAATATTATTTATTAAAATGCAATATATTTTAATTTTAACCAACTATTTTCAAGTTATTTATAAGTAAATCACTATAAGTAAAAGACAAAGTTCTACCATCACAAGTACTTATAGTGAATATTGCTGGATATGCTTTGTCAATAAAACCTTCAAAAATTTCATTTTGATTTCTAGGTCCCTTATAAAAAAATTTTCTTTTTATACCAATATTTTTATAAATAATATTTTTCGCAATATTAATATTCATCGTGGATACCCCACATACATAGTACCATTAGTAATTATTCCTCCAATACCATCACTACCATATTTTGTTTTCTTAATCATATTAATTAAATCAATACTTTGATTTTTATCAGATAAAGCAACACTTGACGCTATTATTGCAGGGTCTAGAGCATGAATATTTATTCTCTTAGGACTCGACGCAAAATTAGCACCTGCTTGAATTAGTTTTTCGTAATTAGATTGACAAGCACCAGCTATTATAATTAACTTATCTTGACTCTTTTCATATTTTCTTGCTTCTTTAATAGCCGAAATAAAATTAGATGAATTTTCATAATTATTTAAATCATTTTCATCGTGTTTTTTAGAAAAATAAGCATCGTGACCAGTAACAACAACAATATCCGGTCTATATTCCTTTATAAGGTTAACAATTTTAGAGGAAACGCTTTTTTCAGACAAAGTAATTCCATTTGCCTTAATACCCATATTTTTATAAAATTTCATACACCTATTCAAATAATCATTATCTCCATCAATATGTAATATTTTTCCAGGTATGTAAAAATAATTATCTCTATCCATATGAATTAAAGATAAATTTCTCTTTATTATAGAATCATCGTCATTTAAAACATTATTAACTATAGTAAGATCATCTATATCAGCATCAGCATATAAACGTAAATCAACACCTTTTAAAACTACATTTTGTTGATCTATACTAATGATTCTAAAAACAATGTCATGATTATGAGAAATACGACTTACTAAATCACCTACTTTGAATTTCAATCAATCATCTCCCATAAATTTATATGCTAAAAAAAGAAAAATAGAATAAAAAAAGGATTATCTATATAACCCATTTGCTAAATCAATAAAAACATCTAATTGTAAATTTTCTGCTCTTATACTCAAATCATAACCATAATTATTTAAAATACTCTCAACAATATTTAAATCATAACTTTTTAAATTGTTTTTAATTGTTTTTCTCTTAAATTGAAAAGAGTCTCTAACAATTTTTTCAAAAAAATCTAAATCAATAACTTCTCTTCTTTGCTTTTTTTCTTTAAATGATACTATTACACTATCAACTTTAGGTTCTGGTATAAACTCTCTTTTTGAAACAAAAAACTCCTTTTTTATATCATAAAAATAATTTAATAACACAGTAATCGACCCATATTCTCTAGTTCCAGGTCCAGTTGAAAATCTATCACCTACCTCTTTTTGTACCATCATTACAATTTTTTCAAAAGATAAATGTGATTTTACCAGTTTCATAAGTATAGGTGTTGTTATATAATATGGCACATTACTAACAAAATATAATTTATTGTAATCATATTTTTCAACATCTGATGGAATATCAGCCTCTAAAAAGTCTTGAAATAAAACATCAACATTATCAAGACCATCAAGTCTTTTAAATAACTCATCAGAAAGTTCTCTATCTATTTCATATGCAAGAACATTCTTAGCACACAATGCAAGCTCTCTAGTCATAATTGCTCCACCTGGACCAACCTCTATAACTAAATCACTAGAATTAACACCACTTACATCAACAATTCTTTTTACTGTATTAATATTTTTTAAAAAATTTTGTCCAAACTTCTTTTTAAATTTAACATCATACTTTTCCATAAAATCACCAACTGTTCCTATTATAAAACATATCAAAAGAAAAGAAAAGAATTTATTAAGACTCTCTTCTCTTTGACATAAGAACAGTAATTTTAATAGTATCATATAAAATAACTATTCCTATAGGAATTAAAAAACAATATAAGAAATTAGAAGGTTTTGATAAAAATGAATGTACATAACCTATTTTTGGAATAACAAATAAAACTTTTCCATAAATCTGATTAGTTGCAACAGAAGCATAATCAGCAACTGGATTATTATCACCTTTTGTAGTATAAATCGAACTGTCCTTATTAACGTTCTCTTTATTTATAACTCTATGAGTTACTGTTAACCCTTTATAATAAGTATCGCTAGATGAAAAACTTATAATATCTCCAACCTTATATTTATCATGATCAACTCTTTTTACAATAATAGCATCATTAATATTTATTGTTGGAACCATACTTTGTGAAACTATAATATAACCATTAAATAAAGGACTTTTATAATGTGGATTATTAGAATTAATTAAAATATCTCCGAAATAAAGACAAAAAACAAAACCAAGCACAACTATAAGGCATAAAATTGCCAATAAAAATGCTCTTAAAATAAAATGTGATAAGTACTTAATTTTATCAAAAGGATTTTCTAATCTACCTTCCATCTTTATCAACTTCTCCTATCATATTTTTATTATAATACTCAAAAAACCAAAAAACTATAAATAAAAATAAAAAGAAGTCAACTTTACACTTCTTTTATTTAGCCTTTCCATTAATATCAACTTCTACAGAATAACTACCATTTTGAACTAAACTGGTATCAGCAAGCCAAATTCTTAATCTATAATTATCAGTACCAGACTTAATTTTCTTTGCTTTAGTAAGAACCATACTATCTTTTTCACTACCTAATACAGTTTTTTTCTTTAAACCTTCAAATTTTGTTGGACCAAATACTTTAGAATAAGTTCCATCACTTTCTTTTTCCAAGTAAACTCTTATATCACTATCCGAAATAGTACTTTTACTTTTATCTCTTTTTATAGAAACTTCATATTCTACATACTTAGCTTCATCTAAATTAGCATCTACAGAAAAATCAAAATATGAACCTTCTGTATTATCTTTTATTCCGATTAAATCAGAAGTTGGAATAGCATTCGATATACTTAAACCATCTATATTATCAGAATAGTTAAGTAAAATGTTTCCTCCTTCTTTTTTCTCAACAACAACTTCTTGCTTCTTATTACTAACAAGAACTATACCAACAGCAAGAACTATTATAAATATAGAACACACACATACTAAAATTATCCAAAAATTCTTTGATAATTTTTCTTTTCTTGAACTAGCCATATTTCCTCCTAAATACTCCTTACATATATATCAAAAGATATACACTTATTATCATTACCTAATGAATACAAATCAGATACCCAAGCTCTTAATTTTAATTTCATACTACTATTAGACTTAATAATACCAGAATATAAAAGTTTAGAATCTGGTAAATCATCTATAACAGATAAAGATGAATATGTAGGTAACTTATTATTAGTAAATCCATTTAATGCATTATCATTAGAATCAGTCAAATATAAATTTACAAATTCATTTCCAATTTCATTATTACCAGAACACTTAGAATTTTTCTTTAAGTATACTTGATAATTTATATCAGTAGAATATTCATTCTTATAAGTGAATTCTTTTAATACTTGCTTTGCATCATCAGCATCTCCTTTATATACTTTACCTAAAGCATCAGAAACTGGAAAACTACTATTCAAATAAACATTATTTGTCTCAACATAGTGTTCTTCTAAAACATATGCTCTCTTTGAATTATTTCTATTACTAGTATAAAAATATCCAAGCAACATAAAAAAAACAAATAAAAATACAATTACAATAAGTGCCAGCATAACTTGTTTTTTATCTTTAACATTCATATCCACACCAACCTATTATTTCCTAAAGAATATCACAAAAACTATTTCAAGTCAAATAAGTTATACGTACTAGAAAGTGTATTTTCAGATACATTTTCAATAGATAAATTAAGAATTTCTGCTACTTTTTCTGCGATTAATGGTATATATTTAGAACTGTTTTTCTGTCCTCTATAAGGAACAGGTGTTAAATATGGACTATCCGTTTCTAATAAAATATTTTTAATACCAATAGCATCAACTACTTTATACAAATTACTATTTTTAAATGTAACAACTCCACCTATTCCAATTTTATATCCCATTGAAATATATACTTTAGCAGTTTCTGGACTTCCACTAAAACAATGAATATCTCCAATTACATTAGGAAACTCTTTCAATATATTAATTGTATCTTGAGTAGCATCTCTACTATGAATAACAACAGGTAAATTTAATTTTTCAGCAAGAACCATTTGCTTTCTAAACAAATCTTGTTGCTCTAGTATATCTTCTTTTCCATAATGATAATCAAGACCAATCTCACCTATACCTACTACTTTATTAATATTAATCAATTGAGTTTCCAATAATTCTAAGTCTTTATTTGTTATAATAGAAACTTCACTAGGATGATATCCTAAAGTTAAATAAACATTCTCATACTTTTTTGATAATTCTATCGATTCTAAAATACTTTCTTTAGTACATCCAGAAATGATTATTTTTTCTATTCCTGCTTTTTTATTTTCTTCTATAATTAAATCAATATCATCATAATCTTCACAAGATAAATGACAATGTGTATCAATAAACATATTATCCCTCCAAAATAATTATACACTAAAAAGAAAAATCCTATAATGTTGATTTACATTATAGGATAACTTTACTTTGTAGTATCAATTCTCATAAATAATGGAGATGGTTGACCTAAAGAATAATTGTTATCGTCCAAATAACTAAAATCTTTTTTATCATTTGATAATTGACTAAATATTTTATCACTAGTATTAGTTAAGAATGGAGCCAAGAAAACTGCACTTACTCTAATAGCTTCTAATAAATTATATAAGACAGTTTCAAGTCTATCTTTTAGAGCATCATCCTTAGCAAGAACCCATGGAGTAGTTTCATCTATATACTTATTACTTAATCTTAATAAATTAAATATTTCAGTAATAGCATCACAAATTTGTAATTTATCCATCTTTTCAGTTACTTTACTATCTAAATTATTAATATTCATAATAAAGTCTGTATCAATATCATCATATACTTTCTTATTAGTAACTTTTCCATCAAAATATTTATTTGCCATAGAAATAGTCCTTTGAACTAAATTTCCTAAAATATTGGCAAGATCACCATTTATTCTTTCAATTAATAAATCTTTTGAAAAAACACCATCACTTGCAAATGGAATTTCATGTAAGAAGTAATATCTAACAGCATCCACACCAAATTCATTGACTAAATCATCTGCGTATAACACATTTCCTTTTGATTTACTCATCTTACCATCACTCATTATAACCCAAGGATGTCCAAATACTTGTTTAGGTAATGGTAAATCTAAACTCATCAAGAAACATGGCCAATAAATAGTATGAAATCTAATAATATCTTTACCAATTACATGAATGTCAGCTGGCCAATACTTCTTAAACATATCAGTTTGACTATCTATATCATATCCAATATTAGTAATATAATTTGTCAATGCATCAAGCCAAACATAAACTACATGCTTAGGATCAAAATCGACTGGTATTCCCCAACTAAATGATGTACGTGAAACGCATAAATCTTGTAATCCAGGTTTAATAAAATTATTAATCATTTCATTTTTTCTTGCTACTGGTTGAATAAACTCAGGATGCTCTTCAATGTATTTTTCAAGTCTATCTTGATATTTACTTAATTTAAAGAAGTAAGCTTCCTCACATTTTTCTTCAACATCACGTCCACAATCAGGACATTTACCATCTAACAATTGACTTTCTGTCCAAAAAGATTCACAAGGAGTACAATATAACCCTTTATATTCTCCTTTGTAAATATCCCCTTTGTCATACATATATTTAAAAATATGTTGTACTACTTTCTCATGACTTTCATCTGTTGTTCTAACAAATTTATCATAACTTGTGTTCATAATATCCCAAATATTCTTAATTTCACTTGAAACATTATCAACAAATTCCTTAGGACTTATACCTGATTCTTTTGCTTTAATCTCTATTTTCTCACCATGTTCATCAGTACCAGTTTGAAAATAAACATCATATCCCTTTAACCTTTTAAATCTAGCAATTGCATCAGAAAGAACTATCTCATAAGTATTTCCAATATGAGGCTTTCCTGAAGTATATGCAATAGCTGTTGAAATATAAAATTTTTCTTTCATAATTATCCCTCCAAAAAAAAATTACTATAAACATAAGGACGAATAATATCGCGGTACCACCTTATTTTATAATAATTAATATTATACACTCATATAGTTAACGCCTATCTACGTCTATACCTACATATCGATATAGAAGTTCAGAAGCCATACTTTTATAAAATAATTATACTCATTTTCACCAACAGAGTTCTCTAAAATAATCTTTCTTATAAAGCTCTTCATCAAAACATTTAAAATATGAAAATAATATAACATAAATATATTAAATTAACAAGTTAATCATCTAAATTATCATTTAATAATCTAGAATTATTTA
The DNA here is from genome assembly GCA_900543055.1 of uncultured Mollicutes bacterium. Lineage (GTDB taxonomy): Bacteria > Bacillota_I > Bacilli_A > RF39 > UBA660 > UBA3789. Next base: position 28,146 of record UQQI01000002.1, read on the forward strand.
AAGTAAATAAATATCTTTCAGCTTGCTCCTTAGCACTATTCATCAAAGTTGTATCTTTCACTAATATCTTAATATCAACATTTTCAAGTAACTGATTTTTATATGTACTCTTAATCCACTTAGAAATATCATTAGCAATTTTAGCCTTTTTAACATTATCAGCATCATCCATAAATATGCAATTTATTTTTTCCAAAATATATTTATCAAGTCCTGTAGCTAACTGATTTTTAATAATTTTTTTTATTTGTTTATTTATATTACTAAAATCCTTTTCATTAATTTTAATAATATCACTATTTTTAACAAATTCAGTACTTTCAACCTTACTAGATAATTCAGATACTCTAATTGTTTTTATTTCATTACAACATTTCATAATATATTTTCTATAATTATCAAGAATTCTCTTTAATTCATCAGTATTTAAAATTATTTTATTTTTCTTTGCTAAATCAAGAAATTTTGCCTTAATTAAATCCATAGAATCTAATGGAGGTGTCTTTAATAATGATTTAATATCTTCATCAACTAAAACATTAGTATTATTTTTGATATTCTCTAATATTGCTTTTTTATAATTATCAATATGTTGAATCTTTATTTTTTTAAGTTCTTCTTCACTCATTTTTATCCTCCTAGCACAATAAATTTAACAAGTATAAAATAATTAGTCAAGAGCTTTACCAAATTTATCATATATTTTATTTAATAAATTGACCAGATAATAAATAGGATGTTTTTCAAGTTTTATAGTATCTAAAATAATAATTAAATTACTTCCACGACTAACAAACCTAAACATTGTTGTAATATAAAATGCATCCATAAATATTTCTTCAGTATCAAGTTTTTCAACGACTTCTTTAGGAAATGTTATCTCTATAGAATTTCTAGTCTCCCTAACATGTTCAATATGTAATTTATTAGCCAACTTCTCAAACCATTCATTGTACATATAAATAATAATTTCTTCTGATAATTTACCAAATCTATCTTCTAATTCATTCTTTACACTATCAAATGATTTCTCATCTTCTATAGTATTAATTAACTTATGAATCTCAATTTTTAAATCATCCTCTGATACATAATCATCAGAAATATGTGTTGCTACATTAATAAGTGGCTTTTTATCGGCAATTTCATCTTCAATAACAACTTCATTATTGCGTCGTTTAACTTCATCATTAAGCATCTTTAAATATAAGTCAAAACCAACACTATCAATAAATCCTGCTTGTTCACTTCCCAATATGTCACCAGCCCCACGAATAGATAAATCACGTGTTGCAATAGAAAAACCACTACCAAGTTCAGTAAACTCTTTTATAACATTAAGTCTCTTAATTGCGGTTTCAGTAAGGGATTTAAAAGGTTGATACATTAAATATGCATAAGCAAATTTGTTAGAACGACCTACTCTTCCTCTTATCTGATATAACTGACTCAATCCAAATCTATCAGCATCCATTATAATTAATGTATTTACATTAGGTATATCAATACCAGTTTCTATTATAGTAGTACAAACTAAAATATCAAACTTATAATTAACAAAATCCATTATAGTATTTTCAAGTTCATTTTTATTCATTTGACCATGAGCAATACTAATTCTAGCATCTGGAACTAAATTTCTTATTCTATTACTAAATTCATCAATAGATTGAACCCTATTATACAATATAAAAACTTGACCATTTCGTGACAATTCTTTATAAATAGCATCTTTTAATATTTGTTTATTTTCTTCAACAACATAAGTTTGAACAGGATATCTATTTACTGGTGGAGTCTCTATTAAACTAAGACTTCTTATTCCAACTAATGACATCTGCAAAGTTCTAGGAATAGGCGTCGCTGTAAGTGTTAAAACATCAACATTAGTTTTATACTGTTTAATTTTTTCTTTATGAGCAACTCCAAATCTTTGTTCCTCATCTATTACAAGTAACCCTAAATTTTTAGGAATAATATCATCACTTAAAAGTCTATGAGTACCAAATACCATATCAATAGTACCATCTTTAAGACCAGAAATAATTCTTTTTACTTCTTTTGGAGAAGTAAATCTATTAAGTAATCCTATATTTACAGGAAAATTTCTAAATCTAACTTTAGCATTTTCATAATGCTGATTAGAAAGAATAGTAGTAGGACATAAAAATAAAACTTGCTTTGAATCTAAAATTGCTTTAAATGCTGCTACAAAAGCAACTTCAGTCTTACCAAAACCGACATCACCACATAATAATCTATCCATTGGAGAAGGCTTTTCCATATCATCTTTAATTTGCTTAATAGCTCTAGATTGATCAGCAGTAAGTTCATACGGAAAATCATTCTCAAAATCTTTTGACATATCACAATCAGGTGAAAAAGCAAATCCTTTTTGTGACTCTCTCTCTGCATACAATTTTATTAATTTATCAGCCATATCATTAACTCTAGACTGAACTCTCTTCTTAGTCTTAATCCACTCAGTACCACCTAATTTATTTACTTTAGGAGTAATTCCTTCTCTTCCAGAATATTTACTTATTAAAGATATTTTTTCAACAGGAATATAAATTTTATCAGTACCAGCATATAAAAGTTCTAAATAATCTTTAGAAACATTATTATTTTCTAAAGTAACTATACCATTATAAACACCAATTCCATGAACATTATGAACAACATAATCACCTACTTCTAATTTATTTATATCTTTAATAGGTGATGAATATTTAAACTTAGTATTATATTTTTTTGATGAACTCTTAGCATTAAATAACTCATTCGCAGTTAAATAAACTAAATTATCATACATAAACCCTTCACTAGCATCACAATCAATAAGATTAACACAATTATTATGTACATCAGAAAAACTAGTTTCAAATAATTTCATATTCAAATGTTTAATAATATTTTTAATTTGAAATTTTTTCAAACAAATAAGAACTGTTTTAGAATGATTAATAGAATCATTTATAAATTTATTAATAGCTTCCTCATTTTCATTAAAATTATTAATAGTTCTAACAGAAAAGTCTTTAATATCAGAAATATATTCACTACTTATTAAGTTATTTAACGAGAAAAAGTATACAGGAAATTCATGAGTGCTAGAAATTTTATTAAAATCAAGCATATAGTCTTTTTCAAAATTTTTATCTTTTTCTATTTTATATTCACTTACTTCATCCATTATATTAATATAACTTAACTTTAATTGCTCATAGTCTTTGAAAAATACAATTGAATTATCTAAATAATTTGAAATAGATACAACGTTTTCATAATTTGGTAAATACTTTTGTTTACCTGCTTCATCATCGCTCACTTTATTTATAGTTAAAAATTCAGAAAAAGGTTTTATAAATATTTTTTCTACTGAAGAAATAGACTTTTGCGTATCAGGATCAAAACATCTAATTGACTCTATTTCATCATCAAAAAATTCAATTCTTAAAGGATACTCTTCATCAATAGGAAATATATCAATTACAAAACCTCTAACACCAAATTCCCCAGTCTTATTAACCAAAGTATCTCTAGAATAGCCTAATGATACAAGTTTTTCTGTTAAAATAGCAGGTTCAATAATATCACCATTTTTTAATGAAAGAATACTGTTTTCATAAACTTTCTTTTCTGGTAAAAATCTTAAATATCCCATTAAATTTGTTATAACAATACATTTTTCACAAGAAATAATACTATTTATAGTCTCGAGACGATTAATCATTAAATCTGGAGAAATAGCAAGTGCTTCACTAGTTAAAAAATCATCCATTGGAAATAAAAACACATTATTAGTATAATTACTAAGTGAATTATATAATTTGTTAGCCTCAAATAAACTATTTACAACGACTAAACAATTTTTATTTTCTCTAGAATAAATCTTGCTTAAAAGTAAACAAAAAAACTCATCGGTAACATTACATATACCCATGCTTTTTTTTACGTCAAAATTTAAATAATTATCAAAAAAATTCATGCTATCACCTATTCTTACGATTATACTTACTCATTAAATCACCAAATGGAAGTTCAAAATAATCATCAAGAACATTAAACAATTCTTTATATAAACTTACAAAAATTGTCTTTTCTTCACTTGAAAATGAACCTAACACATAATCTTTAGTATCAACATTACTATTCTTTGAAATACCTATCTTAAGTCGTTTATAATTAGAACTACCAAGTTTATTTTCAATATCTCTTAATCCATTATGACCACCACAAGAACCATTCGCCTTTAATTTAAAGTTACCAACTTTTAAATCTAAATCATCACTAACTACTAGAATATCTGCCATATCTATTTTAAAATAATCAACAATTTTTCTAACACTATTACCAGACAAATTCATATATGTTTGTGGTTTTAAAAACAATACTTTTTCTTCATCTATATTTGTCTGTAAAAATAATCCATCAAATTTATTTGACCAAGATACAGTTATTTTTTTATATAATAAATAGCTATCTACAAATGAAAAACCTACATTATGTCTTGTATTTTCATATTCTTTTCCAGGATTACCTAACCCTACTATTAACTTCATAAAATCACTTCCTATTATGATATTCAGAATATATTACTGACTTAGCAACATCTCTTTCTTTTGCAACTATCTTAATTGCATCTTTCTCACTCATACCATCATCTACATATAATTTAACATGTTCAAAAACATCCAAATCACTAAAGTCTTGTACATCTTTGTTACCTTCAACAACTATCACAAACTCACCTTTCATTGAATCAACTAAAGGAATAAGTTCACTAATTCTCCCACGAGTTATTTCTTCATGAATCTTAGATAATTCTCTACATATGGCTATGTTTCTATCTCCAAAAATATTTAACATATTTTCTAATGTCTTTTTTAATCTATGTATTGATTCATAAAAAATTATTGTATAACTTAAAGTTTTAAGACTTTTTAATTCATTAACTTGTTTTGAACTCTTAGCATTTAAAAAACCATAAAATAAAAATGGTGAAGGTTCAATGCCAGATGAAGAAATTGCCGGAACAAAAGCTGTTGCTCCAGGTAAACTAATTACATTAAAGCCAGCATTAATAACTCCTCTTGCAACTATATATCCAGGATCACTAATTATAGGAGAACCTTGATCTGTAACAAGTCCTAAGTTATAACCAGCTTGAAGTTTAGAAATAACATAGTCAATCATTTTATCTTCATTATATTCATGACAACTAACTAATCTTTTCTTTATATTATAATTTTTTAATAAAATACCCGTATCACGAGTATCTTCACAAAGAATTTCATCAACACTTTCTAAAGTTTTCAAAGCTCTCACTGTTATATCATCGAGATTTCCAATGGGAGTTGGAATTAAATAAAGACTTGCACTATCATCATAACTTTTCTGTATCATTATTTATTACCTCCTGTAATTTTTTATATTCTTCTGTATCATTACCTTCCAAATCATGAAGAATTAGAGGTTTATCAACAATAAGACCACACTTTCCAGCCTTTTGTCCCTCAATCAATACGAGAGTAGAATTAGAATCAATATTATTATATATAAATTTAATTTTCTTTGGTTCTATATTATTTTCCTTAAAACAATCAATTATCTCAATCAATCTATCACTTCTATGAACCATACAAAATGTACCATTATCCTTTAATACTCTTTTAGCACAATCAACTACTCCATTTAAATCAATTAATACTTCATGTCTCGCTACCATTTTCTCATAGTTTAAATTCTTAATACTTTTTTCTTCATTTTTAAAATAAGGTGGATTACATAAAACCAAGTCAAACGAATTACAATTATTAATAGAAAAATCTTTTATATCAGAATTAACAATTTCAATATAATCACTTAATTTATTTTGATTAATGCTCTTTTTTGCTAAATCACATAACTTTTTCTGTATTTCTACCCCAATTATTCGACTTTTAGTTCTTCTAGACATAATTAATGGTACAATAGCATTCCCTGTACAAAAATCAACTATTTTTTTATCTCTTAGACGAATTGTAGAGAAATTGGCTAAAATTATACTATCTAATGAAAAAGAAAAAAAATCAGTATTCTGATAAATTTTCATATTTTTATATCCTAAAACATCATTTATCATTTCCATCTTTATTATTATCTCCAGCTATTTTTATTATTCCTTTTTCTTTTAAATCAACAGAATATGTATTATTAAAAATATCAATTGAAACAACCTTACCTGTCCCTTGAGGGGTTTCTACATTATGTCCAACTTTTGGTAAATTTTTCTTTAAATCTGTATAAATATCATTTTCATAAGCAAGACAGCATAACAATCTACCACAAATACCATTTATTTTACTAGGATTTAAAGCAAGCATTTGATTTTTTGCCATATTAATTGAAACACTATTAAAATCAGTTAAAAATGAATTACAACAAAGCATCAAACCACAAGGACCGATTCCACCAATTTTTTTTGACTTATCTCTTACACCAATCTGTCTAAGTTCTATTCTAGTTTTATATTTTTGAGCTAATTTTTTAGCTAATTCTCTAAAATCAACTCTATTATCAGATAAAAAAGATAAAATAAGTTGAGAATTATCAAAATTCATATAAGAATAAATAAAATTCATATCAAGGTCTAAATCCCGACTAATTTTTTTGGCATCTCTTAAAGACTTTTCAGAAATAATACGATTTTTTTCAATTTTCTTTTTATCTTCATCTTCTACAATTCTACTTACATTAAACAAAGGTAATACCAAATTTTCTTCTTTTTCCTCATATTTTTCTTTTAAGATACACCCTGAAAAGAGACCATTATCTGTCTCAAAAATGATATTGTCACCAATATTTAATTCTAATGAATTAGGAGACAAATAATAAACAATTTTAGTTTCTGGAACAATTGCAACAACTACTTCTACCATATCTAACCTCCAATTAGCCTACAAAACAAACCATCTAACCATAATTTATAATTAACATTAAAAGAAAGTTTTTGTATTTCTTCTTCAATTACAGAAATAATATATATTAATTTTTTTTCAGACTTATTTTTAAATAAATATTTCAAGTCTTCATTAAAATTGACATTAAGTGATAAAGAATTCAAATAATTTATTATTATATTTTCTGAATCAATTAACATCTCTTTAGCAATATTTTTATCTGGAATAACATTATTAAATATATTCTTATAATTAATAAAAAAATTATCAGGATTTAAAACACAGTCTAAAAAATCTGCAAATTCATCACTATAAGAAAACTTAAATTCATTTTCTTTTAAAGATAAAATCTGACACCTAGATAAAATCGTATCTAAAACATGATACCTATTATCAGTTAATAATATAGCAATTATTCCATCCTCAGGTTCTTCCAAAAATTTTAATATTGTATTAGCTGACGATGCATTTAATTTTTCTGTTTCTTTTATTATATAAAATCTTTTATCACTATATAATGACTTATTACTATATTCCTTTTGTAAATCAATCATCTGACTCTTCTTTATTATACTAGTATCACTAGAAATAATTCTAATATCAGGATAATTATTATTATCAATCAAATTTATAATTTTATTAGAAGTATTTTGCAGCTCACCATAAGATAAATTACATATTATCATTTTGATAAAATCAAGAACATATACTAAATCTTGATCGTAATTATCAACTTCAATTAAATAAGCATGAGATACCTTTTTATTTTTTATAATTTCATCAATATATTGAAGATAATTTTTTTTAATTAATGACTCTGACATAGATACCTCCTAAATAAACAATTTAAATAAAACAATAAAAATAACCCCTAAAGTTCCAAAAATACTTATAAATAATATATTAATAAGATTAATAGGAATAAAGACATTAAATTTCATTCCAATACAGTTAAAACTATATATAAACAATGAAGTAACAATTAATTTAAATGTAATTTTCTTTAACAATCGAAATATATTAATCACCATTATAAATTATGATATTAAAATAAATTTATTCAATTATTTTTCTATCATTTAAGGCTCTTTCTAAAGTAAGACTGTCTACATATTCAATATCTGCACCTATAGGTACTCCACTAGCTAATCTTGTAACTTTAATATTAAGCCCATCCAAAACTTTTTTTATATACAATGACGTTGTTTCTCCTTCAATACTAGGCTTAAAAGCAAATATAATCTCTTTAAATTTTTCTTTTTCAATCCTATTTAAAAGTTTATCAATTCCTATATCTTCTGGATTAATACCATCAAGTGGAGAAATCAATCCATCAAGGACATGATACTTTCCATTAAACATACCTAACTTTTCAAATAAGAAAACACTTTTACAATCATCAACAACACATAACACATTATTATCACGTGTATCATCAGAACATATATAACAAAGCTCATTTTCTGTTAAAGTATTACAATTTTCACATTTATGAATATTATTTTTTACATCATTCAAACACTCAGAAAATAACTCTACTTGCTCTTCTTCTAAATCCAACACAGAAAAGGCCAATCTCTCAGCCGTTTTCTCACCAATACCAGGCAAATATTTAAAAGATTCTATTAAACTTTTAATACTTTCTGGATACATATTAACTCCTAAAATAAACCTGGAATGTTACCAAATTTACCCATCTTTGATTCAGTCATTTTATCTATTTTTTTATTAGCATCATTAATTGCTAAAACTAAACTATCTTGCAACATTTCAATATCATCTTTATCTAATGAATCTTCAAAATCAATTTCAACTTTAACTGCTTCTCTTGTACCCTTCATAGTTACTTTAACCATTGAACTTTCTCCAACAAATTCAGTTTCATCTATTTCATTCTTAATTTTCATCATATCTTTTTGTAAAGCTTGTGCTTGCTTTAACATTGCTTGCATATTCATATATTCATTTCTCCTTTTCTAATCAATTTCTACAATATCGCCAAATAGGCTTACTGCACTACTTGTTATTATATCATCATTTTTTAATTCTTCATAGACTGCTCTTGGTTCTTCCTCAACCTCATATTTTATTCCGTTTCTTAAATCATTAATATATTCTTGTTTAACTTTCTCCCAATAATCATCAGAAATAATAGCAATTTTCTTATTTGAATTAGTAATTTTATTATATACATCCTCTATTTTATCAATTATGTATAAATTTTGTTTAACGTTAGAGTCATATTCATAACTAATTATTATCGCATCTGAACTAACTGCTCTTAATTTTCCGTCTAAAATACCACAAATAATATATCCAATTTCTTGATCAAAACTATAATCTCTTAAAACCTCAAAATTATTCATTTCTAATCTTAATAAATTTTTATTAGCAAGTGCTAATGTATTATTAACTCTTATTTTCATTATGGCATCAATATTTATAATTTTAGGATTTTTATTATCAAAATTTTCTTCTGTTATTTCTTCTTTGTTGTAACTTATTTCAATATTGCTATCTTTCATAGAATTTTTTTCTTCAACAGCATCATTATTACCATCCTTATTATTTTCTACTACATTATCGTTATTAATTTTTTCTTCATTAACTGTAACTTCATTATTATTTGTTACAGAAACATTCTTATTTATCTCTTTTACATAATTATTCTTTTCCACAATTTTTGTTTTTAAATTAACATAATCATTTATAAATTTAAGCAAGAGCATTTCAATATATATTTTAGTATTACCACTTTTCTTTATATCAAACATCTTTTCATTCAAAATATTTACGAAATTTTGCACAACATCTATGGAAAAATTATATTCTTTATTTGAGATATAATAATTAACCACAATATCTCTTGAAAAATTAATTAATTGAGACATAATTTGAATTAAATTTTTACCTGAATCATTAAATTTAGCTATTGAGGTTAAAACATTAGGTATATTTCCAGATAAAATATCTGAAAGAAAAACATCCATATCATTACTAGATATTACACCATTAACTTCATTAAAATCATCTATGGTAATTTTATTTTCTGTATAAGAAACGAGTTTATCTAAAGAACCCAATGCATCCCTTAATCCTCCATCAGATAATAGAGCAATATTTTCTAAAACATCTTCTTCTACATCAATATCTTCACTAGAACAAACATACTTTAATCTATCAACAATAGCTTTGTCTGATATTCTTTTAAAAGAAAAACATTGACATCTAGATATAATTGTTTCTGGTACTTTTTGAGGATCAGTTGTTGCTAAAATAAAAATAGCATGTTCTGGTGGTTCTTCAAGTGTCTTTAATAAAGCATTAAATGCACCTATAGAAAGCATATGAACTTCATCAATTATATAAACTTTATATTTCAATTCACTAGGAACTAATGAAATTTTATTTTTTAATTCTCTAATTTCATCAACTCCATTATTAGAAGCAGCGTCTATTTCTATAATGTCAACACAATCTTTTGAAAAAGAAACTTTACATGCAGAGCATTCTTCACATGCAATACCATCATTTGAATTCAAACAATTAATATTTCTTGCAAATATCTTAGAAACAGTTGTCTTTCCTGTACCTCTAGGCCCAAAAAACATATAAGCATGTGAAAAATTATGATTTTTTATTGAATTTTTTAAAGTTTTAATTATAGAATCTTGACCAACTACAGAATTAAAATCAACTGGTCTATATTTTCTATATAAAGCATGATACATAAAGATTCCTCCAATCAAGTAGTATTATAACATAAAAAAAAGCAAAGATTTCATTATTTTCTTTGCTTTTTAAAAAAATCACTTAAAATTTTCTTAGTTTTTTCAACATCCAAATTTGTTATAAAATTTACCTCTGAATTTGTGGAATCTTTTTTAAAAATTGAATTTAAAATATCAAAATTTTTCGTATATGAATTTTCACATGCAGAAAAAACATTTTTTATTCTTGCTTGCTTTATAGCACTAGCACACATTGGACAAGGATCTAATGTGACATATATATCACAATTATCTAATCTCCAATTATTTAATTTTTTAGATGCCTGGTTTATAGCAATCAATTCAGCATGAGCTAAAACTGATTGTTTTTCTTCCTTTACATTATATCCAATACCTATTATTTCATTATTTTTAACAATAACTGCTCCTATTGGTACTTCTCCATGTACAAAAGCTTTTTTAGCATATTCAAAAGCTAAATTTAAATATTTCAAATTCATTTAATTCCTCCAAAATAAAAAGTGCACATGAAAGGAGGATCTTAAGGCTGCTATTTTCCAATCCTGACCTATTTCAATCACTTTCATTGCACGAATACATTGTATTATAAACTTAACAAAAAGTAAATACTTTTTTCTTTTTTTATAAGATAACTGTAAAAATCTGCTATATTTCTAAACATTTTGAGTTAATAAAAAATTTCATCTCTATATATAACAAAAATTGTGATTTTCTATTTTATAAATTTCAAATATTAGAATTCATTACTTTTTTTATACTTTTGATGTTGATATTTATTTTTTTCTTATCTATTATCACATAACATATTAAGATATTAACTTTTGTTGTGGAAAATGTTTCACGTGAAACATTGGAAATTTAATTTTAATTAATACATAGTTTACATTTTATAATTAATACTTCTAAAAGAAATAAAACTAAAGCAGTATATCATTATTGTACTCAATAAATGTTAATAAAACTTTTAGTTTTAATACTTACAACTTAGTTATAAACTTAACCTGTGAATTTAATGTTTCACGTGAAACATTAAATGTTGAAAATAACAATATTGATATAATTAACAAATTATTTACAAAAATTTATAAAATATTTTCTAATTATATGAATCACTTATAAACTCTTACTGTGGAAAAAGGTTTCACGTGAAACTATTACAAAATTTAACTTTTTCTGTGAATAAAATATTTCCCGGGAAATAATTTTAAAATTTACATATTTTTACAAATAAATGACAGAATTTTATTAAATAAATGCATTAAAAATTAAAAATGCATTCTCGTAAATTTAAATTATATATTATTCACCTATTAATCTTTAAATTCATTAGAATGCATTTTATAAATTATTGATATTTCCCGAATTATTTCCCGGGAAATAATTTTAATTGTTGAAAAAAGAAGAAATTATTTTTCTTCTTCTATTTCTTGATTTTCGTTATCTAAATTTTCTTCAGTATTTTCTCTTTCTACTAAAGCAACAGTTGTAACCTTTTGATTATCTTTCAAGTTCATTAATCTTACACCTTGAGTTGCTCTCTTCAAAGTAGATACTTGTTCAAGCGGTAATTTAATAATTATGCCACTATCTGTCATTATCATTAAATCTAATTGTTCATTAGGTGCTAATGTCTTTAATGAAACCATACTACCATTTTTATCTGTAATATTAAGTGCTTTAACACCCTTACTTCCTCTATGAGTTAATCTATATTCATCAATAACAGTTTGTTTTCCATAACCATTTTCTGTAACAATTAATACCATTTGATTTGATTCTACAACTTCTGCACCTACAACTATAGCTCCATCTAATTCCATTCCTTTTACACCAGAACTACTTCTTCCCATAGATCTGACTTCATTTTCATCAAATCTTACCATACGTCCATTGCTTGCTCCTATAACAATTTCATTCTTTCCACAAGTCTTTTTAACGCTTATAAGTTCGTCATTTTCTTTTAAAACTATAGCGATTTTTCCACCTTTACGAATACTATCAAATTCGTCTATTGGTGTACGTTTTACAATACCATTCTTAGTAGCAAACATTAAGAATTTAGTAACATCATCATTTTGTTTTACACTCAACATCGAACTAATGTTCTCATTTTTCTCTAAAGGTAATAAATTAATTATTGGTAAACCTTTAGACTGTCTTGAAAATTCTGGAACTTCATATCCTTTCATTCTGTAAACTCTACCTTTATTTGAGAAGAATAAAAGATGATCATGTGTATTCATTGATAATATTTTTTCCACAAAGTCTTCTTCATTAGTAGACATACCTTTAATACCTACTCCTCCTCTATTTTGAGTTTTGTAAGTATCAGCTCTTAATCTCTTTATATAACCATTATTAGTTAAATTAATAATTATATCTTCTTCTGGAATTAAAGACTCATCTTCTATATATTCTATTGCTGTCATATCTATATTTGTACGTCTCTCATCACCATATTTTTGCTTTATTTCTAATAATTCATTTTTAATAACTTCTAATATTTTTTCATCACTAGCTAAAATTGATTTTAATTCAGCAATTGTTTTTAATAATTCATTTAACTCATTTTCAATCTTATCTCTCTCTAATCCAGTTAAACGACGTAGTTTCATTTCAAGTATTGCATTAGCTTGAATTTCAGTCAATCCAAAACCTTCCATTAATCCTTTTCTAGCTTCTTCATCCGATTTAGAACCTCTAATCACTTTAATAACAGCATCAATATTATCTAAAGCTATTTTTAAACCTTCTAATATATGTACTCTCTTTTCAGCAACATCTAAATCAAATTTTGTTCTTCTTATAATGACTTCTTTTTGATAATCAATATATTTTACAATTATATCTTTTAAACCTAATGTTTTTGGAACACCTTGATCAAGCATCAAGAATATAATTCCATAAGATGTTTGAAATGCAGTATGTTTATATAATTTATTTAAAACAACTTGTGCGTTTGCATCTTTTTTTAATGTAATCGTTATTTTAATGCCATTTTTTAAATCTGAATGATAATCAGCAATACCTTCAATAGTTTTATTATGAACTAATTCAGCCACCTTATTTTTTAATTCTAAAGTATTAACACCATATGGAACTTCATCAATTATAATTTGTTGTTTTCCATTCTGTTCCTCAATAGTAGCCTTACTTCTAATAGTAATACTACCTCTACCTGTTTCATATGCTTTTCTAATACCACTATTACCTAGAATAATTGCTCCTGTTGGAAAATCTGGTCCTTTAATATATTTCATTAAACCATCTAAATCAATATCAGGATTATCAATATATGCTACACAACCATCTATAACTTCACCTAAATTATGAGGAGGTATATTAGTTGCCATACCAACAGCAATACCAGTAGTTCCATTAACTAAAATATTAGGAAATCTAGAAGGTAAAACTTCAGGCTCTCTTTCACTCTCATCAAAATTAGGGGTAAAATTAACCGTATCTTTATTTATATTTCTTAACAATTCTAGTGATATTTTCGAAAGTCTTGATTCAGTATAACGCATTGCAGCTGCACCATAACCTTCAATATTACCAAAATTACCATGTCCATCAACAAGCATATATCTGTAAGAAAAATCTTGTGCCATTCTTACCATTGCTTCATAAATTGAAGAATCACCATGTGGATGATATTTACCCATAACGTCTCCAACTATTCTAGCACTCTTTTTATGAGGTTTATCTGGTGTGTAACCTGATTCATACATAGAATATAAAATTCGTCTATGAACAGGCTTTAAACCATCTCTAAGGTCAGGTAAAGCACGAGCAACAATAACACTCATTGAATACTCTAAAAATGAATCCTGAACCTCTTTTACAATATTATTCTTTTCTAATCTATCCATAAGACCCTCCTAAACATCAAGATTCTCTACATAAGTAGCATTTGTTTCAATAAATTCACGTCTTGGTTCAACTTCTTCACCCATAAGTTTTGAAAAAACTTCATCAGCAGCAATTGTATCATCAACTGTAATTTGTCTTAGCACTCTCTTATGTATATCCATTGTAGTTTCATTTAATTCTTCAGCATCCATTTCTCCTAAACCCTTCATACGTGCTATATCATATTTTGTATTAGGAGATAAAGTTGCTAAATATTCATCTCTTTCTTCTTCATTCAAAACATATTTAATAGTTTTTCCGTGTTTTATACAGAAAAGCGGAGGTTGAGCGGCATATACATGTCCTGCTTCAACAATAGGTCTAAAGAAACGATAGAATAATGTTAATAATAATACACGAATATGACTACCATCAACATCTGCATCTGTCATTATAATTATCTTATGATATCTTAACTTAGATAAATCAAAATCTTCACCTATTCCTGTTCCAAAAGCTGTAATTATTGTACGAATTTCTTCATTACTTAGTGCTCTATCTAATCTTGCTTTTTCAACATTTAAAATCTTTCCACGTAAAGGTAATATAGCTTGTGTCATACTATCTCTACCTTTAATTGCAGAACCACCAGCAGAATCACCTTCGACTAAAAATATTTCACTAACAGAAGCATCTTTACTCTTACAATCAGATAATTTCCCATAGAAATTAGTAACATCCAAATCACCTTTTCTACGAGTTAATTCTCTTGCTTTTTTAGCAGCAACCCTTGCTCTACTTGCAGTCATAGATTTTTCAACTATTATTTTTGCTTGATCTGGATTTTCCATTAAAAATCTTTCTAAAGCTTGGGAAAATATTTTATCAGCTATTCCTCTTACTTCACTATTACCTAATTTTGTCTTTGTTTGACCTTCAAATTGAGGATTAGGATGTTTAACAGAAATAATCATAGTAAGACCTTCTCTTACATCATCCCCAGTAAGAGGGTCATCTTTTTCTTTTAATATTCCTGCACTAGAAGCATATTTATTAAGAATTCTTGTTAATGCTCGTCTAACACCATCCTCATGAGTACCACCTTCTGGAGTAATAATATTATTTACAAAAGAATAAATACTAGCATTATACGATTCATTATATTGTAAAGCAACTTCTACTTTAATATCATTTTCTTCTCCTTCAACATTAATTATTGTTTCATGAATTGGCGATTTATTTTTATTAAGCATAGTTACATATTCAATTAATCCACCTTCATAGTGAAAAGAATCTTTTTTATCAGGTTCCCTATCATCATATAAAGATATTCTTAAACCTTTATTTAAATAAGCTAATTCTTGCAATCTTGTTTTTAAAACGTCATAATCATAAACTGTTGTTTCTGTAAATATTTCATCGTCTGGTAAGAAGTGAACTGTTGTACCAGTTCTATCTTCATCACAACTATCAATTACTTTTAAAGCTTCATCAGGATGTCCACCATGACTAAAACGTTGATAATATACCTTTTTATTTTTATAAACTTTTACTTCTAGCCAATCACTTAAAGCATTAACAACACTAGCACCTACTCCATGAAGTCCACCAGATACTTTATATCCTCCTCCACCAAATTTTCCACCAGCATGTAATACTGTATAAACTGTTTCCACAGTACTTTTCCCTGTCTTTGGATGAATATCAACAGGAATTCCACGACCATCATCTTTTACTATAATGCTATTATCTTTACATATAGTAACTTCGATATGTGTACAATAACCAGCTAAAGCTTCATCTATTGCATTGTCTACTATTTCCCATACTAAATGATGTAATCCTTTAGAACTTGTACTACCTATATACATACCAGGTCTTTTTCTAACAGCTTCAAGTCCCTCCAAAACTTGAATAGCAGAAGAATCATACTTTGCTTCTACTTTCTCACTCATCAACACTACCTACTTTCTTTCTACATTCCCATTATTAACATTGAAAATGTATGCATTTTCTACATATTTTTTATTAATATTTCTTAGATCTGTTGTAGTAATTATACTTTGAACATCATCTAAATTAATAATTTTCAATAACTTATTTCTCTTTTTTATATCCAATTCACTAAAAATATCATCCAATAGTAGAACTGGAGAAGTACCAGTAAACTCTTTAAATATAGGAATTTCTGATATTTTAAAAGATAAAATAGCTAATTTTTGTTGTCCTTGAGAACCATAATATTTTAAATCATTACCTTTATATTCAAAATAGAAATCATCTCTATGAGGACCATATATAGTCATACCATAGTTAAGTTCTTTTAAATAATTTTTTTTAAATGTATGTTTTAACTTTTTTCTTATATTTTCAGAATCGTAATCATTAATTTGAATATTAGGAACATATTTAACAACAAGACCATTATCATTTGATATATCTTTATAATATTTATCTATATATATATTTATAAAATCAATATATTCTTTTCTTTTTTGATAAATATACGTTGCTTTCTCTATTAATTTATCAGTTATTATATCCAAATAATTAATATCTGCAATACTATTATTAAACAATATCTTCAAATATTCATTTCTCGTTTTTAATAATTTATTATATTCATTGTAAATTTTTATATAACTTCTAGATAATTGTGATAATTGAATGTTAAGTAAATTTCTACGAACATTAGGAGATCCTTTTATTATTTCTAAATCATCAGGAGTAAATACTATTACATTTAGATTTGTTATATAATCTACTATTTTTCTAATAGTATTTTTATTAACTTCTAATTTTTTTTCTTCTTCAGAAATATTAATAGATAATTTAGTAATAATTTTATTATTTTTTATTGTTCCTTCTATTGAACATTTATTTTTACCAAACTGTATTATATTAGGACTATTTCCTACTCTATGTGATTTAGTTAGAGCTAAAATAGTAATTGCTTCAAGAATATTAGTTTTTCCTTGAGCATTATCTCCAACGAAAATATTCATCTTATTATTTAAAGTTATATTACATTTTGAATAGTTTCTAAAATTAAGTAAGTTAATTTTTCTAATAATCATTTTAAACCGCTAAAAAGACACATCCATAAAATTACCCCCTAACATGGTATTCCTATACATACATGTATATTATACCATAAATAGCCCTATTTAAGCAGAAAAAAATAGCTAAATTAGCTATTTTTTCTTTTTGATAACACATTTTTTAACCTCGTTGCTCTAGCAATTTGATTTTCCATTGATCGAAGTGAGCACGGAACTATAATTTCCTTCTTGTTGTCAAAAACAATTCTCGTATTGCTCTCATCTACTCTATAGATATTTTCGACTCTTCCAACAGAAATCCACGCACAATCGTCGGCTCTAGGTGATGTTGTAGGAAATGCAATTAATTCATTTGTATCAGCAATAACTATTGGCACTTTATATTCGGCTCCTAGTATTTCTTTAGCTCCCTTCTTTCTGCCTTCATAGCTACTACCAAAATATTTACAACTATCTTCCATAATATTTAAAGGATTATCGTCAATTATATAACGACTATCATCTTCATATATTAGGCTAGACTCCTTTCCGTTTGGCAAAATTGCCAATGTTCCCTTATTAAACTCGTATAAATTCTTGTTATTTAACATATTATCAATTCTCCCCCCAAACAAGAGCTAATGTGCTCTTGCATAATAATCATATAACAATAAGTTTTACACTTTTGTAGAATTTTGACGAAAGAACACATAAAATTTTCTTTCTATATAAATTATTATTAATTTTTATGATTTTTTTGTAAAAAAAAAGAGAAATTTAAATTTTTTCTCTTAATATGTTCTAATTGGTAAAACTAATTGAGTTAAAGTTTCGTCTTCTGTTGATTTTATAAGGATTGGCTTTACTTCTCCTACAAAATGTAAATCAACAGTTTCTGTTGAAAAACTCTTTAATGCTTCCATCATATATTTAGCACTAAATGAAATTTTAATATCTTCATTATTGTTTTTAGAAATACTCATTTTTTCTTCTACACGACCAATTTCAGCAGAACTACTTTTTAATGTTAATGTATTTCCTTCTGTTTCTAAAGTAACTATATTTTTTTCTTTATCACTAGTTAAAATACTTACACGATCAATTACACTATAGAAATCATTTAAATTAGTACTTACTACTAAATAAGAATCATCAGGTAAAAGATTTGCAGTATTAGGATATGTTCCATTAATTAAACGAGATTCAAATTTTAAATTACCATTTTTAAATAAAACTTTATTATTAAAGATATGAACCTCAACTTCTTCACTATCATCACCTAAAATTTTTGTAAATTCAATCAAGTTATGACTAGGAATTACGATATTATAATTATCTTCACTTACTTTTTCTAATTTAACTATTTTTCTAGCTAAACGATATGAATCTGTAGAATTACATTCAAGAATATCCCCTACTATATTAAAGTTAATACCAGTTAAAACAGGCTTACTTTCTTCATTAGATGTTGCAAATGCTGTTTGATTAACAATACTTTTTAAAACACCAGCATTAATATTAATTTTTTTCTTACTTTCTTCTAAACCAACATTAGGATATTCTGATTCACTAATACCATTTAAATTAAATTCACTATTTTCTGTGTAAATTAATATTTTTAATTCATCAATAACTTCTACATTGATATATTGGTCAGGTAATTTTCTAACTATATCTAATATGTATTTACCTTGAATAATGATACTACCTTCGCTATCTATTTTAAATTCATCATCATTAACCGATTCAATAGTAGTTTGAATAGTAATATCATTGTCACTTGCAGTTAAAGTAAGTTTTTTCTTTTTTAATTCAAATTTAATACCTGCAAGTACTGGAATTAAATTTTTAGTAGATATTGCTTTTGATACTTTTGATAAAGCGTCTAATAATAAATCTTTTTTAATTGTAAATTTCATATATTATTCCTTCTTTCTTATTTATATTTATATTATAGCTGTGGAAAAAGTTGAAAACTCAAAAATTATCTTATTTTTCAACAAAAATGTATTCACATAACCTGTGGAAAAGCATCTTAAAACTCACATGTTTTTCACAACCCCAATATCTTTCTTTAATTTTTCTATTATATTAGCTAAATCTTTATTAACTTTTATCTCATTTTCAATTTTTTCAACTGAATGCATTACTGTAGAATGGTCTTTACCACCAAATTCAGTACCAATCTTAGGAAAACTCTCATTTGTCATTACTCTACATAAATACATAGCAATTTGCCGTGGAAAAGAAATATTTGAACTCCTCTTTTTACTTCTTATATCATCAACTGTGATTTGGAAATATTCAGATACGATTTTTTGTATCCTATGAATATCATTTTTCTCTCCTATTCCTTTACTAATAAAGTCTTTTAAAGCATCAATTGCTAAATCAAGATTAATTTTTTCTTTTCCCATAATAGTTGAATATGCAATTAATCTAGTAATAGAACCTTCTAGATTTCTAACATCCGGTCCTATATTTGATGCAATATACTCTATTACATCATCTGGTATTTCTTGCTCAACATTTTCTGCAACTATTTTTTTCTTTAAAATTTCCATTCTAAGAGAGAAATCTGGTGGGAATATATTAACTGTTAATCCCCAGCAAAATCTTGTTCTTAAACGATCTTCTAATAATTTTAAATCATCTGGAGATCTATCTGATGAAATAATAATTTGCTTATTATCATTATATAAATTATTAAATGTATGGAAAAATTCTTGTTGCGATTGTGTTGCTCCTCCTAAAAATTGTATATCATCAATTAATAAAACATCTATATTTCTATATTTATCTTTAAAGAAATCAACATAATTAAAATTAGTTCCTTTATCATCTTTTCTTGTAGATTTAACAAATTCTTCTCTAAATTGTTCGCTTGTAACATAAAGGACTCTTTTATCAGAATTTTCAACTATATAGTTTCCTATAGCATGCATTAAATGGGTCTTCCCTAACCCACTATTTCCAAATAGAAATAAAGGATTATATATTTTTCCAGGATTCTCTGCTACAGAAAGAGCAGCCGCTCTTGCGAATTTGTTTGTATTTCCTACAATAAAATTATCAAAAGTATAGTTTTTCTTTAAATTAGAATTAATATTAAATTGTTTATTAGGTGGTGATTTATCTTCTAGTTTTTTCTTTTCTTCTAACATTTCTTTTTCAACTATAATTGAGGATATTTCTTCTTCCAATAAAAATAATAGTTCATATGAAGAATCAGTTAATTCATTTAGTTTGTTAGATATTGTCTCATAATAATTCTCTTGCAAATGTTTTTTGTGGATTGGCATAGGAACTATTATATAAGCTTTTTCATCTTTTAGTTCATACAATTTTGTTTCCTTAAACCAAGTTTGATAAGAGATGGATGAGATTTCATCTTTTATTTGTTCAAGTATTTTAGACCATAGAATATCTACATTCAATTTACCATCTCCCCATAAGTAATAATCAATCAAACCTATTCTACATTAAAACAATTAAAAATGAAAGTAAAAAAACATAAAAAAACAAATTAATTTTGTAGATTAAATTTGATGTGTCGATATATACAATAACATATTTTTTCATTTTATTGAATAAAAAAATAATTAAATTTTTTTTATTGCAAAAACAAGATACTTTTCAACATAATTTTACACTTCAAAAACATAAAGAAAATAGGTTTCGACATTTTCCACCAATATTCCACAAAGTTTTCAACAATTGAAGTGTATATATAATAAGGTTAAAAATAAGTTTTCCACATTTTCCACAGAAAAGTTATTAATAGGTAACAAAAAAGTTTTAAACAAACTTGTGGAAATTGTTAATAACTAAAAAAAATAATTAAAAAAAAATAAATTAACAACTTTTATTTGACAAAATCACAATTATATTATTATAATAATGTAGATTTATGTCTGGAGGTGGAACAAATGAAGAGAACATATCAACCAAACAATCGTAAAAAATCAAAAAAATTAGGATTTTTTGCACGTAAGAAAACAAACATTTTAAATCGTCGTCGTCGTAAAGGACGTAAAAGTCTTTGCAAATAAAAATACCGCTGCTAAAAAACAGTGGTTTTTTACTATAAAAAGATAGGAATAGGGATATTATGAGAAAAACATACATAGTAAAAGAAGCAAAAGATTTTGAAAATATAATAAAAAAAGGAAAATGTCGTAAAAATCAAAGCTTTGTAATACATTTTAAAAAGAATAATTTACCATATGATAAATATGGAATATCTGTTAGTAAAAAATTAGGTAATGCTGTTTTTAGAAACAAATATAAGAGAAAATTAAGAAGTATTATAGATAATTATAGAAAAATATATAATAATGGAGAAGATTATATTATAATATTAAGAAGAGGCGGAGTAGAGAAGTCGTTTCAAGATTTGGAAAGAGATTTTTTAAATCTTATGAAACGTTAGTGTAGAAAGGAAAGCAAGGATGAAAAAAAACAAAAAATTCAAAATAGTAATAGTATTGTTACTTTTATTATTAACAACAGGGTGTACAAAGACATTAACAGATAGTGATAAGAAAGCTGTAAAAAATGAAAAAACAGGTCAAACATTAACGGAGAATATATTATGTAGACCAACAAATAAAGAAACAATAAAACTTTATGAAAAAAATAAAGTTAAAATTGATAAATTACCTGAATGTAAAGATTTTAGTATAACTTCTGGTAAATATGAAGGTTTATGGACAAGTTTATTCGTAAAACCATTAGCTTTTATATTAATATGGTTAGGAAATCTAGTTAAAAACAACGCAATATCAATTATTATTGTAAGTATAGCTATAAGATTAATTGCATTCCCATTAACAAAAAAGACTGCAATGCAATCTGAGTTAATAAAAAAAGCACAACCAGAATTAAATAGAATTCAAAAAAAATATGCTAATAAACAAGATCAAGAGTCAATGATTAAACAAAATCAAGAAATTATGATGGTATATCAAAAATATAAAATAAATCCTATTTCAGGATGCTTATTTGCTTTTATACAATTACCAATATTTATTGCATTTTTTGAAGCAATTCAAAGAACACCAGTAATTTTTGAAGACAAATTCTTAGGATTACAACTTGGAACAACACCAGCAATTGGTATTACATCATCAACATTATATGCATATTTAATTATAATGATAATAATTGGAGCAACAACTTTCTTCTCATTTAAACTAAACTCAACAGGAAACATGGAAGACCCATCAATGAAAATGATGCCAACTATGATGACTGTGATGATTATTGTAACTGCCTTATTCATGCCATCAGGTTTAGGAATATATTGGGCTACATCAAATTTATTTACAATAGTTCAAAATGTAATGGTTAAAAGGAGTAAAGAAGTAAATGGAAAAGCATAAATATAGTGGAAAATCTAAAGAAGAAGCAATCAAGAAAGCACAAGAAGAATTACAAGAATTAGAAAGTAATTTATTTATTAGAGAAATATCAGAAACAAAAGCAGGCTTATTTAAGAGTAAAAAAGTAGAAATAGAAGTAATTGAAAAAAGAGATGTTGTACAACATATTAAAGAATATTTAATAAAAATATTAAGGTCTATGGGAATCACAGCAAATATCGAAATAAAAAACAAAGATGATGTTCCAAAATATATAATCTATTCTGATAATGATGGAATTTTAATTGGAAAGAATGGAAAAAATTTAAAAGCCTTATTAATGATAGTTGCACAACATCTTAATACAGAGTTATCAAGAACTTATAGATTTACGATAGATGTTAATGATTATCAAGAAAGAAGAGAAAAATCATTAGAACATCTTGCAAAAAGAGTAGCAAAAGAGGTTTCAGAGACAAAAATTGAAGCAAAACTTGATTCAATGAATTCTTATGAAAGAAGAATAATACACAATGCTTTAACAAATAATAAAAAGGTTTATACAGAAAGTGAAGGGGAAGAACCTAACAGATATGTTGTAATTAAACCAAAAGAAGAAAAAGAGTAGATTTCTATTCTTTTTTTGTTTATACTGAAAAAGATATGTTATAATAACAAAGAAAAAAGGAGGTATACCATGAATGATACAATATGTGCAATTGCAACAAGTCAAGGTGTAGGAGCGATTGCAATAATAAGGATTAGTGGAGAAGATTCTATAAAAGTTGTTAATAAAATATTTAAAGGTAAAGATTTAGAAAAAGCTGAGTCTCATACAATAAACTATGGTCATATTACTGATGGAGATAAAATAATAGATGAAGTCTTAGTTTCAGTAATGAAAGCGCCGAAAACATTTACAGCAGAAGATACAGTAGAAATAAATACTCATGGTGGAATATCTCCAACTAATAAAGTCTTGGAATTATTGTTAGAAAATGGATGTAGATTAGCAGAACCTGGTGAATTTACTAAAAGAGCTTTTTTAAATGGAAGAATAGATTTATTAGAAGCAGAAGCAGTAATGGATATGATTAATTCTAAAACTGATGCTCAAAGACAAATGGCAATAAATCAAATTGGTGGAAAAGTATCAGATCTAATAAATAATTTAAGAAGCGACATGGTTCAAATAATATCGAATATAAATGTAAATATCGACTATCCAGAGTATGATGATGTTGATATTATTACAAATGAAATATTAATTCCAAAAATAACAAGTTTAAAAGCAAGAATAGAAAAAATATTAAAAGAATCTGAAAATGGAAAAATAATTAAAGAAGGTATAAAGACTTCCATTGTAGGGAGACCAAATGTAGGAAAAAGTTCACTTTTAAATGCGCTGTTAGAAGAAGATAAAGCAATTGTCACAGATATAGCAGGAACAACAAGAGATATTGTAGAAGGACAAATTACAATTAATGGTATATTGCTAAACATGATAGATACGGCAGGTATTAGAAAAACAGAAGATAAGATTGAAGCAATAGGAGTTGAAAAAAGTTTTAAAATGATAGACGATTCAGAACTAGTGCTACTAATGCTTAATAATAACGAAAATCTATCAAATGATATAAAAGAAATAATAGAAAAAATAAAAGAAAAACACTATATAGCAATAATAAACAAAATAGATTTAGAAAATAAATTAAATAGAGATGAATTAGGTATACCTTTAGATAAAATTGTTGAAATAAGTGTAAAAGAAAACAAAGGTATTGATGATTTAAAAGAAAAAATAGTAAAAATGTTCAATATAGATGAATTAGAAACAAAAGATCCAACATATTTAAATAATTCTAGAAGTATTAGCATTTTAAAAAGATGTTTGAAATCTATTAATGACATTGAATATGGATTAAAAAATAACATGCCAATAGATATGATAGAGTTAGACATAAAAAATATTTGGGAAGAACTAGGAACAATAAATGGAACAACGTATGAAGAAGAATTATTAGATGAGATGTTTCAAAGGTTTTGTTTAGGAAAGTAAGAGAAGGTGATAAAATGTATGAAATAATAGTTGTTGGTGGTGGTCATGCTGGATGTGAAGCTGCTCATGCCTGTGCCAGAAAAGGTCATAAAACTTTATTAATAACAAGCAACATAAAAAATATAGCAGATATGCCATGTAATCCTCATATTGGAGGAAGTGCAAAAGGAATCGTAGTAAGAGAAATTGATGCATTAGGTGGAGTAATGGGGCGTGTTGCAGATAAAACACATTTACAAATTAAAATGCTAAATAGTGCAAAAGGTCCTGCTGTTCAATCATTAAGAGCACAAGGAGATAAAGTTGCTTATCCAAAAGAAATGCTAAAAGAATTAAATAGTCTTGAAAGCTTAGAAATAAAAGAAGCAATGGTAGAAGATTTAATAGTAGAAGACGAAACAGTTAAAGGTGTAATCTTAGAAGATGGAGAAAAAATAAAAAGTAAAGCTGTAATACTAACAACAGGAACATATTTAAAAGCAGATGTATTAGTCGGAAGTACTAGAACAAGACAAGGTCCACATGGAGAGAAACCATCAAATCATTTGAGTGATAAATTAAAGGAATATGGTTTTAAAATTATTAGATTAAAAACTGGAACACCTCAAAGAATTGATAGAAAAACAATAGACTTTACTAAAACTAAATTAGAACCAGGTGATGATAAGTTACTTACTTTTAGCTTTGATTTAGAACCCTGCTATAAAATAGAAGACCAATTACCTTGTTATTTGACATATACCACTAAAGAGACTCATCAGATAATAAGAGATAATCTAAAAAAATCAAGTATGTATGGTGCACTTGATGATATAGAAGGAATAGGTCCAAGATATTGCCCTTCAATTGAAGATAAAGTTGTAAGATTCTCAGATAAAGAAAGACACCAACTATTTTTAGAGCCAGAGAGTAAATATTATGATGATATTTATGTACAAGGATTTTCTACATCTATGCCACCAGAAATTCAAGAGAAAATGGTACACAGTCTACCAGGTCTAGAAAATGCTAAAATATTAAAATATGGTTATGCAATAGAGTACGATGCAATATATCCAACTCAATTAAATGCCTCATTAGAAACTAAAATCTTAAGTAATTTATATACTGCAGGACAAATTAACGGGACTAGCGGATATGAAGAAGCAGCATGTCAAGGTTTAATGGCTGGAATAAATGCAAGCTTAAAATTAGAAAACAAAGAACCATTAATTTTAAAAAGAAATGATGCTTATATCGGTGTTTTAATAGATGACTTAATAACAAAAGGAATAAGAGACCCATATAGACTATTAACAAGTAGAGCAGAATTTAGATTATTATTAAGAAGTGATAATGCAGATTTAAGATTAAGAAAATATGGTTTTGAAGTTGGTATGATTGATAATGAACAACTAAACAGATTAATTGAAAAAGAAAATAAAATTCAAGAGTTAAAAGAATTCTTAAAAGAGAATAAGTTAAAAATAACAGAAGAAGTAAAACAAGAATTTGAAAAAAATAATTATCAAGTTCCAACAGCAACAATGACTTTAGAGCAACTTATAAAAAGACCAGAAATAAACATGAATTTTATAGATAAATTTATAGAGATACCATATCAAGATGAAATAAAAGAACAAGTAGAAATAAATCTTAAGTATGAAGGATATATTGCAAAAGCATATAAAGAAGCAGAAAAAATGTTAAAATTAGAAAAAAAACAAATTCCTGAAGATATAAATTATGATGATATAACTAATATTGCATCAGAGGCTCGTCAAAAATTAAAAGAAGTAAGACCAAAAACAATAGCTCAAGCTATAAGAATAAGTGGAGTAAATCCTTCAGACATATCAATTCTTTCAGTATATTTAAAAAAGGAATACAATAAAAATGAATAAAGAAGAATTTATAAAAGCAGTTAAACAATTAAATGTTGATTTAACAGAAGAAAAATTAGAAAAATTAAATAAATTTTATAATTTGTTAATAGAATGGAACAAGAAAATAAATTTGACAAGAATTGAAGAGGAAGAAGAAGTTTACTTAAAACACTTTTATGATAGTTTAACTATTGCAAAAGCAGTTGATTTATCAGAAATAAAGACATTATGCGATATAGGAACAGGCGCAGGTTTTCCAGGAATAGTTTTAAAAATTTTTTATCCAAATTTAAAAATCACATTAATAGATTCTTTAAAAAAAAGAGTAAATTATCTAAATGAAATAATAAAAGATTTAGGAATTGATAACATTGAAGCAATCCATGTACGTGGAGAAGACTATAAGGGTCAATATGATGTTGTCACATCACGTGCAGTAGCAAATATTGAAAAATTATTAGGATATACAATGCATTTAGTTTCACCAACAGGAATTTTTATTGCTATGAAGGGTGATATAGAAAAAGAACTAACACCTGATGTTAAGAAGAAAATAGAAAAGAAATATAAAATAGAAAAAATAGAAAAATTTCTATTACCTAAAGAAAATAGTAATAGAAGTTTAGTTGTTATTAAAAATAAATAGAACATGTCAAACAGATATGTTCTTTTTAAAAACTATTGAAAGAAAAAACAAAATAAACTATAATGATAATATAGGGAAAATAAAAGTAAATAAATGAAAAAGGATAATAGAAAGGGGAATGACTCATGTTTAATACGGAAAAAGATGAGGTTGTACAACTATATTTAGACGATATTATTCCAAATAGATTTCAACCTAGAGAAATTTTTGATGAAAGAGCATTAAAAGAGTTAGCGGTTTCTATAAGAGAACATGGTGTTATTCAACCAATAATTGTAAGAAGTGTTGCAAACGGAAAATACGAGATAATAGCAGGAGAAAGAAGATACAAAGCCTCAGCCTTAGCAGGATTAACGAAAATTCCCGCAATAATAAGAAATTTAGATGATAAAGAAAGTTCAAAAGTCGCATTATTAGAAAATTTACAAAGAAAAAACTTAAATCCAATAGAAGAGGCCAGAACGTATCAAAAAATTCTTGAAATTGATCAGATGACACAAGAAGAATTAGCAAAAACAATGGGAAAGAGTCAATCTGCAGTAGCAAATAAATTAAGATTACTTTCATTACCAGATGCTATACAAAATGCTCTTTTAAAAGAACAAATTTCTGAAAGGCATGCTAGAGCACTTATAAATGTGCCAGATACAAAAAAACAAAAAGATTTATTAAAAAAAATAATCGATAACAAAATGAGTGTACGTGCAGTAGAAGAAGAAATCAAGAAATTGTATCCAAAAGATACAAAGAACGGAAATGATGTTCCATTGATGCCACAGGACCAAGTTGCCTCAGCATCATCTTTTGTTAATAGTAATCCTTTAATACCAACTGCAGAGTTACCACAAGACGAATCAAATTTCGGAAAGGTTACTATTGCACCACCAGAAGGAGAGGAGATGCCTACGGGTAAATTTATAAATTATGGAGAAATAGGAAAAGAAAAAGACGAAGAGCCAACGATACCAAACATTCCAAATTCAATTACATCAATAGATGTTAATACATTAAGAAACAATGCTAACGATATTAACTCTGGAAATAATGGTTCATCACTAGACAATTTATTAAATATTGGAGGACAATCAAGTTTTATAACTCCAGCGGAACAAATAGTTAAAACTGATACATTTGATAAAGAAAATAAATCAAAAGACTATTTCAGTACAGCAGATTTATCAGCGTTAAATATTCCACAAGAAACATCTAATATAGTTCCAATTAACAATGGTATGATTCCAATTTCAAATGTTGCCGAAGAAAATTACACAATAGAACAAGCAACAGAAAAGATTAGAGAATTAGTAAATGATTTAAAAGAACATGGTGTTAATATAAATACTGATGAAATGAACTTTGAAAAGTCTTATCAAATTATCATAAAATTATATAAAGACAATAAATAAGTGGAGTTTAAAAACTCTACTTTTTTTATTAAAAACATTTAAAAATAATATATTATTTGATACAATATACTAGTAAAATGGAAAATGGGTGATTAGATGGGAAAGGTTATATCTTTAGTTAATCAAAAAGGTGGAGTAGGAAAAACTACCACAAGTATTAATCTTTCTGCATCATTAGCAGTATTAGGGAAAAGAGTTTTATTAATAGACTTAGACCCTCAAGGAAATACAACTACTGGTGTAGGAATAAATAAAGGAGAGATAGAAAAAAGTATATATGATGTTTTAATTGGAGAGTGTAATGCAACAGAAGCTATGATTAAAACAAAATATAAAGGACTATATGTTCTACCAGCAACAATAAATTTAGCGGGAATTGATGCTGAGTTATTAGAAAAAAGTAGAACACAAAATGGATTCAAAAAAGGTGAACAATTAAAAAATAGTTTAGCTGATTTAAAGGATAGTTTTGACTATATTATAATAGATTGTCCACCATCTCTAGGTGTAATTACAACCAATGCGTTAACAGCATCAAACTCAGTAATCATCCCTGTACAATGTGAATTCTTTGCATTAGAGGGAATTACTCAGTTATTAAAAACAATAATGTTGGCCCAAAAAGGATTAAATCCAACATTAGATATAGAAGGGGTACTATTGACTATGTTAGATTCAAGAACAAATCTTGGGTTTGAAGTTGTAGAAGATATAAGAAGATTCTTTAAAGAAAAAGTATATAATACAATAATACCAAGACTAGTAAGATTAACAGAAGCTCCATCTCATGGAGAACCAATAGTAGCATATGACCCAAAAAGTAGAGGGTCAGAGGCCTATATCAATCTAGCAAAGGAAGTGATTGAAAGAAATGAAGGAAATGGAAATAAATAATATTCATGAAAATGAACACGAAGGAGAAATACCTAAAAGAAGAGCATTAGGAAGAGGTTTGGAAGAATTATTTAGTAGTGAAGTACTTGATTATAGTTCAGTTGAAAAACAAATTGTAGAAGAAACGTCAAAAGATGAAATAGTAAATATAAAATTAAGTGAACTTAGAAGCAATCCATATCAGCCAAGAAAAATTTTTGATGAAAAAGCTTTGGAAGAACTTTCCAATTCAATTAAAGAACATGGAGTTTTCCAACCAATAATTGTAAAAAAATCAATTAAAGGTTATGAAATAATAGCAGGTGAGCGAAGAGTTAAAGCATCACTTATGGCAGGATTAACTGAAATTCCAGCAATTGTAAGAGATTTTAATGATACTCAAATGATGGAAATTGCTTTGCTTGAAAACTTACAAAGAGAAAACTTAACAGCTATAGAAGAAGCCAACGCTTATAAAAAATTACAAGATACTCTTGGCTTAACACAAGAACAATTAGCAAATAGGCTTGGAAAAAGTAGGAGTCACGTAACTAATATGTTAGGTCTTCTAAACTTACCAGAAACAATCCAAAGTGATATCAATGATAAAAAAATCACTATGGGACACGCAAGAGTTCTAAGTAAATTACAAGATAAAGTCCAGCAAGCAGAATTAGAAGAAAAAGTTATTTCAGAAGGAATGAGTGTTAGAGAATTAGAAGAATTAACACAAGCACCAAAAATAATAAAAACAAACCCACAGAAACCAAAAATAAGAGAAAATAATGAATATAGTTACTTACAAGAGGAACTAAGTGAAAAATTAGGCACAAAAGTTATAGTTAAGAAAAACAAATTGGAAATAAGTTTTGTTAATGGAAATGATTTGAATAGACTATTAGAATTAATGCATATAGAGGTTGGAAAGTAAAATGCTGGATATATTAGGGCTTAAAATAAATATTATTCAATTAATTTTACCAATTGTATATATAACATTTGGTTCAATATTATTTAAAATTCTAAAAAAATTAATATTAAGAGCAACAACTAAACAAACTTTTATTAGAAAAGAACAACAACAAAAAGTTAATACTATGAGAAGTATAATAGTAAACATAATAAAATATACAATAGTAATAATAGTACTTTTGGCAATCCTTGCTAACTTTGGTATAAATGTAAAATCAATTTTAGCAGGACTAGGTATTGGAACTGCTTTAGTAGGACTTGCATTTCAAGATTTAGCAAAAGACCTTATTGCAGGTTTCTCCATAATAACTGAAGGGGAATATGAAGTGGGCGATACTATAGAAGTAGATGGTTTTATGGGTGAAGTTGTTTCTATAGGTTTAAGAACAACAAGAATTAAGAACTTTAAAGGTGCCACAAAAATAATAGCAAATCATTACATGGACAATTTAATAAATTATAGTAATAATAATTCATTAGCAGTTGTTGATGTTGGTATAGCATATGAAAATAATGAAGATAAAATAGAAAAAGTATTTGATAAATTATTCAAAAGGCTTAATGGTAACATTAAAGACGCTACAAAAGATTTAGAATTATGGGGCGTAAATGAACTTGCTGATTCATCAGTAGTTTACAGAGTTGTAGTAGAAACAAAACCAACTAAACAATTTGCAGTAGAAAGATTTTTAAGAAAAGAAATAAAAAAGGAGTTTGATCAAGCAGGAATAAAGATTCCTTATCAACAAATAGAGGTGCATAATGGAAAATAAAGATTATAAGTTAGGTTCGATTGTAATCATGAAAAAGCAACATCCGTGTGGCACAAACGAGTGGGAAGTAGTTCGGGTAGGAGCGGATATAAAAATAAAATGTTTAAATTGTGGAAGAACAGTTTTAATTCCTAGAATAGACTTTAATAAAAAACTGAAAAAGATTAAAGATGTAGGAGGAGAAACATGTTAGAAAAACCAAAATTAAAATTAAAAAAATTTTATTTTCATCCCATAACCGTATTTATATTTTTAACATTCTTTGTAATGGCACTGAGTGGAATACTTTCACTTTTTCAAGTACAAGCAACTTACAATACAATTAATAGTAATACACATGAGTTAGAACCTGTATTACTTTCAGTAGAAAATTTATTTTCATTTGATGGATTAAAATTTCTAATAAGTAATGCAGCAGTAAATTTCTTAAGTTTTGCTCCTTTAGGAACATTATTAATATCACTTATCGGATTAACAATAGCTGAAGGAACAGGATTTATTGAAATGCTAACAAAAAGACATATAAGTAAAGCAAATAAATATGTCTTAACATTTATAATTATATTAATATCAACAATATCTTCATTAATAAATGAAGTAGGATATGCAATATTAATACCACTAGTTGCATTAATATACTTTATAAATAATAGAAATCCTATTTTAGGAATAGTTACAGCATTTTGTGGAGTATCATTTGGATACGGTGTATCAATATTTATAGGTTCTACAGAAGTAAACCTTATGGGATATACAAAAGTTGCAGCAAGATTAGTAGATGATACAGCTCATATTGCTCTAACATCTAACTTAATATTTATAATAGTTGCAACTATAATATTATCAATAGTAGGTACTATTATAATAGAAAAAATAGTAGCACCAAAAATAGGAAAATATAAAAAGGATGAAGAGTTTGCAAAAACAGAACAATATAGAGTTATAAATATTGAAGAAGAAGAACAAAAACAAATCGAAAAAGATAAATATGAAAATAGAGGTTTAAGATTTTCTTTAATAGTAGGAATTATAATGCTTTTATTATTTATATATGCATTAATTCCAAATCTTCCATATTCTGGAATGTTATTAGATAAAGATGCTACTACATATTTAGACCAGTTATTTGGAAAGAATTCTTACTTCCAAGATGGCTTTACATATATGGTATCATTAGTATTTATCCTTATGGGAATAGCATATGGATTAGGAAGTAAATCTATAAAAAGTGATAAGGAAATAATTGAAAATGCTAGTAAAAGATTTACTGGTATTGGAAGTATGATTATTCTTATATTTGTTGTATCACAATTCATTGCAGTATTTAGAAAAACAAATATTGGTTATATAGTAACAGCATGGTTTGCAACAATTCTAGAGAATATGCAACTTAGTGGAATCCCATTAGTTTTAATAACATTATTACTAATAGCAATTTCAGGATTCTTCTTAACATCTCCATCAAGTAAATGGATGATATTCTCACCAGTTGTAGTTCCAATGTTTATGCAATCAAATCTATCTCCACAATTTGCCCAAATAATTATGAGAGCAGGAGATTCAATGACAAAAGGATTTACACCATTACTTGCCTCGTTTGTTATTTATATAGGATATTTAAATATTTATAACTTAAATAAAAAGAAACCTTATACTATAAGAAAATCATTAAAATTAATAACACCATACTTTTTAATAATTGCAGCAACATGGATTCTTATAGTAATTGGATGGTATATTTTAGGATTGCCAATAGGACCTGGAGTTGGACCAACAATTTAATAGTAAGAGAGCACTAATTTTAGTGCTTTTTTCTTTTTGTATTATTTTACATTAAAGATTATAAATGATATAATATTGACGAAAGAAAAGAGGTATAAATTATGAGTTTAACAGCAGGAATAGTAGGATTACCAAATGTGGGAAAATCAACATTATTTAATGCAATTACAAATCAAAAAATATTAGCAGAAAACTATCCATTTGCAACAATAGAACCAAACGTAGGAATAGTTACTGTACCAGATAAAAGAATGGATAAATTAAAAGAAATGTATGAACCAAATAAATTTATTCCAACAGCCTATGAATTTACTGATATAGCAGGACTGGTAAAAGGAGCAAGTAAGGGTGAAGGACTTGGAAATAAATTCTTATCTCATATAAGAGAAGTAGATGCAATTGTTGAAGTAGTTAGATGCTTCGATGATGGAAAAATTATCCACGTAGATGGAAACATTGATCCAATAAGAGATATTGAAACTATTAATCTAGAGCTTGCAATAGCAGACTTAGATGTAATTAATGGAAGACTTGAAAGAGTTGCTAAAAAAGCAAGAACAACAAAGAATAAAGATGACATTTTAGAAACAGAAGTTTTAGAAAAATGTAAAAAAGCCTTAGAAGAAAATACACCAATTAGACAACTAGACTTAAATGATGAAGAAAAAAAGGTAATCAAGTCATATAGTTTCTTAACTCAAAAGCCAATAATTTATTTAGCAAATATTAAAGAGTCAGAATTAGGAAATCCAGATAATATATATGTTGAAAAAGTAAAAAAGTATGCATCACAAGAAAATGCTAGAGTAGTTAGCTTGTGTGCAAAAGTAGAAGAAGATTTAAGTGAACTAAGTAAAGATGAAAAACAAGAAATGTTAGATGCTCTAGGAATAGATGGCTCAGGATTAGATAAGTTAATAACTGCAACATATGATATCTTAGGACTAGCAACATATTTTACAGTAGGAAGAGATGAAGTAAGAGCGTGGACATTTAAAAAAGGAATGAATGCCAAACAATGTGCAGGAATAATTCATACAGATTTTGAAAAAGGGTTCATTAGAGCAGAAGTTATGTCATATGAAGACTTAATTGAATGTGGTAGTGAGTTAAAAGTAAAGGAGTCAGGCAAAGCAAGATTAGAAGGAAAAGAATACCTTATGCAAGATGGAGATATTTGCCATTTCAGATTTAATGTGTAGATTAGATTCTCAAATAAAAATATTTGAAGCAAATAAAAAAGATGGAATAATGAGTAGGAACAAAATATTCTATGACGAAAATTTCACTCAAGATGATATAAATGAAATATTTAAAGAAACAAGAATAAAACTTGGAGAAAAGCATGGATTTAATGGATTAAGAATGATACAAGCATCCCAAAAAACAGAAACTAATAATGTAAAGTATCCTGATGGAAAATATATAAGTATTAATGATAAATTATTAACTGCAGATGACTATTGGTATTTAAATTTAGAGGCAGATATATTAATGATTAATAATAAATATAAAGGTATTGTAATAGGAAATATGTGTGCAGATTGTCCAATAGTTATAGCAGAAGACAGAAAAAAAGGAGTAACAGCTCTTGCCCATTGTGGAGCAGCATATATTGATAGAAATCTTCCATACCAAATAATAGAATCTTTAAAAAAAGAATATAGTAGTAATTCAGAGGATATTTATGTGTATATATCTAGTGGAGCTAAAAAAGAAAATTTTATATATGATACATACCCACATTGGGCTAAAAATGATGATGTCTGGATTGGTTGCATAGATAAAAAAGATAATAAGTATCAAATAGATATGTATAAAGCAATAATTAATCAACTAAAAAAGCAAGAGATAAAGAATATAGAAATAAGTGAAATAGATACTATAACTAATCAAGATTATGCTTCTCATTACTGTAGAATAAGAGGTCAAGAAAATAAATCTGGACAAAATTTTGTTGGTTTCTTTTATAAATAACTGTTAAACATTAGTTAAAATGTCACCGATTTATAATATTGATAACAAACAAAGGT
>UQQI01000003.1 GCA_900543055.1 uncultured Mollicutes bacterium
CCATTAATGTCACTTCTAAATTCAACAGAAGTTTTATATAAATATTTTAATATTAAATCTGCGTTAGCTCCTTTTTTTAAGTCGATTACTAAACGAGCCATATTCTCATAGTCAGATTCATCTACTACATCATTTATGCCATCTATTTTTTTATCAAGTCTTATTTCAGTAATTTTTTTTGTTAATTGATCTTTTACAACTCCGTATGGAATTGAATGAACAATAATTTGTTTATGAGATTTTTCTTCTACTATTTCACAATCAGCTCTTAAAACAACTTTACCTTTTCCTGTTGTATAAGCTTTTTCTAGGTCTTCTCTTCCTTCTATGACTCCACCTGTTGGAAAATCTGGTCCTGGTACATAATTCATAATAGTATCAAGTCTACAGTTTGGATTTTCTATTCTATGGATTGTTGCGTCTATTACTTCTCCTAGATTATGTGTAGGAATATTTGTTGCATATCCTGCTGAAATACCTTGAGAACCATTTATTAAAAGATTAGGGAATCTTGCTGGCAGTACAGTCGGCTCTAGTTCTGTATCATCAAAGTTATATGTCATTTCAACTGTATTTTTTGGAATATCTTCAAGCATTGTTTCAGCTATTTTTGATAGTCTTGCTTCTGTGTAACGCATTGCAGCAGGTCCATCGCCATCTATTGAACCATTATTTCCATGAATATCGATAAATGTTTTTCTCATTTTCCATGGTTGAGACAAGTGAATTAGAGCATCATATATTGATGAGTCTCCATGTGGATGGAAGTTACCCATTATGTAACCTACTGCTTTGGCACTTTTTTGATATGGTTTATTATATGTATACCCTGCTTTATGCATTGCAAATAAAATTCTTCTTTGAACTGGTTTTAAACCATCTCTTACATCTGGTAGAGCACGCTCTTGAATAATTTCTTTAGAGTATCTTCCGAATCCTTCTTCCATTATCTCAGCTAGACTATAGTCATTTATTTCTCTTGCTATGTTGTTTACAAAATCATCTTTTTTTCTTGCCATATTATCACTACTTTCTAAAATTGTCTTCTAATGTAAAGTCTACATTTTCATTTATCCATTCTTTACGTGGGGCAACTTCGTCTCCCATAAGTACGTGGATTCTTTTTTCAGCTAGGGCTGCATCAGTTAAAGTTACTCTTATTAATCTTCTGTTTTTTGGAGACATAGTTGTATCATACAACTCATCGGCATCCATCTCACCTAAACCTTTAAATCTTTGTAATTTATATGGTTTATTGCCAAGCTCTTGACGCCTTTTTTCTAAATCTTCATTAGTTGCAATATATTCTTTTTCTCCTTTTTTACCTGTTTCAATTGAATATAATGGAGGTGTTGCTATAAATAGCATTCCATGTTCAATTAAAGGCCTCATAAATTTGTAGAAGAAAGTTATTAATAATATTTGGATGTGTGAACCATCGACATCGGCATCGGTCATAATTATTACTTTACCATAATTTGATTCTTTATAATCAAAGTTTTGTCCAATTCCCGCTCCTATTGCATATTCAATTTGTCTTAGTTCTGCATTGTTTTCTATATCTTTTTCTGATGCTTTTTCAGTATTTAAAACTTTACCTCTTAACGGAAGAATTGCCTGATGTTCACGGTCTCTATAACTTTTTGCTGATCCTCCAGCAGAATCACCTTCGACTAGGAATAATTCATTGTGTTTATAATCTCTTCCCGTTGCTTTTGCAAGCTTTTCAGATAATATTCTTTCTTTGTTATTCTTACTTTTTGTGTTATTTCTTGCTGCTTCTCTTGCTTTTTTTGCTGCTTCTCTTGCAACTTTACTTTTTAGTGATTTGTCAATTATTTCAGTTGCTATCGCTCTATTTTCTTCTAAATATACTCTAAGATTATCTGATGTTAATTGATCAACTATAGTTCTTGCTTGTGGAGTTCCTAGTTTTCCTTTAGTTTGACCTTCAAATTGTAAGATATCCTCTGGAATTTTTAGACTTATTACTGCAGTTAATCCTTCACGAACATCACTACCTTCAAATGCTTTGGTATTTCCTTTTATTAATCCATTTTGCTTTGCATAATCATTAAATACTCTTGTTAGTGCTGTTTTAAATCCTACCTCATGTGTTCCACCATCTGTTGTTTTTACATTATTAACAAATGAAACTATGTTTTCATTATACGTATCAGTATATTGCATAGCAATATCTACTTCTATTCTATCTTTTGTTGCTTCAAAGGCAAATACGTTATGAAGTGTATTTTTTCCTTTGTTTATATCTTCAACAAACTCTTCTAATCCTCTCTCATAATGGAATTTTGATGACAATTCATCTTCTTCATCTATAACTTCTATTGTTAGACCTTTTAATAGAAATGCAGACTCCTGCATACGTTCACATATTGTTGTATACGAAAAATTAGTAGTTGTAAAAATTTCATCATCAGGTAAGAATCTTATTGTAGTACCCGTTTTATTAGTTGTTCCTACTTTTGTTAGTGGTTTATCAAGATGACCTCCATCTTTAAACGATATTGTATATTCTTCCTTGTCTCTTTTTATATCAACAACCATCCATTTAGATAATGCGTTAACTACACTGGCACCTACTCCGTGTAATCCACCTGACACTTTATATCCATCAGTTTCAAATTTTCCACCAGCGTGTAATACTGTAAATACTACCTCAGGTGTTGATTTTCCTGATGCATGCATCCCAGTTGGTATACCACGCCCATGGTCTTCTACGGAAATAGATTTATCTTTATGAATAGTTATAATAATATGATCACCATAACCATTAATTGCTTCATCTGTTGCATTATCCACAATTTCCCATACTAAATGGTGTAATCCTCTTTTGTCAGTTGAACCAATGTACATACCAGGCCTTTTTCTAACTGCTTCTAAGCCTTCTAATATTTTAATTGTACTTGCATCATATTTACTTGCTGCCATATTTTTATCACTCCTAATAATCACTATTACTTATTATACCGAAAATAGCCTTATATTTCAAACACTTTTTACTTTAAGTCATTGAAATATAAGGGCTTAATAAAACTATCTAATTTTTAGATAGTTTGTTTTTTTATTATAAGTATTACTTTAAATAGTAATATTCCAATAATTGCCCCAGATGTATCTATTAAACAATCACTAAATTGTCCAGTTCTACCATTTACAAATAACTGATGAAATTCATCTGTTAATGAATAACAAAATGCACTTAATAAAACTAATAAATATATTCTGTTTTTATTTATTCCTGATACTTTCAAACATAAACACAATAATATTGCTAAAACAAAATAGATAAATGCATGAGCACATTTTCTTATTGGCTTATTTAAAATATCCACTTTACTTTCAATCCATTTTTCATTATAAATATCACTATTTGTTAATTTTATTTTATTTGTAATATTAATTGTTGCTTTTAAATTATTATAAATAAACGCTTTGCTAGTTGTATTACTCTCAGCTGACGTTTTTGTACTTGCTAAAAAGATAATTAATGTCCAAATAATTACTGCTACTATTGAAATTGTTTTCTTCATAATAATCACCTCAATAGTTTTGTATTATACATTATCTTTTATTTTATGATTTATAAAAATGACATACTTTACATATAAGTTGTCATTTTTTTATAAATATTTTATTCTTTTTCAGAACTTGTAGTAGCATTTATTTTTCTGTTTTTTACGATACTACTATTTAACTTAATTGATTCTTCTACTTCTTCAATGTTAAATGTACTTTTATTTTCTTCACTACCCTTTACAATTAGGCTAGATTTAACATTGCTTACAAATGCTTGATTTTCTACATATTCTTCTAATTCTTCTAGCTCTTGCTTTAATTCTTTTGAGGTAGCATTTTTATTATCTATTATAGAAATAATTTTATTTGTTTTATCTTTAATAGTTTTTATCACTTCTAATTGAGCGTAGATAAGTTTATTTTTTTCTAAATTATAATTTATCAATTGTTCTTTTATTTTATGATTAAATACTATATTCTTATATGCTTGCGTTAAAAATGTTAAACTAAACGCTATAAAAATAATAAAGTTTGTATATTGCTCTTTTAGTAAAACATTTATCACTGGAATGTTTTCTAATGATTTTTGAAAAAAACCAAATATTAACATTGTAAAAATTGGAAGTATGTTGTACATTGTATTTCCATTACTAACACATTGAATTATTGTTAATAATAATGATGAGAGTGCTATTCCTATTAAAAGCGATGTACTATTTTTATAGAATATTGAAAATATTCCTATCACTATTATTGAAAGTGCAAAAGATAATACTATACTATTGTTTTTTAACTCACTTTTTAATTCTTCTTTATATTTAAATTCTTCTTCTCCAGGGGATTTTTTAAAATTTAATTTCATACCTCACCTTTCCTTATAAATTACTACTTGTCTTACTATTCTAAAACATATTTTTCCTTTATGCAAGATTTTTTGAATTATGTTTAATTTCTTTGTTATTTTCAATAATAAAACTAGAATCCTTTAATTCTAGTTTTATTTTACTATTTGAATATCTTCATTATTTATTACTCTATCAAAATTTTTATAAAGTATTTTATCAATATATTCTTTGTCTTTATTTAGTTTATGCAATTTTTTTTCTAGCCTATCATAACTAATATCAAACTCGTGATGTGTATCACTTCCAAGAAAAGAAATCCAACCCTTTTTTATATATATTTTTATTGTTTTTTTTGCATTCCAACCATATTTTCCAAATAGTGAAGACATATTTCCTTGAAGAAATACTCCCATTTGTAAATATTCTTCTATTTTCTCTGGATTTTTTTGAAATATTGGATATCTTTCTGGATGAGCAAGAATTGGGATGTATCTATTACTTATCATTTTTTTAATAATCTCTTTTGTATTTAAATATATATTATTCATTGGAAATTCAAATAAAATATATCTTGAATTATTTAATGTTCGTACTTCTTTTTTATTTATTAAATCAACAACGTTTGGAGTAATAAACAATTCGTTTCCTAAATATAAATTAATATTTATATTTTCTTTACGAATTTTCTCTTTTAATTTTTTTATTTTTTTTAGTTTGTCTTTGTTGTTGCAAACATATTTAGAATTTTCTATATAATGAGGTGTACATATTAAATCAGTAATATTTTGTTCCTGCATTTTTTTTAATAAACATATAGACTCATCTAGTGACTTGCTTCCATCATCTATTCCAAATAGTAAATGTGAATGTAAATCTTTCATTATTTTGTTGTTTCTCCATAATTATCACTACTATAACTATAATGATAGCTATAATAACGGCTGCCTGACATTGGAACTTTGTTTAAAATAACTCCATTTATTTTTAAATTTGCTTGATTAAATATTTTTTGAACTTGAGCTAAATTTTCCATTCTTGTTTTTTTTGCAGAAACAGTTACTAAATTAATATCACTTAGGGTTGCTAATATTAGTGAATCACTAAGTCCAATAACTGGGGCACAATCCATAATTATTAGATCATATTTTGTTTTTAAATGCTCTAGTAATTTTTTGTTTTGTTCACTTGCAAGTAATTCTACCGGGTTTGGTGGCATTGGACCTGTAGGTAATAAATCTATATTCTTATCAAATGTTGGAAAAATATATTTTGATAGAGAAATATTTTGCTTGTAGTTTAACATTAAATTAGTATATCCACCACTTGTAACATTCATAACATCAAATATTTCATGAAGTCTTCCTCTTCGTAAGTCAGCATCTATTAATAATACATTTTTTCCTTCTTGAGCATATGCGATAGCTAGATTTGAAGTAATAAAACTTTTTCCATCTCCTGCTTCCGGTGACGTGTTAATAATAATCTTTACTTCTTTATCAAGAGAAGCAAATGCTATGTTTGTTCTTA
The DNA here is from genome assembly GCA_900543055.1 of uncultured Mollicutes bacterium. Lineage (GTDB taxonomy): Bacteria > Bacillota_I > Bacilli_A > RF39 > UBA660 > UBA3789. Next base: position 5,910 of record UQQI01000003.1, read on the forward strand.
TACTTCTAATTGATTCAGCAAATAATGATTTTGGATTTTTTGTTATAATTAAATCTTTACTTTTCATGCAATTACTCCTTTCCTACTTTTGGTACACTACCAATTACATTTAATCCTAGTTTGCTTTCGATTTCTTCACTAGATTTTATTGTAGTATCAAAATAGAAGAATATAAATATTGTTCCACATGATAATACTAGTCCAGCTAATATATAAATTACATTATCTTTTAGGTAATTTACATTATATGGAGCAATGGCATCTTCTGCTTTGTCAATAATTGATACATTATTTAAATTATATATCTTTTGGATTTTTTTCATAAAAACTTTTGCTATTTCATTTGCAATACTTGTTGCTTCTTTTTCATTAGCATCTGACACTGACACTTTAATTATTTCAGTATTGTCTACTGCTTCTACTGATATGTTTGATGCTAGTTCCGAACTAGTATAGTCTAGTTTTAAATTTGAAATAACTGTTTCTAGAATCATTCTTGATTTTATTATCTCACTGTATGTTCCAACAAGATTCTTATTTAACTGCTGCTCTGTAGTGTTATAAGTACTTGAATCCTTATTCTCATTTACTAAAACCATAGTTGTACTACTTTTATACATAGGTGTTCTAGTTAAAATTGTAAACGTATTTCCTATACCTATTGCTAATATTATAGCTATAATTATCCAAGAAATTTTATTTCTGAAATAATAAAATAACTCTTCTAAATTAATCTCTTCCATTGTTTTTTCCACTCCTCTTTCATAACGAATAAATTATATCATGCTAAAGATGATAAATCAATTAAAAGTAATCTAAAAATATCTTTATTTTTAAGTATTTTCAAGAAAAAACTAGGAGTATTTTCCTAGTCATTAATATATTTTTTATATAAAGAAATTCTTTTTAATACATTTTCTTTTCCAAGTATTTTCATAATACTAAATAGATCTGGTGACTTAAGTCTTCCTGTTACCATAACACGAAGCGCTTCACAAATGTCTCCTACATGACCTTTATACTCTTCTGGGTTTTTCTTGTATTCTTTTGGACTTCCAGCAAAACCATTGCTAATTGCAAATTCTTTTACTTTGTTAAACCATTCTTCATTTGTACAATCTAACTCCAAATAATTATTTACATAATCTTCAATTAGAGAAATATCATATGTTTTTTCTCCATCAAATTTAGAATAATTTTCTTCTTCAAACATCTTATCTATTGCATATGAGAATTCTTCTTTTACATCACTATACTTAGAAATATCTTTTCTTGGTCTTGGACCATCTTTTTCGATACTTAAAAAGTTTATCATCAATTCCTTGTTTTCTTCTAGAAGTGTTGCATATTCTTTATCATATTTTTTTGCCCACTCTAATGTTTCTTCATAAACTTCTTTTCCGTTTTTTCTTGAGAAATAAGTTTTACAAATGTTATTGAATTTATCTTCATCGAAACTTGTTCCACCAATTGCCATTTTTTCGAATGTGAATGTAAAATCTTTAATTGACTTATCTTGATTTTGTAAATACCATTCTTCGAAATTAGTATTTGCAATAGTTGCTAGATAAAGATGTAGTGCCTCTATTGGAATACCACTTTCTTCATAGTATTTTGCTCCAGCCCATGGATCTTTTCTTTTTGATAATTTTCTAATTGTTCCTGTTTCTTTGTCTTTAATAGTAATTGGAGCAATATGTGCATACTTAACTGGAGAAAATCCAAGAATCTGGAATAATTGATAGTGAAGTGGTAAGCTTGATACCCATTCATCTCCACGAATTACATGTGTTGTATGCATTAAGTGATCATCTATTGCATGAGCAAAGTGATATGTTGGAGTACCATCTTTTTTCAAAAGTACAGTATCAACATCATGCTCTGGGAATTTAATTTTCCCTTTTATGCAATCTACTACTTCTATTTGGTTTTTAGCGTTACCTGGACTCTTAAGTCTAATTACATATTCTTCATTATTATTTAAATGTTCTTTTACTTCATTTAATGATAAATCTCTATCAACTGCATAAACTCCATATATTCCAATCTTCATCTTGTTTATAGCTTGTTCTTCTTTAATTTCATCTTGTTCTTCTTCTGTCATAAAACATGGATATGCTAAACCATTTTCTATTAAATCTTTTACATAAGTTTGATATATTTCTGTTCTTTTGCTTTGTTGGTATGAACCATAATTTCCTCCAAATGAATATCCTTCAGTTGGTAGGATATTAAATCCTTTTAATACTCCAGTTATATTTTCAATTCCACCTTCGACCATTCTCTTTTGGTCTGTATCTTCTATTCTTAAGAAGAAAACACCATTTGATTGTCTAGCATAAATCATATCACAGAATGCACTAAATAAATTTCCTAAATGTACACTTCCTGTTGGAGATGGTCCATATCTTGTAACCATAGCACCATCTGCTAAATCTCTTTCCGGATACATATTCTCATAATATGCTCTATCATGTTTGATATTTGGAAATAATAGTTCTGCTAATTCTTTTCTTTCTTCTTTATTCATTTTTTTACACCTCTTTGACATGTTAGATTATAACATACTCATATTAAAAATACAAATATATAAAATCATATATTCTATCTTTTTTATCAAAAAAACAGTCAATAAAATTGGCTGGTATATTATAATAATGGCTGCCCTAGTTAGATTCGAACTAACGCGTAATGCGGTCAGAGCGCACTGCCTTACCACTTGGCTATAGGGCAATCACATTATTATTATAGTATATTTTTTTTATTTTGTCATTATTTTAAGACTTTTTTTCTATAAAAATAATAACTAAGACCACTTATAAATGCTCCTGTTGTACAGGCAATTATGTCTTTCATTGTATCTATAACGCCAGTATCTATATTATGCTGAAGATTCATATTAAATAAATTATCTATGCTGAACTCAAATATTTCCCAAATACATGCAGACGATAAGGAAATTGCTATCGCAAATAAAATATTAAAGAATACATTCTTTTCATCATACTTGTTAATGACTCTTAATACTTTAAGTCCTATTATAAAGAAATATATTCCTGATACAAAATGTGAAAATGTATCAAACCAAGATATATATTTAAATAAATTTACGATGCATCCTAAAAATTCAGCTATAAATATAAATATGTAAAATTCTAGTTTATCTTTTTCGCCTATTTTTATAAATCTTTTTAAAATTACTGGTATTAATAGTACAAAGTAGATTGCTATATCTGTTGGAACTCTTCCAAGTATTCCTTGAGAGACTCTATATATCATAAGAAAAAATGAACCTACACACATTATTATTAGTAAACTATAATTTATTATTTTTATTAATTTGTTAGTCCTTTTGCTACTATTATTACTTTTCTTTTTCAAATTTATTACCTCTTTTATTTTGAATTTATAAGTAATTTATAATAATTATAGTCAACATCTTTATATGTACATATAATTATTTGGTCAAATACATTAGGATTGTTTTTTACATATTCATTTATTGCATTATAGGCAATTTCTGCTGCCTCCCTATTTGGAAAATTAAATTGTTCTGTTGCAATACATGGAAAAGCTATTGTTTTAACATTACTTTGTTTAGCTAAATTCAATGCATTAATATAGCAATTTTTCAATACATCTTTATCTTTTTCTTCTAACTTTTTATCTATTATTGGACCATTTGTTTCAATTATATATTTTGAAGGTAAATTGAACGCTTTAGTTATTATGCATTCTGCTTTTTCTAAATGATAATTTTTCTTACTCATTATTTCGTTGCAAGCAAGTCTTAATCTCATTCCAGCATCCACATTTATTTTATTATCTAGGCAGTCATGTGATGGTTCAAAGCAACCTAAGCCTTTTTCATTTCCAGGATTTACGATAGCATCACAATTTAGTTTAGTAATATCACCTTTAAAAAGAAATATTTTATCTTTTTTAAAATTATTTATATCAATGATATTGTCCTTTAATCTACTTTGTAAAAATTCATCTTCTAATAATAAGTATTTCTCATCTATTTCTTTTGGTAATCTTATATTTACAAGTGTTTTATATAAATAAAACTTTTCATTTTCATTTGTTGGTACATCTATTTTTTCTTCTAATTCATCTAGTAATATTTTTATTAATTTATCTAACTTATTCATATATACACCCTTTCTTATTACAATAGTTTAACATATTTTTTATTTTTTAAATAATCTTTTAAAAAATGTTTTTGGTTTACTCTCTTCTCTATAAGTTTCATTTTCAATATATGGAGCATCAATAGTATTCATTTCTAGGTAAATTTGTTCTGCTTTATCTTGTATAGCTGATGAACCACCTAACTCATATATAAATATTTGTTGTGTAAGGTTCAATGATAATTTTGCCTCATCTAGACCTAGTATATAGGCACAAACTAAGAAAACATATTTTTCATCATCTTTATGTTCTACCATTTTTCTTATTATTTTTCTATAATCTTGACGTTTTAGCACTTTTTCATCTGTCATTACAGCATATAAAAAATTACCTATTTCTGGATTGCTTTTTAATATTTCCATATTTTCTTGATGAAATGGATCATTTAGTGATAACCTGTCTTCTGCTAAGTTATTAATTGATCTTTTTGGGAAAGAATTAGTTGATTGTAAAATATCACTTGATGAGTTATATACATCTTGCATATCCCTCTGATGATGACCACTATAAATAGATAATTCATTTGCTGAAAGACTTGCAATTGCTTCTCCTGATACATAGTCATATTCTTCATTTGATTTAGATATTTTACTTATTAGCATATCAAAGTCTTCATCATGGTATGGACTATTTATAAATGTTCTGTCTCCAATAATCCATAGTGGTATTTGAGCAGAGTGAGCAGTTTTTAACTTTTCTATATCTTTATAGAATCTGTCACTTTCTAAAAAGTCTTTTGTTATTAAATTTTTAAATAAATGATACCAGCCATCTGCATTATCTATACTTACTATTTCTTCTACTCTTTTTAAATAATCTTTTGTTTTTAAAAGATTACTATCAATTAAAATTCCTTTATCAAATTTTATTTTTTCTATATCAACATTTAAACTTAAAAAATTATTAATTTCTCTCTCTGTTAGTTGCTTTATCCAAGAAAACATTTCGTCTTTATCTTCAAAATAATCAAATAGGTTATATTTTGCTATTTGAAGAAATATTTTTTTAGTTAATTCATCACATTTTTTTAATTTCATACAAATCACTCCTGAAAATATGTCTATTATACAATATAAAAAGATAATCTCCTATACCAACTTATCTTTTTATCAATGTTTTTTCTTTTGCAGCAATTGTTGTTTGTACATCTCTTACATCATATTCTAATTTATGAGATGCATATTCTAATAAACAGCTATCACAATTATTATCAAAGAAACTGCATCTATTGTCATCACTTGGAACACATACATTATTTTGTTGCCACAAATCTACCATGTCAAAAGAAGTTAATTTTCCCTCATTATGAATTTCTTTTACTTTTTGATCAGTTAATTTATCATATCCTCTTTTCATTTGAACTTTTACAATTATATTTTCACATAATCCTTTTAAAGCAATAACTTGTCCCTTACTACTTCTTGTAACAATTGCCATATTAATCAAGTCTTCATCTACACTTCCAAGATATTCTTCAAAGTATGTTTTAAATTCATCATAACTTTCAAATACATATACAATATTTTTTTCTGTCTTTTTAATTAATTCTTTATCTTCTCCGTTTCTTAAAATGTTCTTTTCCTTTTTAGCACCTATAATATTTAAAAATAATGCTGTCTTAAAGTCTAATCTTTTCATAGTAGTCCTCCTGCAATTATTATACAAAAAAGCGAACTTAATTGTTCGCTTTAAATACATATTGGTAGCGCCGGAGAGATTCGAACTCACGACCTATCGGGTATGAACCGATTGCTCTAGCCAACTGAGCTACAGCGCCATTTCCAAACTGCATATTAATAATATCAAAATAAAATTAATTTGGCAATACTTTTTTTTAATTTTCTTTATATATTTATTATTTTGATATATAATAGTACTACTTAAGAAGGAGAGTTTAAAAAATGAAAAAAATTTTTAAAGGAAACATCAGGAGATATGATATTAAAAAGATTGATTTTAATGGTAGTAAAATTAAGATATTAGAATATGAAACTCCTATTGTGAAAAAAGATGCACTATTTTATGTAAACATGATTGGAAATATTATTTCTTTTGATTATGATACTAAACTTGCAAATGTTGAAGAAGCACGTGATGTTTCTATATCAATGATTAAAAGTTTAGATCAAGACTTAGCAAAAGTTGGATGTATTTTCTTTAATGAAAATGAGTTAGTACATTCAGAAAGTTTAAATAGACATGATTTTAAAGTTTTAAAAAAAGAGTTTAAGAAAAAATATGATAGTAGAAGAAAAAAATAAAATGTAGAGCAATTATTGTTCTACATTTTTTATACATTATTTTTTTAATATATATTTTTTTGGATTATCTGCTGTATCCTTAGTTAGTATTACTTCGCTATATTCATTTGGATGAGTATATACTTCATTGTATGCTTCCCATGTTGCATCATCAACAACATTATTAAGTCCTCTTGCTCCTGTTTTTCTTTCTACTGCTTCCATCGCAATTTTATCTAGAAATTCTTCTGTTGACGTTAATTTTACTCCTAATTCTTTAAATAATTTTTCTTGAATATGTAGTGCTGACTCATCTGATTCTTTTAATATTCTTTTTATAGAATTAGCATCCATATCATTTAGTTTTACTATTGTTACTCTTCCCATAAACTCATCTGGAATTCCTGCTTTTTTTACAAAGTCTTTTGTAGTTGCTTGTGGTTTTTGTTCATCTTGAGTTGCCCCAAAACCTATTCCATTTTTCTTTTTCAAGTTATCATATACGTCTTGGAATGCTCCACCTAATATTACAATCATATTACTTGTGTTTATTTTAACTCTTTGTGTTGCTGCCTTTACTGATGCGCATGCATCATACTCTGTTCCTTCTATAAATGGTAAAAGAATATTTAATACACCTCTTCCACTAATATCGCTTTTATTATCTGAGCCTTTTTTATCTATTTCATCTAAGAATATTACAGCATGTTCTGCCTTTTCTACATCTTTGCCACACTTAACATATAGATTCCATAATTCTTCTTCTATATCAGTTCCAACATATCCTGGAACAGTTAACTTTGTTGCATCAATTTTATAGAACGGTCTATTTAAATTTTTGGCAATCAAACTCATTAATTTTGTTTTACCTACTCCTGTTGAACCAGTTAATAAAATACCCCTGTTTTTAAGTTCTGGATTTTGTTCTTTACGAGCAATTTCTGTTATTACTCTTCGAGCTGGCTCATCTTGAGCAATTAATGTCTTTTTTATTTCATTTAATAATTTTACTAAATCAATATGATTTTTATTTTCAACTTTATTTTCCTCTTTTTGTTCTTCTTTCACAACTTCAAATGTTTCTTCTAGTTCTTTTTGTTTCTTCTCATTTTTTAATTTTACAAATGATTCTCCTTTTTCAGAGGCTTCTATTTGTAAGTTTAGTGTATCTAATAAATTTTCTAAATTTCCATAGTTCGTTTGTGCTGACTCTCTTAATTTTTTTAATTCCTCAATAGTATAAGTTCCATCTATTATATTTAAAATTAAATTATCAAGACTTGTTTCTGAATCTATATCTTGTGAATAATTTGTATCTGTTATGTTTTGCATATTTTGAATTTCTAGTGGTATTTGTCCATTTATTAAACTTTCAAATTGATTCAAATTTATAGTAACAAATCCAATTCTTCCATCTTTTGTTTTACAAGAAAAACATATTGTATCCTTTAATAATTCTTCATATAATGAAATGCATTGACTTAATGGCGTATCTTGTCCAAAAAATTCATGCAACTGTTTTTTTTCTATAATGTTATCATACGAGTATGGTATTTCACTATAAAATAGACTCTCATCTGACATATGTGCATATTCATTACCATTTCTATCTATAAAACAATGTAATTGTTCATCATAACTACCTGTTTCTAAATGATGAAATGTGTATAAATATTTATTATTATCAATGTAATGTCTTTGTAGTATTGCTGCTACATATTTGTTTTTGTCATTATCTTTTTTCATATTGAACCTCCTATAATTTTCATTATAGTAATTAAAAAGAAATTAGTAAACTAATTTCCGTTAATATAAATATTTTTTATTATATTTTTTTTACTATTTTTTCAAATGCTGCACCTTTTTCTTCAAAGTTTTTAAAGTATTCATAACTGGCTGCTGATGGCGAAAGTAAGCAACTCATTCCAGGTGTTGTGTACTGAAGTGCTAGTTTGTTTGCCTCTTCTAAGTTATCAGCGTATTTTATGTTCTTGTTAGATACTTCTTCTAATATACGTCCTATTTTTGTTCCAGTTGTTGGCATACAAATCAAATTTTTTATTGTACTGTCTTTTAAAAATTCAATAAATTCCCTATAGTCTATTCCTCTATCTAGACCTCCAAATATTAAGGTATCAACATCTTTTATTGCTTTTACGGCATTTTCTGTTGCATCTGGAATTGTTGCGATTGTATCATTGTAGTATTTTATATCATGATATGTTCCAATGTATTCCATTCTATATTTTAGACCTTTAAATGATAAGATTACTTCTTTTGCTTTTTCTAAGTCAAGATTTAATATTTTAGAAATTGTTAATACGAACATAATATTTTTTAAATTGTGATCTCCTATTAGCTTTCTTTCTTCATCTTTGTATACTAATTCATTATTAATAAATACATCTTTTCCATTTGTTCTTACAGCATTTCCAAAAACATTTTCATTATCAAATCTTACATTATATTTAGTAGATTTAATATCAAACTCTTGCATTTTTTTATTTAAATATTCATTATCATCTGAGTATATTGCATAATCATCTTCTGTTTGATATTTAAATATATTCATTTTATTATTATGATAATGTTCAAGAGAGCCTGCGTGGTCTAGGTGATCTTGAAATAAATTTAGAATTACTGCAATATGAGGACTTTGTTTTACAAATTCTAATTGATGTGAACTCATTTCAATTACTAAAGTTGAATTTGGAGTATAGTCTTCTATACTATCTAGAACTGGTATTCCAATGTTTCCTAATAAGTATACTTCATCTTTTTGTCTTTTTAAAACTTCATACATTAAGGATGTTGTTGTTGATTTTCCTTTAGTACCTGTAATACCAATAATGTTTTCTCTGTCTACTTCTAACAGTAATTCTAACTGAGAAGTTATTTTATCAATATATTTAGAGTAATCTATATCCTTTAGAGATATTCCGGGACTTTTAATAATTAAATCATATTGGTCAAGATTATCTAAATAATTTTCTCCTGTTACTAGTGTTATGTTTTGATCATCTATTTCTATAGTATTTTTATCTATTATTGTTAGATGCATATCTTTTAAATGTTTTCTAATAAAACTATATGTTGACTTTCCTTCACGGCCAAAACCTAGTATTGCGATATTTTTTCCTATTAATTTGTTTAATATTTTTTCACTATACATACTTACTCATCTCTTTCTTTACAATATTATTATAATACTCTCCCAAATTATTTTCATCATTATATTTATTTATTTCTGTACCATCTAAAAATAGTGGATAGTTATTCTTATAATAATCTAATAAGAATGAATGTTCATTATTTTTTTCTAATACTAGACTTACTGCATATCTTGCTTCTTCATAAGTACCAACACACTCAAATGGTTTAGTATTACTATATCCTAAAATTTCTTTAAATGTTTCTAGTAACTCTTCTTTTTCATATAAGTCTTCTCCAAATATTTTTATTCGTTCTTCTTTGTTTATAAATGGACTTAATATTATATAGACGAATAAGCATTTGGAACAATTACAACACCATACCCATTCTTTTTCTTTACTTCCAACGTTACAACTTTTAAATACTTGATGATATTTTTTATAGTTTGAGAATAATCTTGCAATGTTTAATTCACTTAATCCCCTCAATAGACTAAAGTACTTTATATCTAATCCAATAAACTTATTCATATAATTCATGAAATCACTTTCAAATTCATATGTTTTTGAATATTGATGATTTATCTTTGTACCTATTACAGTTGGCTGATTAGCACTTGCTTCATTTGATAATATTATATTTTTCTTACCATTTAAGTAAGCAACTAAGTATGTTATAAAAGCAACTATTGATGAAAATGGTGTATGTCCATTTAAATATCCTTCTTTATTTAGTTCTACAATTTTTCTATCTAATATTCTTTCAATGCTAATTATCTCATCATCTGTGTAGCCTGCTGTTATGCAAGAATTATATGATGGAGTTTTAGGATTTATAATGAAACATGAATTGCTTTTCTCATCTTTTAAAAGTTCTAAACTTACACAAGAGTCTTTTCCTCCACCAACGCAGATTAAATTACCATTTCCTTTATATTCGATAGTTGGTAGTTTTATTTTTTCATGATGACATTTTATATTGAATAATTCATCTTCTTCTACTTTAATATTATTTGTATATAAAAATTCTCCTAATCCATTATAATATAACTTCTTTAAGAATTTAATTTGTTCTTCATTTATATAATTACATTTTATTTCTATGTTTTTAGAACATGTACATTTAACGTAGCTAATTAATTCAATTAATCCTATCTGGAATACTAAGTAATCTAAATATTCTTCATTGTAGTTATTTTTTATGTATGACTTTTTTAGTTTTATTTTTGGATAAAAGTATGTTAAATTTGGAATATTAAAATGATATGTTATATTTAAATATTCTTCATCAAATGAAATATCATATTTTTCATAGATAAACTTATCATATTTTTTTCTTAATTCGTTAAACTTTTCTTGGTTGTTCATAATTTCACCTCTTTGTATATTATACATCATTTATCTAAAATTTACATTATTATTAAAGGTATCTACTATTCTCATTATCTTATTTGACGCATCTTTTATCTTATTTAGTGTAAATATTTTGAAATATTTTCTATTTGAATATTCTATTTCTAAATCATATACCTCATTTAATAAATTTATTAATTCTTTATATTCTCCTTGTTTTCCTGTTATATCATCAAACCATTTAGAAATATCATATACTTCTCCGTTTAGTCTTAATGTTTCTAAAGTATTTATAAAAGTTTTGTTTGTTAATATTTTTTTACAGACATATCCTTCTAAATAATAGGAATTAGAATTATATTTTGAAGCTGTTTCACTATTTATCGCATATATTGTATTGCTTATTGATTTATTTGTTGAATCAAACTTCTTAATAATATTTATTATATCTTCTGTTTGTTTAGTATTAATTATTTCTTCTAATAAGTATGATTTGTCTTTTCTTATGAATGATAAATCTTCTTTTTTGTATACTCTATAAGTAAGACCTGTTCTTAAATATAAATAGTTTTTTGTTATTTTTATTTCATTAATACTTGAGTTTATAGCATGATTAAATTCATGGACTAAGTTATCTAATAAATCTACTAAACTATTTTTTTGATAATTCTGTATTACCATAAATTTAGTTGTTTTATATTCTCCATTTTCACATTTTGGCTTACTTGAATAATATGCTTTTACTGTCTTACTTTCTTGATTACTTTTTAAAATTCTTATTTCTTTAAATGTTTTTAATATTAATTTTTCTTTTGATATTCCATATTTTATTACGAATGCTGGAATAATTATATATAATAAATGTCTTATATTACTATCATATCCATATAAGTCACTTATCTCATCAATACTTTTTAATTCTCTTTCTATTATTAAGTTACTATTCATATCATCACCATTATTAGTATACCAAATATTTAATAATCTTCATAATTATTTATTTCTATGTTTAATATATCTTCTAAACTTATTTTTATATTATTTTCTAAATGTATAATTTCATTGTATGTATCTATTTTTTTTAATTTTGAAGATGTTTCTAGATATTTTCCACCTTCTTTTTTATCATCGCTTTTAAAATATTTTATTTTTACTGAATAATTTTTATGTAAATTAAGAATATTCAATTTGTCGTTTATAATATTTTTTTCTTCTTCTGTTAATATTTTCTTTTTTGTTGTATCTCTTGAAGTTTCTATAATTTGCTCTTTATAACCAGTTAGAGCTTGAAATGGAGCAAACTGAGCTGCTCTTTGTTCCATTGATAATTTTGGATGTTTTGATATTGGTCTTTCTTTATTTAGAATGTCAATATATGGAAAATTATGCACTATGACCACCGACTTGTTTGTTTCTTTCAATTGTTGTTCCTCCTTCTTCTAGATTCATTCCTTTTAGTATAGAATTTTTACCGTACTTATCTTTAATGTTCAAAAGCGTTTTTTGAAGTTTTTCCTCCTCTTTTTCTTGTTCTTTTATCTTTTCTTCAATGTTTATATTTACAACTTCATCTTCAAATAAATTTATTTGTTTTAACTCTACTTTTCTTTCTTTTTCTTCTTTTTTTATGATATTAGTTGCTACTATATTTATTCTTCTAATTGATAAAGTTTTGTTTATTATTTGATCATATATTTTAATAACTTCTTCCATTATTATTTTTGTAGATGATGTGTAATGATCAAGTTTTATTATACCATGAGAACTTTTTGGAATTGTTCTTCCATATCTGTCTGTTTTTGTTTCTCCTTTATAATAGTTTAAATTTTCTATGTCATACCCTATATCAAGAACTAATTCTTTTGTTAGATAATTATTTTTTACTAAGTCTAGTACTAATAAATCTGTCATTTCTTTTACAATTAATTTTGCTTTTTTATAGTCATACGGGCAATGTAGAACTTGTCCTGAACCAACACTTGATGCTTTTGGCTTAAAACTTTTTATATCCTTCATAGTGACTGTCTCTATTCCCCAAGCATGATCTATCAAAAATTCTGCATTTATCCCAAAGAGTTTAAATAATAATTCTTCATTTTCAAGAGATATTCTTGCTATGTCGCCCATAGTATAAATATTGTTTTCTTCTAATTTTTTAGCATAACCTCTTCCTACTCTCCAAAAGTCTGTTAATGGTTTATGAGTCCATAATAATTTTTTATATGTTAACTCGTCTAGCCCTGCAATTCTTACACCATATTCATTTGGCTCAGCATGTTTTGCAACTATATCCATAGCTACTTTTGCAAGATACATGTTTGTACCTATTCCACCGGTTGCAGTTATTCCAGTTTGTTCATATACTTCATTTATCATTAAAGTAATTAATTGTCTTGCAGTTAATTTATATGTTTTTAAATATGAAGTAATATCTATAAATACTTCATCTATTGAATAAACATAAATATCATCTTTGGATACATATTTTAAGTAGCAATTATATATTTTTGCTGAGTATTCCATATAATATTTCATTCTAGGTTTTGCTATTATAAAATCTAATTCTAGACTTTTATCTTTTAATTCGTCTTCATTACAAGATTTAGCAATAAACTTTTTATAATTGTTTTCTTTTAATCTCTCTTTGTTTATTTCTTTTACTTTTGCAAGCACTTCGAATAGTCTTGCTCTTCCTGGTATGCCATATTTTTTTAGTGAAGGTGATGTTGCTAGACAAATTGTTTTTTCTGTTCGTGATGCATCAGCAACAACTAAATTTGTTTTTATTGGGTCTAGTCCTCTTTCTTGACATTCAACAGATGCATAAAAACTTTTTAAGTCTATACAAATATATACTTTATTCATAATACGCACCCTCTTTATAAATCTATATTATCATACATTTGTTTGGTGGTCAATATGAACAAAAAAATAAAATTTTCAGTTATTTTTGTTTTAGAACTTTTTTAGTTTTTACTTTAATATTAAGTGCTTTTATGTATTTAACCCATTTAGTATAACAATAAATAGAATTTGTTAAATAACCAACTTTGTTTAGATATCAAAAATTCTCATAAAATATTAAAAAATATATCTAAAAGATATAAAAACCTCATTTCTCTTATAACAAGAAATGAGGTCATATCAACTCTTATCGACTTTATAATACAATTTAAATATTTATAACTATTATTTATTTTTAAAAAAGTTATCAAAAGATTTTTCTTCGTCTTTTAAAATTTCTTTTGTTAATTTTGCATCAGCATCTTTTTGATTTTCTGATGTTGCTGAAGTGATTCTTTTTGCAACTCCATTTTCTACATAGATAAAGTCTGGAGCAAAGATTCTTTTTTCTCCTACTTTTACTTCTTCTCCATCATCTGTTGTTAAAGTATAGTCTTCTAATAAGTTATCAAACTTTTCTAGTAATTTATAGTATTCTTTAGTACCATCTTTTTCTTTTTCGGCTTCATTTTTATCATTTAATTTATACATATCCCTTAATATTTCATTATGAAAACCATTCCATATATCTACATAATATATTTTTTTAATATTGTTTTTTTGTGCAGATTCGATTGATTTTTCAATTACACTTCTACACCATGGACAATATGATGAACCGAAGTAAACATAAAAAGTTTCTTTGTTATTTATCTTTTCCAATATTTCTTTTGCACTACTATAAACATAAGGATTATTTTTATCTATTTTTAATGTGCGATATTTATTATCACTATAAGAAGTTTTATCTCCATTTATTTTTTCATATTCTTCTTTAAACTTTAATGCATCTTTATTATTTGCAGAACATCCTGTTACCAATAAACTTATAAATAAAATTAAAATTAAAAATACTTTCTTTTTCATTTTTATACAACGCTCCTATATTTAACATTATACATAATACTGGTGTTAAAGACAATAAAAAAAGTTTCGATTGATAGTCAAAACTTTTTTCAAGACAATACAACGAACTATTTTTAACTAGCCTATCAAACAATTAAAAATAATCTCTTACATTTTGGTGTCTACCATGTGATCACATAACTAATAGGCGTAAGATTAACCATTGACATTTTTATATAGTTTCAAAAATCTCTTCGCGTATCTATAATTAATAAATTAACTATAGTAATAATTATTTTAATATATGATCCTCGATTAAATAAAAAACCAATTTTTTCTATTCAATCTCCTATATACTAAATGCAATTATAATAACACTACTAAGACAAAATCGAAACTATCTTTTGTTATTATCTATTAGCTATTTATATTAAAGCATATATTTTATATTTATGCAACACTTTTTTTAAAATTCATTTAAATAATTATAAATTGCAAAATAAACAATAAAAAAAGCTTCGATTGATAGTCGAAACTTTTTTCAAGACAATACAATGAACTATTTTAGTCAGCCTATCAAACTGATAAAAATAATCTCTTACATTTGGTGTCTACCATGTGATCACATAACTAGTAGGCGCAAGATTAACCATTGACATCATATAATTTGAAACCATGATTATTATCATCTAGGAATTAAATATTTTATTTCATATATTTAACTTAATTAGTTTTATTATTTGATCCCTAGCTATGTATAGCAATCTTTCTATACATAGCCTCCTAAATAGCAAAACCTAATCAATTATATCCTTTCAAATTATATTCATAACTACTAGCTATATTTATTAAAACATATTATTTTGAATTTTGCAAGTAATTTTTTTAAATTATTTTTAAATGTTCTAATAAAATTTTTAAGCCTATACCAATTAGAACTATCCCACCTAATGTTTCTGCGATTTTTCCATATTTGTTTCCAAATTCATTTCCAATAAATACTCCAATCATTGAAAGAAATATTGTTATTATTCCTATTATAGTTACTGCTCCAATTATATTTACTCTAAGAAATGCTAATGTTATACCTATTGCTAGAGCATCAATACTTGTAGCAATTGCAAGGGGGGTCATTGTTTTAAAGTCTATTAAATCATTTAGACTTTCACTTTCTTTAGATAGTGACTCTCTAATCATATTTATACCAACTACTGCTAATAAGAAAAATGCTATCCAGTGATCAATTGCTTCTACAACTTCTTTAAAAGATATTCCAAGTAAATATCCTATGATGGGCATTATTGCTTGAAATGTGCCAAAATATAGTGCTATAGTAATTGTTTTTTTCTTATCTAATTTTTTCATAGATAGTCCCTTACAAATAGAAACTGCAGTTGCATCCATCGCTAAACTAACTCCCAATAAAATTATATCAATTAATTTCAAACTTTTCACCTGCTTCTATATTAACATTATTCATTTTATTACAAACATATATATAAAACAGACAAACTGTTTAAATTTGTCTGTTCTAGTTTATTAATTTTAATTCTTTTAATACTTCTTTTACTGTTGTTACAGGAATTACTTCTATTTTTTCTTTTATCTCTTCAGGGATATCTTTTAAGTCCTCTATGTTGTCTTTTGGAATAAACGCTTTCTTTACTCCTGCTCGTTCTGCTGCCATTAACTTTTCTTTCAATCCACCTATTGGCATGACATTACCCCTTAATGAAACTTCACCTGTCATGGCAATATTTCCTGAAACTTTTTTATTTGTTAATAAAGAAGCAAGTGCTGTAGTTATTGTTATTCCGGCACTAGGTCCATCTTTTGGTACTGCTCCTTCTGGTACATGAATATGAATATCGCTTTCTGTTATTTTTTTAACATACTCTGGATAAATGTTTTTTATTAGACTTATAGCTATTTGGATAGATTCTTTCATTACATCACCTAATTGACCAGTAATTGTAAGTTTTCCTTTTCCCTTAGTCATACTTGATTCAATGAATAATATTTCTCCTCCAGCACTAGTCCAAGCTAGTCCTGTGATTATACCAGAATTAGTACTTTTTCCTACTTCGTCATGGTGAATTTTATGAATATCAATATATTCAGAATAATTTTTATTTGTTATTTCTATTTTATTTTCTTCACCTGTTACTATTTTTAGCGCTGACTCTCTACATAAATGTTCAATTATTCTTTTTAGTCCTCTTACTCCTGACTCCATAGTATAGTCTTTTATAATATTTTTTATTCCAGATGATGTAAAACCTATTTGTTTTTTGGTTAGTCCTATTTTTTTCATAGATTCTGGTATTAAATACTCTTTAGCAATTTGTTCTTTTTCTATTGGAGTATAACCACTAAACTCAATTACTTCCATTCTATTTAATAATGGTTCTGGAATTTTATCTATACTATTTGCTGTACATATAAATAATGTGTCTGATAAGTCGTATGGAACATTTAAATAATGATCTGTAAATGTATTATTTTGTTCTGGGTCTAGTACTTCTAGTAATGCACTGGCTGGGTCTCCATCATACGATGTTATTAGTTTATCAACTTCATCTAGAACTATTACTGGGTTTGATACACCTGACTTTTCTATTCCACTCATTATTCTACCTGGAAGTGCTCCTAAATATGTTCTTCTATGACCTCTTATCTCTGCTTCATCCCTAATACCTCCAAGAGATATTCTCACATATTTTCTATTTAATGCTTTTGCAATAGAAGAGGCAACTGATGTTTTTCCAGTTCCTGGAGGACCTACAAATAGCAAAATACTACCAGATTGTTTTTTATTAAGATTCATAACAGCAATTTCTTCTATTATTCTTTTCTTTACTTTTTTTAGTCCAAAATGTTCTTTATCAAGTACCTCTTTAGCTTTAGAAATATCATAATTTTTAAATTTTTCTTTTTTCCAAGAAAGTGATGTCATAAAATCTAAATAGTCATATAACATTCCATATTCTTGACTACTGCTTCCTTCTTGTTTTAATCTATTTAACACTTTTAATGCTTCTTTTTTTGCATCTTTATTCATTCCAGACTTTTCTATTTTTCTTTCAAACTCACTTGTTTCTGAAACACAATCTGGATTCATTTCTTCTAATTCTTTTTCTAGATAATCAATTTGTTTTCTAATGGATGTTTCTTTGTACATTTTCTTTAAATCTTCATCTTCTTTATTTTTAGCGGATTTTGTAATACTTTCAATATTAATGTACTCATAAATCATTTTTTCTATTTTTTCAGTTCTTTTCTTCTTAGAATCTTCCTTTAGAAGAGCATATTTTTCTTCTTCACTATTCGGTAGCCAACTAGATATTGCACATATCACTTCATTAAGGGACTTCCATTGCATAATATAGGCTCTTACCATAAAACTCCACTGATTATCTTTTATAAAATTAGTTAATTCACTTTTCATTTTCATTAATTTAGATGTTTCTTCTTCAATAGATATATCATCTACTTCTTCTCGTAAATTTATTTCTATTTCATAGTTGTTTTCTATTTTTGTTTTTCTAAATTTTAATATATTTATTCTCTCTTTAGTGTCTATTGTAACTAGTCCATTCTTATCTATATCGGCAATTACTCCAGAAACCCCTATTTTTTGGAAAGCACTTTTGCTAATTTTTGAATAGTTTAATCTTTCCTTGCATACTAGGAAAATAATTTTATCGTTTACTTCTACTTGTCTTCCACCTAAATCTACAATATTTTCTTTTGGAATATACATAGTTGAATGTGGTAATACAATACTGTCATATATTGGAATTATTAACATATATTTCTCCTTTTCTAATTTATTGATAAAAAAAGGCTAGTACTAAGACTAGTCATAAACTTATTCGATTTCGATATATTTCTTTTCTTCAAGTTCTTTCTTAGGTTCTACTTTTGGTATTTCTACTTTTAGTGTACCATCTGTATATTTTGCTTTAATATCTTCCTCTTTAACATCTTCTCCTACATAGAAACTTCTTGAACATTCTCCGTAATATCTTTCACGTCTTACGTATTTTCCATGTTCATCTTTTTCATCATTATTTGATTCTTGTTTTGCATTGATTGTTAAATATCCATCATCGATTGTCATTTTAATATTATCTTTATTGAATCCAGGTAAATCAACCTCTAATTCAAAATTATTATCATTTTCTTTTATATCTGTCTTCATCATTTTATTGTCATTTCTTGTAAAAAATGGATCATCAAACATATCGTCAAACAAATCAAAATCTCTTTTTCTTGGTACTAACATCATATAAATCTACTTCCTTTCACTTAATGTGTTGATTCCATTATAGGTAGCACATTTTTATTTTTAATTAATACCTTCAAATATAGATTGTTGTAATAAGTATTAATTTCTTATTACATTTTAAATATAGCACTCTTATTAGCACTTGTCAAGTTTAAGTGCTAATAATATATAAAAAAATTAGAGAATTATTCTCCAATCTTTTTATCTAAATATTCATTTATTTCTTCCTTAATAAGTTCATCTGGAATATTATTAATTATCTTAGTTAAGTTAGCTGAGATAATTAATCTCTTTGCTTGTTTTTCACTAAATCCTCTACTCATTAAATAGAACAATTTAGATTCATCTACTTTACCAGACGATACTCCATGAGCACCTTCTACGTCTTCTTCTCCGCATAATAAAACTGGTAGAGATTTAGATTTTGCTTTATCAGACATTATTACACAATTTTCTTGTTCATCACCAATTGACTTTTCTGCACCTTTTACAAAATCAATTGTTCCTCTAAATGTTTTTTTAGAAGAATCAAGCAAACATCCTTCTGTTCTAATAATAGACGATGTCTTTTTAGAAATATTTTTTAAGTAATAATTAATATCTATTATATCTTCAGAAGAGCCAAGATAAATACTATTTATTTTGTTACTAGCATTATACTCTTTTAATTCAGAATATACATTTGAAAGACGTATTTTTCCTCCTAAATCAATTATATTATGTGTAACACTTGCATTTTCCTTTACACTTGACTCAATAGATATAAAACTTTCACTATTACTATTCATTAAATTTATAATACTTATTGTAGCGTTTGAATTTTCTTTCATAATAAGATTTTCTTTAAAGAAATGAAATGACTTAGTGTCATCTTTTGAATTATAAATAAATATTATATTGGCACTTGATGATGATTCATATTCGATATTAATATTTTCTACTAAATCATTATTTTCTTCAAAAGTATATCTTATAATAATTGGTTCTTTTGCATTGAAATATTTTGGGACTTTTATATTTAATTCTTTATATTTGTTTAGAGCTAGTCCAATTTTTGAAGTTAGAGTTTCTGTTTTTTCTTCTTCTGTTATTTCTAATTTATTATTTTTTATTTCATATTTTTTTAATTTAAAGTTTTCTGGTAGGTCTAAGTCTAATTTTATTTCGTTTACTCTAAAATTATTAGTTGTTTTTTCTTGAAGTTTATTTAATATATATTTCATTTTATCACCTACCCTATGGTTCCTTCTAATTCTAACTCTATTAGTCTATTCATTTCGACAGCATATTCTACTGGGAATGCTTTTGCGATTGGTTCAGCAAAGCCTCTTACTATTAATGATTTAGCATCTTCTTCACTCATACCACGAGTCATTAAATAGTATATTGCTTCATCACTTATTTTTCCAATAGTTGCTTCATGTGCATATGAAACATCATCTGTTTCTATTGTATTTGCAGGTATTGTATCACTTCTTGAAATACTGTCCATCATTAATGATTCACAAGATAGTGATACGCTTGAGTTAGTAGCATTTTTTCTTACATGAACATTACTTCTAAATGTACAAATTCCTCCATCTTTAGAAATTGATTTAGAATTTACTATGGAACTTGTATTTTCTGCATTATGAATTATTTTTAAACCTGTATCTAGATTTTGACCACGTCCAGCAAAAGAAATATTTGTAAATTCGCATTTAGCATTTTTCCCGTTTAAGACACTTAATGGATATAGCATTGAGACTTTAGAGCCGAATGATCCCATTATCCATTCAATTTTTCCATTTTCTTCAACATAACACTTTTTTGTATTTAAATTAAGCATATTTTTGGACCAGTTTTCTATTGTTGAAAATCTAAGATATGCATTCTTTTTTACAAATAGTTCAACACATCCTGCATGCAAGTTTAATTCGTTATAACCTGGTGCAGAACACCCTTCTATGAATTGAAGTTCTGCGCCTTCATCCACTATTATTAGAGTATGTTCAAATTGACCTGCTCCTTTTTCGTTAAGTCTAAAATAACTTTGAAGTGGTCTATCTAATTTGGCATTTTTTGGAATATATACAAATGATCCTCCAGAAAATAATGCATAATGAAGAGCAATGTACTTGTGATCATTTATTGGTACTGCCCTTGTGAAATACTCTTTTACAAGTTCAGGATATAGTCTTACAGCTTCATCAAAACTTGTATAAATTACACCTTGCTTTTTTAAATCTTCTGTCAAGTTATGATAAACCACTTCAGAATCAAATTGCGCTCCAGATCCTGCAAGTTGCTCTTTTTCTGCTTCTGGGATACCAAGTTTGTCAAAAACATCTCTTATATCTTCTGGTACATCTTCCCACTTTCTTTTCTCATTATTAATTGGTTTTACATAAGTTGCAATTTTATTTATATCTAAATAACTAATATCCGGTCCCCAATCTGGGTCTTGTAATTCTTTAAAAAGTTTTAATGCTTTTAGCCTTATATCTAGTACCCAGTCAGGTTCTTTTTTTTCTTTTGATAAGTTTCTTATTAATTCTTCGTTTAGACCATATTCTTTTTTTAGAGAAATATTAGAACTTTTTTCATTATATATATTTCTTGTTTTGGAATCTTTTATTTGTTCAATATCTGTTTTCATATTTCACCTACTTTATATAATCAATATAACCATTTATTTCTATTTCTTTAGCAAGAGATGCATTACCTGTTTTTACTATTTTACCATCTACCAAAACGTGTACTTTGTCTACTTTTAGATTTTCTAATATTTTTGTTGAGTGTGTAATTATTAGTACGCCGTTTTCGTCATTGTGGTATAGGCTTATTCCTTTTGATACTGTTCTTATTGCATCAACATCAAGCCCTGAATCAGTCTCATCTAATATTGCTAATTTTGGATTTAGAATTAACATTTGAAGAATTTCATTTTTCTTCTTCTCTCCTCCAGAAAAACCTACATTAAATTCACGTGAGATGTATTCACTTTTCATGTTTAAATCTTGCATATTTTTTTCTACTTCTTTTTGAAATGTAAAAATATTAGGCTTTTTACCAGTCATACTCTTCTTTGTTGATTTTAAAAACTGGGCTAAATTAATACCTGGAATTTCTACTGGCGTTTGAAAAGACATAAATACTCCGAGTCTTGCTATTTCATCTGTTTTTTTATTAGTAAGTTCTTCTCCATCTAATTTTATGTTTCCATCTGTAATAATATATTTAGGACTATGAAAAATTGTATTTGCAAGTGTTGACTTTCCACTTCCATTAGGTCCCATAATAACGTGGATTTCTCCTTTGTTTATTTCTAAGTTTAATCCTTTTAGTATTTCTTTTTCATTATCATCTTCAGCAATTGTTTTAATATTATTTATTTCTAATAATTTTTCCATTGTTTCCTCCTATAAGTAATCTTTTAGTGTTTTGCTATCTAAGTAATCATTAATTTCGTTATTTAATCCTTCCCATAAGGTATATGTTTTACAAGTCGTTTTTTTAGGACAATCAGGGTTATTTATACATTTCACAACATCAAGATTTTCTTCTGCTGCTCTTATTATTTCTCCTATTTTATACTCTTCTGGTTTCTTATTTAATTTATATCCACCATCTTTTCCTGTTGTACTTTTAACTAAATTATTTTTCTTTAGACTTGTCATTATCTTTTCTAAATATTTTACAGATATTTGTTCGTCTTCTGCTATTTTATTTAGAGAAATATATTCATCTTTATCATAACCTTTCGCAATCGATAACATTATTGTTAAGGCATAACGTCCTTTTGTTGATATTTTCATAGTATTCCTCCATGCATTAATATTCTACTACTAAATTAGTAGGAATTACAAGTAATAAAGAAAAAATTGTGCTTTTACACACAATTTTTTATTATTTTTTATTTGCTATTAATTACTAGTAAGTGTCAATGTTCCTGTTGATACAGGTAAATTTTCATAATTAGTATCTGTTAGTGTAAATGTTCTTGGAGTTGGCGTTTTATTTTCTAATTCTATTGTCGCTGTTTGAGTTGTTAATGTTGTATTTTGAACTTGGGTACTAAATTCATGATTTCCATCTGATGAAATTTGTTTGTAATAAATTATTGGAGCAGACGTTGGCGAATATGGAACGTTTTGAAATATAGCATTACCACTTGAATCTGTTGTAATTACTGGACCATAAACAGTTCCTGTGCTATCTGTTCTTTGGAATTGGGCTCCTACTATTGGAGTAGAAGTTGTTGTTCCTTCTTCTGTAACATGAATAGTTAAAGTACCTGTAGCTCCTATTTTGAAATTATAAGTGTCTGTTCCTTCTACTACGCTTACAGTCGTTGGTGTTAATGTTTGATTGTCATACCCTGTAACATTTGCTGTAACATTATATGTGTCATTTAAAACACTTTCTGTTCCTGTACCATTCGTTATTGTTATGGAATACGGACTGGCCATAAATTCAATTCTCCTCTCTCTATTGGTAAACCAATATAATACTTATCTGTCAAATAGAAAGTGTAAGAATTTTGAGTATTAAAATATATACAAAGATTATTAACTGGAATAAAACGTACACTTATAATATATGGGGTTAAATTTTTATTAATAACAATCAATTTATATACAGAACACTTTTTAGGATTAAAAAAATATTCATTATTTTTAGTATATCCTTCTTCTATTAAATTACCACACTCATCATATATCTTAACTTTATAATTAAAAATACTAAGAGATTTTGGATTTATACATTTGATTTTAATAATAATTCCTCACTTTCAGTATATATTATGTTGTTTATAAATTTTAAATTAATTATTTAGCCTTTATTAAACTATTTTTCCATATAAAGACCCTTTGTTACTTCTAGTTTTGATTTTTCTGGAGTATTAATATCATAATATAAGTCTTTTATTGTATCATATCCCCATAAGTTTTCATTGCCTTTTGTGATTGTTGCTCCATGAATTTCAGGAATAATTTGATTTATATTGTCATTATTTAAATCGTTATAAACTACAGCAGTATAAATTGTGTAATCACTATTATTTATTTTGTAAGTTAATTCATAAACATCATAAATTGTAGAGTGATTATTTACTCTATATAAATATTGTCCTAATTCTTTTGAATTACCAAGATGAACGTTGTCTTTTTCAACATTCCAATTATTTATTTCACTTAGACTTTTTTCTTCTATCTTTTCTTTGTCAATATCTTTTATTTTTTTTATATTATCATGCAACTCTTTTGTTTCATCTTTTCCTTTTAATTTCAGTTTATAATTGTTTACTGAGTGAATTGTTGCAAGTGTTAAGATAAGTATTATGCTAGAAAAAATAACAACTGGAATAACAAAAACATTCTTAGATACTTTCATTACTAGGTTTATACTTTCTACTTCTTTACCTTTTCTTTTAATTCTAGATTTTTCTATAGTATACTCACGATTACAATTAGGACATTTTATTTCTTTAAGTGATGGATCAACTTCAAGTACTTTACTACAATTTGGACACTTTTTCTCAATCTCTTTCATATTGCCTCCACTATTATTTGATTTTATTATAGCAGATTAATAAAAAGAAAAAAAGGTTTATAACGAAAAGAGTATTTTCTCTGATTTATAAACCTTTGTTATTATTTTTATAATTATTATTGTTATTAAAATTGTACTTGTAAACATTAGAAATATATTAATTATTGTTGTTGTAGTTAATGTATTACAAATAACTTGTTCTAAAAGCATTGTATGACTAATTACTGGAATCAGTGACAAATAACTATTTAATTTTATGTCTAATATTTCTAAAAACATTGGAATCATTACTGTAAAACTTAGTGGAGTTAAAGCACTTTGAGCTTCTTTAAATGTCTTAGAAAAACTTGCAATGGCAATACATGCTCCACTTATAAAGAATGAGTATGAAATCATTATAATAAGTGCTAAAAGTAATGTTGTCATATTAATATTTATAACCGCATCTTTGTAGAATGAAAAGATGTTACTGGATATTTTTAATGATATTACTGTAAGAATTAAACTTAAAATTGTAGTTATTATACAAGATATAGTTATTGCTAAATACTTACCAGTTAATAATTCTTCTTTTTTTATTGGAAATGTAAGCAGTGTTTCTAATGTTCCTCTTTCTTTTTCTCCTGCTGTTGCATCTGTTGCTGAATAAATTGATGTCAAAGTTATAGCCATTACAACAAACATTAGACCTGTACTTATCACCTGATTTACAAAGTCATTTTTACCTTCTAGTTTTTTATATTCATAAGTAATATTATTATAAACTTTATCTTTTGATGCATTGATACTATCTAAGTAAGTATCACCTAAATACTTATTAATGCTATCTAGGTATTTTGTATAAATTGATGTCGCATAAATACTATTTTGATTTGATTCATTTTCATATATCTTATAGTTATTATTGCTTTTTATGACGTATAAATCTATTTTGCCCTTTTTGTAGGAATCTTGTAATTCATTCTTACTTTTATATTGTTTTATATTTAAATTTAATTCTTTTAGACTCTTTTTTTCTTCTTTTGTATAAGTATAATTTACACCTATATTATATGTATTGGTAGATTCGTCTTTATCCAACATTGTCTCATACATATAAGAAAATAATAATATAAATATTGGTATTAAAATTGGAGTTACAAGCATCATCATTAATGACTTTTTATCTCTTATTATTCCTCGTAATTCTTTTTTTATAGTAATTAGTATTCGATTATTCATTTTCAACACCTCCAATTAATTTAAAGAACGCATCTCTTAGGTTAGAAGTGTTTGTTTCTTTTTCTATTTCTTCTGGGGAACCATATTTTATAATTTTGCCTTTATGCATTAGAAGAACTTTATCACAAATGTTTTCAGCTTCTTCCATGTAATGTGTTGAATATAAAATACACTTTCCTTTTGTCTTTTCTTCTTTTATAAAGTTTAGAATTATTTGACTTAAGATAATGTCAAGACCACTTGTTGCTTCATCTAAAATATAATACTTAGGATTATGTACTACACATCTTGCAAGGCTTACTCTTTGCGTTTGACCAGTTGATAAATTACCTATTCTTTGATTTATAAATGATGACATATCAAAGTCTTTTTCTATTTTTGCTATTCTTTTTTCTAATTTGTTTTTAGAAACACCATAATAATTACCACACATTTCAAGAAGTTCGTATGGTGAAAGATCTTTATACAATTTTGTGTTTCCACTTAAAAATGCGATATTTTTCTTTATTTCCATATCATGTTCCTTATAACTTTTTGAATCAAATAATATTGTTCCAGATGTTGGTTCCATTATTCCAGCAATCATTCTAAGAAGAGTTGTCTTACCTGCACCATTAGGTCCTAAAATACCAAGGACTTCACCTTCTTCTGCAGTAAAAGAAATATCATCATCAGCAAAGAACTCTACTACTTTATTCTTTTCTATATTCTTTTTAAATTTTTTGCTTATATTTTTAACTTCTATCATAATCTTCCTTTCTATATTAACCCTAAATGCGAGTATATATAAGATATTATCTCAACAAATATAATAAAAAATATTGGCGTAAATACAATATATTTTAGTATTAGTAAAGAATTATCTTTTTTATATAATTCTTGAATTGTTTCTTTATAGTTTTTATCTTTTTCTTTAATTTTTTTTAATCTTCTCAAAGTAAGTTTTTCATATATTAAATTTAATATAGTTGTCCAGATTAATCGATTAAACACTAAGTACATAAAATTTAATAATTTTACTACGTAAACATATAAAAACGCATGATTAAAGCATAAGAATATTGTTGATATTAAATACTCTATTAAAATAAGAATAATTCCTTCTATGTAGAAATTATGGCAAAATATGTATACTGGTCCTATAATAAAAGGAACAATATAGTTGTTATTAGAAGTAATTTTTTCATAATTTTTACCAAAATATAATTCTAATAAACTATCTTCTTGTAATTTTTTTGTATTAATAAAATTACCATTTGTCATATAACCACAATGAGTACAAAAATTCCTTTTCATTTTGAAATTACAATTAGGACATTTCATACAATCACACTCTAATTTGATTATATAATATTGTTAATGTTTTTACTATAGAAAAAGAACATATTCTTATGCTCTTTTTACTTTTTTATATGCAATATATTTAGATAAATTAAATTCTCTTATATCTTTACTGTATGTTGATATTATTTTATCCTTGTATGATGCTATATCAGATTTCTTTTCTTTACTTTTTAGTTTGTTATCTAATTTTAAAATGTTGTCTACTGCAGAAGAAGTTGTATTATATGATAAGTATTCTGTATCCAATTTTTCTTCTGTAATTGTTCCTTTAATAAATCTATTTACGTTGTTATATGAAATTATATAATCAAAATTTATAAAATTTATAAAGACATACCAAATTATAAATATATTAAAATATACTTTTAATAAGTCAATTTTTTTATTTAATATATAAAGAATTGTTGGTATAAAAATAATAAGTTCAAGTACTAAAAAGCAATATACTGATAATCTTAAATAAGTATATCCATATTGTAGTTCATATAAATACATTCTATAAAATGAACTGAATACAATTATATAATTAAATATTACCATTAATAATGTCGATATTGTAATAAACCTATCATTATTTTTAATTTTCTTACTATATAAAACTAATAATATATTTATAACTGATATAAACAATAATTGAAAGAAACCTTCTTTTGCATATGTTGAATAAATGTAATTACTTGGTAAAGATTTTAAAAATAATGATTTAATCTGAATAAAGCAGAATACTAAATAAATTATATTTAAACTTCCAAGAATCATTTTTATTGTTAAATTTTCCACTTTTGGTAGTTTTATTTCTTTTTCTTGAAGTTTTATTAATAGAATAAAACAATCCCGATATTAGAATTAATATTAAAAATGTATAAATTATTTTATAGATAAAGCTTGATGCGAATATATTATTTAAAATATTTGAAAGAGTTTTATTTATTCCACTGAAAAGTGATTTAAATATTAAGTCAGCAGATGATAATAAATTTATTATTATTGCTAAGAATATTATTGTTACTATGATACTTTTTAAATATTTTACTATTTTTTTATTTTCTTTAATATTCATTTTACTTTTAAAAATAGATATTGCTTCATTAAAACTTTTTAAAGCATTTCTTATTGAATCAAATGCTAGTTTTATACTATTTCTTAAAATATTGATGAATAATTCTTTCTTATTAGTAACTGAGATAACCATAAAATTATATAATAGAATAATTGCATAATAATTTAGAAAGTAAAATGTATGGTTATCAAATAATAAATAAGTTAATGATAATAATATTATTGGTATCATATATAGAAATGCTTTTCTATTTTTTATTAAGTCTTGTTTCTTTAAATAATATTTCGTAAACCCTAAGAATATTAGTGTAAATAAAAGCATTGATAAACCTTTTACTTTTCCATAAAACAGTATTGTATATAATATACTTATTAATAATATAAATAAGTAATTCATAATTAATTTTTCCTTTCACCTTTATATTCTAAAATATCACCAGGACTACATTCTAATACTTCACATAGCTTTTCTAAAGTACTAAATCTTATTGCCTTTCCTTTGTTATTTTTTAATATTGATAAGTTTGCAGGCGTTATACCTACAAGATCTGCTAATTCTAGAAGACCTATTTTTCTTTTTGCCATCATAACATCTAAATTAACTATTATCATATTGTTAAATCATTCTCCTCTTTATAGTTAGTTGCTTTTTCAAATAATTTGCTTAATATATATAAAGCCGTTCCTACTCCGAAGAACAATATAATAAAGAATATGATGACAATATAATAATCAATTTGACTACAAGATTTAATAAATGATAAATAAATGGAGTCTATAAACCAAAGAAAACTCATTACAAAAGAATAGATGCTTGCATTTTTTAGTATTTTTGTATTTTTTAATGTAAATGGATTATCTTCTTCAATTGATTTAAATAATTTAGTAAATTGAATTGCGATTAAAAGCATTACTAAACTATTTGGATAAACTATTAACTTAGAAAATATTAGTCCTTTTAAAATAAATGGTAGTACTATTACAAGTGGTATTGCGATAATAATACATACAATTAATATAATTTTTAGGAGTTTTCCTAAATTTGACATATAATCACCTCTACTTAAAGTATATGTTTTTTTCTAAAAGTCAATAATTATTTATTGTTTTTCAATAATTTATTTATATATAAAAAACTAGATATGTATATTTTACATACCTAGTTTTCTTTTATTTTATTGTTTTTTTAATTCTTTTGGAATTACATTTAAATCTTTAATGTTATCTAAATAGAATTCTTTATCTATACCAAAGTTTAGTGATTTATATATTTCTTGTTCTATCATAGAGGCTCTCTTTCTTTCAAGTGAATAAAATGACATTATATTTTTTGTTGCCAGCATATTAGCATAATCATAAAACAATCTATTTCCTTGAAAATTCTTATTTAGTATTTTTGTTGTTTCGTCTTCTATTCTTAAGGGTATTGTCTTACTTATCATTGGAGTTAAATTTAGACTATTTATGTTATAGTCATTACTATGTAAGTAGTCGCTTAAAGCCATTCTATTTAAAATATTTAAGAAGTTACCATCTAATATTATATTTTCTTTATTGATTACTGATTTTTCTAATTTTTTTCCAAATAATGATTGTAATTCATAAATATTTGGATATTTATTATTTTGTTTTATAAAACTTTTACATATCTCATCTATTGATATTATTTTGTATTCAGGATTATTTAAAACAAAGTTTTTTATAGCTGTTGTTTTACCGTTACCAGAATATCCTAATACTACTACTGCATTTAATGTAGGATTTTCAACTCTTTCTAATTTTACTTTATCAATTTCATCTAATATTTCTTTAAAATCTTTCCAGTCTCTTTGCCCCAAATCTTGATATTTTTGTAAATAGTCCATGTATTTCATAAATAACCCCTCTTTTATAGATAGTTATTATAATACTAGTCTTCATCTATATCAATTGTTTTTTATCTTTTTAACACTTTAGTTTTTGCAAGATTAGAGTTTCTATATCTAGGATCTTCTGTTACTTCTTTTAAAATATCTAAGTAATATGGAAATTCAATTTCTTGCAATTCGTTATTTAATTCTATTTCTAGAATTGCTAAGTCATTTGAAAAAGGATAAATATCTATTTCAAAATATTGGTTTTTATAAGTTAGACAGTATCTATCTTTTATTATTTGCCCTTTATTAATGTCCATATTTACTAATTCTTGTATATATTCTTCTTGTGTTAGTCTTGTTTCTTTTTCTATTCTTTTTATATCACTAACATTTATTTTTTCTGTTTTAGAATATGTATATTTTCCATTTAATCCACGTTGTCTGACTCTTACTTCTTTGTCATTAGATTTTAAATATGTTTGAACTATTTGAACTTTTTGACAATTAGAAAGTGATTCTAAATATTTTATATCTGGATATTTTATTAGGAATTTTCTTTCTATTTCGTATGGCTCTGGTTCTCCAAGTAAATTTGATATTTCTTTTAATAATCTTTTCATTTTTTCTTCAAAGTCTGTGCTATTATCTATTATTCTTAAATGAGGATGTCCCGTCCATGCAGATATTATTTTGTCATCTAAGATTTTTGCTTCTTCTTTTGTTTCTGTTCTCGCAGCATTATCTAAGTTGTAAAACTTGTCTGCTCCTTTAGCCGCTGTTACTAAATGAAATACTGCATCATAATTATCTCTTATTTCCACTTCATTTATTCCTAACTCTTTAAGGACTCTTTTAAATTCCTCTTCTGTCATATATGCTTTATTATCAAGCATTCCTCTATCACATACAATTAAGACTTTATCATTTTTTATTTTTTCGGCACCTTTATCAAAAACTTTTTCTTTTTCTAATTGCAATTTCATCTGACATTTTTGATATTCAGTATTTGTCACACAATCCCAAGGTGTTAAGCCATTTGATATTAGTTCTGTTGCTGTTTCTGGAACAAATAGTACTCCATATCCTTGTTTTTGAAAGAAGTTTTGAATCCAGTTCATTGCAGTTGTCTTTCCAGCACATGGACCTCCTGTTAATACAACCTTTATTATTTTTTTATTTTCAATTGCATCTTTTCCATTTAGTAGTTCTTCTACCGATACATTATAAATTGTTGAGAGTAATTTAATATTATTTGTTGTTGGTTTAGCAATTCCGTTTTCCCATTTTGAAACGGCTTTATCAGTTACTCCTAACATATCTGCAATATCTTTTTGTGTATACCCACTTTCTATTCTAAGTTTATAAAGTAAATTACCAAAGTCATAATCTCTCATATAAATCCTCCTCACAAGTTGATTATACTAAAAATAATAATTTAGAGTAAATATTGAATGTAGAAAACAAGTAGAATTATGGTAGAAAAAAAGAACTACTATTATCTATAGTTCCTTAAATTTAATTATTTACGACTTCTATATAAAATGTATAATCTCTTTTTTTATTATAATTATTTTCTATTGTAATTGTAATTTTTTGTTTACCTGGAGTTGATGTATCTATATAATCATCTTTTGAAATTATTTTACCTTTTTCAATACTTTTTATAAAAGAAGATATTTTTACTTTTTTATTTATTTCTACTGTTAAATCATTTTGTAAAATTACACTTGGTAATTCTTTGTTCTTATTATTTATTATAACAAATGTTCCTGCTAGTAAACAAATTATACATATAACATTTGTTATAATGATTATTTTCTTTTTCATATTCTCACCAATTTAAATATACTATATTTTTAAGCAAAGAAAAATATCTTTTGAAATAATAACAAAAGATATTGATATTTA
Source organism: uncultured Mollicutes bacterium (assembly GCA_900543055.1). Classification (GTDB taxonomy): domain Bacteria; phylum Bacillota_I; class Bacilli_A; order RF39; family UBA660; genus UBA3789. The sequence goes on from UQQI01000003.1 coordinate 37,912, forward strand.
TCTGGTGTACCCGACGAGAGTCGAACTCGTGACCTATCGCTTAGGAGGCGATTGCTCTATCCTACTGAGCTACGGATACATAAGAGAGTTAAATATACTTACATTTAGCTCCGTTATTTTCATATATTTTTTTAAGTGTTGTTAGTCTGACATTATCATTTGTAAATAAGTTTTTATTATTACTATCTATACTAATAAGTTTATCTTTATCTATTTTTTTATAATTAATATTGGTTGTAGATATCAATTTTTTATTTTCTAATACTACTTTATTGTCATAATAATTTAGTCCATAATACTTACTATATAATAATTCAAAATAAGTTTTGTATTTTTCTAGACTCTCGTCATCATTTAATTGCATAGTCTCTTTAGTAGTTAGATTTTCTACTACTTTTTCTTTAAACTTAACTATATAAATAGACTTCATATTCATTACATCTGTTTTACTTTCATAGATACATTTCATTGTACCTGTACTTGGATGTAGTTTAATCATTGAAACCATTAGTATTAATATAACTAAGACACTTGAAAAGGTTATTAATATTATTTTTTTATTCATATTATACTTCTTGAATTACTGTAATGATCATTGGTTTTGATTCAGTCTTTTTATAGAAAAATTTACCTAATATATCTCTTACATCATTCTTTATTTTAGAGTAGTCTACTCTTTTTGAATTTGGTTCTATATTTTGTTCAATAGCTTCACGTGAAACTTGTTTTGTTTCTTCAAGTAAATCTTGACTTTCTTTTACATAGATGAATCCTCTTGTTAGTATTTCTGGGCCACCTATTATTTCTTTAGTATTTTTATCTAAGGTACAGCTTATTATTACTATTCCATTTTCACCTAGCATTTCACGGTCTTTTAATACTAAGTCTCCAATATCTCCTTGACTATTACCATCTATTAATATTTCATCAGTTTCTATATGTTCAAGTGAATTTGTATTTACTCCTTTGTTCATTTCAAATACGTCTCCATTTAATTTTAAAATGATGTTTTCTTTTGGAATGCCTAACTCTTCTGCTATTTCTCCATTTTGATATTGATTTCTATATTCACCTTTTACTGGAAAATAGTATTTTGGATTCATTAAGTTAATCATTAACATTAAATCTTCACGTGATGCATGATGAAGTAGATGCTTCTTGCTTGATAATGATATTGCATCTGCTCCTAGCATCGCTATTTCATCCATAATAAGAGCAAGTCTCTTTTCTATTCCTGGATAGCTTGGTTCTGTAATAAAGATTGTATCTGTTTCTTTTATTTCTATAAACTTATCAAATCCTTTAATAATTCTTTCTAGATTACCAAATGGTTTTTCTTTGTTATCTGAAATTAATACTAAAGTATTTTTTCCTTCTAAGTCCGCTAGTGTTCCAATTTTGTCTTTATTAACTATTAAATATCCTTCTGCTATTGCTCTATTAATTGTTTCTTGTAGTTCTTTACCCATAATTACTACTTTTCTATGAGTATTATTTACTTCGTTAAAGATTTCTTGAATTCTATAGTAGTGTGCTGGCATTACAGTTGCGATTATTCTATCGTCTGTATCATTTAATACTTCTCTTATAAAATCACTTACACGGTTATTTGGTGATGTGTGTCCAGGTCTATCTGCGTAGAAAGATTCACATAATAAGCATAAAACTCCTTGTTTTCCAACATAGGCAAGTTTACCAATATCTGTTTTATATGTTCCTTGCATAGTAGAGTCAAATACAAAGTCTCCTGTATATACTATAGCTCCATCTGGTGTGTATAACACATAACAAACTGCATCTGGAATTGAATGTGTTACACTAATTGGAAATATTGAATTTTTTCCAAAGTTTAATTTTATATGTGGTTTTATTTCAATTAATTTAACTTTATTCGCAATACTTCTATCTAAGTCTTTTGCAACCATTTCTAAAGTTAATTTAGTTCCATATACTGGAACTTCTGGTAATTGTTCTAATACATCAGGAGTTGCTCCCATATTACCTTCATGACCGTGTGTTAAAAATATACCTTTAATTTTTTTTCTATTTTTTATTAAGTAATCAATATTTGGAATAATATAATCTATTCCTAAATTAATATCGTTATCATACTTTAGACCAGCATCGAAAACGAATATGTCTTTATTAACTTCTACTACATACATATTTTTTCCATTTTCATTTAAGCCACCTAAAGCAAAAATTTTAATTTTACTCATTATATTTCTCCCTTCTATTTTTTCATCTATTATTAATTATATCATAACAAAAACAATAGATTGTTTTATAAATAAATTTTTACCGATATAAATTAAATATATAAACGAATGAACAACATAAAGATTATAACATTGTTTTTATAAAAAATAAAGTACTTAAAAATCTGGTGTTAATTTTCGTTAATTTTCATTTGAAAATCCATTTATTAATATGTAACGGAATTAAGTATAAATAAAGTATAATATATATTATTTATAAGTAGATATAAGAAAATAAAATTCATGTCTTTTTTACTAAAATTTAAAATATTTTTTTCTAAGCCTAAATATACTATTTTTATAAAAGAAAAAAGTTAGAAAATAATTTTCTACTTTTTTCTTATCTTTTATTTACTGCTTATTAATAATCTATTTTGGAAATTGGAACTTCAATAACAGGTCTAACTCCAATTAAGACGTCCATTCTTTGAACTTCTACACTATGAACACATCTTGAAGTTGTATAAATCATCCATCCATAACTTGACATTGTATTTCTAGGAGTTTCTAACCAATATCCATTGAATTTAGAATTTTTTTTCTTTGAAAAACTAGTATTTTCAGCAAGATAGAGATGATTATCAAGTTCACCATTCTTCCAAGACGGAACATAAAAAATAACAAGTTTCTTAACTTTAGATAATGTTAAAAGGCGTGCAGCACATTGCTCCATTGACTTGTAGTAGGAAGTTGCTCCATAGCATTTAAGGAACCATGCCAATTTTCAGCTGTGGTATAATACTGATAAAACTTATTATTATTAGGTTGTCCTTTACTAACATTATTGTAATATATTAAAGTAGCTATATCACTATTTTCACTCAAATTATTAAGATAATAAAATCTTTCTGTCTTAGAATTATATACTCCATCACCGTTGACATCGCAATCAAATGTATCACCGGTTGTTAATGTACCAGATAATTCCAACGAACCGTATGTAATAGTTGTTGTACCTTTACTTCCGTCTAGTTTATACCCCATTCCTGAACAATAAACACCAAGACATTCCTCTGTATGAAGGCTTGTTGCACGTTTACATGTATAATAATCAAAATAAATTTTTAAGTCCCCACTTACGTTAGGAATAATCAAAGTATTTCCATTATAACTAAACTCATTACTAGATAATATTTTACTATTCATATTAACTTTTAAAATAGCATTCTCTTTATTTTCAATATTAACATTTAAAGTATCTCCATTAATTATTTCTGATACAGAATCTTTACTATTTATATTTACATAACTGATATTATATATTCTTTGAAAATCAAAATCCACTTTAAAATCAAAATTAGTATTTGAACAATCATAATACCCTTCTTTGTTTGATAACTTAAATTGTAATGTTTTTTTAGACCCTAACTTACATTCTATGCCTTCATCACATAAGTTTCGTCTTTAAGTCATAATTAAGAACCTCTACTTTTAAGTTTTCTTTATTAATATTAATATTTTTAATTTCCATTAAAACATTGCCTAAATTATATACATCAACATTGTATATTATATAAGAGCCTGCTGAATTTAAGTTAACTTTAGAAACAATATTAGATACATTGTAATCTTCGTAAAAACTAGTCCCATCATATGCCAATAATATATTTATACCAGAAATTCTATTATCTTCATTTATTCTGACAGTAACTACTAAATCTTTAATATGGACATTATTTTGAAATACTGAGAAACCAACACTTAAAAATAAGATACATGTAATTATTAACGCATTACATACAATTACTTTTTTTATTCTTAAGTTTTTTACTGTTGTTCTATTTTTTTAGTTAATTGTTTTATTTTTTAATATAAAAAATAGTATAACAAAACTTAATTTATTCACAATTTCTTATTTACTACTTTACTGCTAGTTTATTTAGAGCAACTTTGGCTGCTTCTTGTTCTGCTTCCTTTTTTGAAGTTCCAATTCCTGTTCCATAGACAATGCTGTCTATTACAACATCTACTGTAAATCTTTTGTCGTGAGCAGGTCCTTCTTCATTTACTAATTTATATTCTAGACTTTTTTGTTCTGTTTGAACATATTCTTGTAAACTACTTTTATAATCACTAAAGAAAGTTACATTAGGATTTTCTATATATGGTACTACTACTTTTAAAATTACATTTCTTACAGTCGAGAATCCTAAATCTATATAGATTGCTCCCATTAAGGCTTCAAATATATCAGCTACTATAGCTTTTTTTAAATTTCCACCCTCTTTTTGTTCACCATGTCCTACTAAAATATATTTAGAAAGACCTAAACCTGTTGCGTAACAATAATTAGCATTTTCACATACATAACTTGCACGTACTTTAGTCATTTCACCTTCTGTTTCTTTATAATGTGTATATAAATAATCTGCAACAACTAAGTCAAGTACTGCATCCCCTAAAAACTCAAGTCTTTCATAATCATTTTTTGCTTTATGTTCATTTACATATGAACTATGAGAAAAAGCATTTTTATATAAACTCATATCCTTAGGTTCTATATTTAATCTTTTAAATAATTCTTCCATTAAAATCACCATAATCATTATAACAAAAAAAATATAACTGCGAAAGTTATATTTTTATTTCTTAGGAATTACTCCATCAATTGAGGATATTTGTTTATATAAAGTACTATCTATATAATCTATTGTACTATATATTCTTTCATCTTCTGGAATATCTTCTTCACTAAATAGTGCTAGAGTTTCTAGTTGTTCTTTTTTCTCTGCTACTTTTTCTGGACTATATGGTAATTTTCCATTTGTTATATCTTCTAATCTTTTTTCATATAATCTCTTATTATTTGTTTTTTGATATTCATCTTTTGCAAGACTTTTTAGAATTACCATTAAATTATGTTTTTCTCCTGCTTCTCTTTTTTTCTTGTCATCTTCTTCATAGTAGTCATTTAATTCAGATGTTGATAGAGATAGCATATAACTTATTTCATTATCTAGTTCTAAGACATAATTTTCTAAGTCTGTCCCCGAATAAGACTTTATTCTTTCTTCTTTCCATTTATTAAAGATTTCTTTGTTTGTTAAATAATTATTTTTATATCTTTCATAAATAGTTTTTATTTTTTCTTTTTTATCTTTGTTTAATAATTTTGTTTCAAGAACTTTATCTGTTTCTTTTCTAAATTCAGAAATAGCATTTTCTCCATATCCACCTGATGGAAGTGTTTTTAGATTTGCTATTAATATTTCTATATAATTTTCTAGATTTTCTTCAGTTGATGTTAGTTTTTCTTCAAATAGTTCGTTTAAATCTTCTAACATATCAGTTGATAAAGAAGCATTGGTTATTTTATCTTCGCAAGATTTTTTAAATGCGGCTATTTCTATGCTTGAAAAATTTAATTTTTTAAGAGTGTTTAACATAATTTCTAATCTTTCACTTAATTTTTTAGCACTTAGTGTTAATTTAAAGTTCTCTTGTAAAGCTTCTTTTCTTCTTTCTTTTTCTTCATTTGATAATATTGTTCTTTCAACTTTTCTAATATTTCTTTCTAAAGTATCTTTTGCTTTAGAGTATTTTATTACATATTTATCGAATACATTCTTAATATCGACTACAGTAGAAATATTAGTTTGGCCTTTAATAGTTGCTCTTGTAATGATATCATCAATTTCTTCTTCAAATTCTTTAATGGCATCTTTTGGGTATCCTACATTATCAATTACTAAAAGTTCGTTTTTATATTTTTCTCTAAATATTTCTGGAGTAATATTATGACCATAATGTTCATTAAAATCTAATATTATTTCTTCTTGTTTTCTTTTTCTTTCATTTTCTTTATATTCACCACTTTGAAGACGTGATATCCTTATTTCTAATTGCTCTAAGTCTTGATTATATCTAGATAATAATGGTGTATAAATATTTTCATCAATAAAGTCTAATATTTCTTTTGTGGTCCAACCTTTATTTTTTTTATCAGTAATTGTATTTTTACATCTACTAATAAAACTCTTCAATTTTTCTTCTCCATATCCACCATATTTTAGATTTTTTAAACTTCTTTGTCTGTCCTCTACTTTTTCTTCTAAATTAATTGGATAACCTAATTCATTTTCTTTATATAATTTTGTAAATGAATCAATCATAGCAATTTTATCTGCATATGTTGGTTTAGCCATTTCAAATGTTTTTATTGAATTATTTAATTCTTCTATAATGCTCTTATATTTATTAATGTATTTTTCTGTAACATTCAGCATTTCTTCTATCATATTATCTTGTGTTAGAGAATTATTACTAGAAATAAATTCTAATTGTTTTCTTAATGAATTTATAGATTCTTTTCCAAATGATAGATTATCCTTTTCTAAGTATTTATATAGAGCGGATAATTTTTCTTTATCTTCTGAAATAGATAATCTTTTTATTAGATTTTTGTCATATTCTACTGGCAGTTTATCTAATTTTTCTATAATTTTCTCTTTATTTAATAACCCTAAGTTTTCTATTACTAATACAAGAGTATCTATTTGTTTTGTTAAATTTACTTTATTTTCTTTCTGTTCTTCTTTTTTATGTCCAAATAAGCTATCAAAAATACTCATATAAGACCCCTCCTATTATTTTTTATTTTATCATAGATATATTTTTTATTCAAGAAATTATATATTGTAAAAATAGTAAAATAATAGTAAAATAATTTTGGTGATAGTATGAAAAGATTACTTATTTCTATCATTAATTTTTATCAAAAATTACCACTTTCTAGTCATAGTATGTGTAGGTATGTTCCAACATGTTCTTCTTATGCTAAAGAAAGTATTAATACATATGGAGCAATTTATGGGAGTTTTTTAGCGATAAAGAGAATACTTAGGTGTAATCCTTTTTCTAGCGCTCCTTTATATGATCCTGTACCATTAAAAAAGGAGAGAAAGAATGAAGAATATTAAATATTTATTTTTAACTATAGTTTTACTAATTCCTATTGCATTAATAACCACCGGTTGTACAGATGACTCGATGGATAATATAGAAATTATTGTTACTAATTACCCTAATGAATATATTACGAAAAAGTTATATGAAAATCATGCAACTATAACACCAATTTATCCTGATGGTGTTGATATTAATAATTACAAAATTAGTAATAAACAAAAACATGATTATGCTAAGAAAGATTTATTTGTATATAATGGTTTGATTGAGAAAGAAAGAAATTTAGCAATTGATCTTTTAGATATTAATCCTAATTTAAAAATAATTGATACTGCTTATGTTTTAGAGACAGATTATTCGCCTGAAGAGATGTGGCTAAATCCTAGTTCACTACTTATGATGAGTCAAAATATTAGACTAGGTTTAGAAGAATATATTACTAGTACATATTTACAAAAAGAAGTTGATGATGCTTATGACAAATTAAAAATCGAATTATCCGAACTTGATGCTGACTATAGAGTTGCAGTTGAAAGTACAGAACATAAAACTATAATTGTTGCGGACTCTGCTCTTAAATATCTTGAAAAGTTTGGACTTGATGTTATTTGTATAGATAGTGATGCTAATCAAAAGACTTTGAGTCAAGCAGAAAAAGCAGTTAAAAATAAGAATGTTAGTTATATAATGTTATTTAAAGGCGAAGAAGTAAATGAAAATGCAAAGAAATTGTTAGACACTTATACAGATATTCAAAAATTAGAATTACATAAACTTGATAATATTTCAGATACTGAAAGAAGTAACAAAGAAAATTATAATACTATAATGAGAAGTAATCTTGAGTTAATTAAGAAAGAATTATATCAATAATATAAAAGGAAAGAGTTAAATGCTCTTTCCTTTTAATTTCTTTACTAGTGTTTTTGCAGATTCTATATCTTCTTTAGTACCTTCTTTTTCTATAATTTTTCTTACTCTATCTTCCCAATTATTTCTATGTATCATTCTTTTTACTTCTTTTTTCTTCCTAAGAGACACTTTATCCAATTTGCTTAAGACTTCAAAATTAATTGCTTTCATATTATATATTGCATCACCTGATGCTGTTGTTGGATAATCTTTATTATATTTTCTATCTAATATTACTTCTCCATTCTTATAAATATAGGCAACATATCCAGAATACTTTCTAAGACCTACTGCTTTTACTAAATAATCTGTACTTTCATAAAAAGTACTTTTTCTTTCTCCAAGGCTTTTTAATCTTCTTAGTTCTTCTTGTTTTATTTTTATTTCTTTCTTTTCTTTTTCTTTTGTTTGAACTTCTTTATATTCTTTTCCTTCTGGTATTAAAATCCAGTCCACTTCACTACTATCTTCACTTATTTTCCTTTTTATGTTATTAAATCTAGTTAAAATAGAATTAATGTCTACTACTATTTTATCATCGGTTGTTATAGTTACAGTTTTATCTTTTTTAGATAATAAATATTTATCAATAAGTTTAATATATTTTTTTATTTCATTTTTGTCAGATGAAGTTTCACATTTTCTTAAGTATTCATTAATTATATAAATATACATTTTATTTATGTCAAAGTTATCATTTATAAATTTATTATAACTTCTAGATTCTTGCATTTTTTTTAATTCGTATCTTTTTGTTATCAAGCGTCTGTATAGTTCTGTTTGACTTTCTATAAAATTTGGAAGTGACTTTTTTAAAGCACAAGAGTAATAATAATGACTTTTATCTTTTAAATCTTTTCTTGATTCTTCTGATAAGTTTTTATTACTTAAAAAATAATTAATATTATTAATATAGTTTCTTCCTTTATATAAGTCATCTAAAAGTAAGGGAAACTCTTTTTTTAGTTCTTTTTCTGTTTTAATGTTTTTTAAGACTTCTACTCTTTCTAATAATTTTTTTGTTAAATTATCATCATCTTTAGTAGTTGGTTTTACATTTAAATATATTTGTAATTTTTCTAGAAATTCACTATATGATGGTCTAATAATTCCAACTATGTTTTCTCCTGTATTGTAGCAAGCTAATCTATCAGTAAAGTCTTCATTAAACTTTTTATATTTAAAAATTTCATTAATATTCTTTCTATTTGCAAGTCTAAAACTATAATAGAAGTCTCTTTCTAACTCTTTTTTTATTAGACATTCTCTAAGTAGTGTTTGTAGTGAAATATCAACTGTTTTTACTTGTCCATTTTCCATGATAATGCCCCCATAATTGAACATATTATAACATATAAATCATAAAATAAAAAGACTGTTTTTAGCAGTTGTAAAAAACAAAAAAAAGAATAGAAAAACTATTCTTTTAAATCTATTTTACTAATGTTTGTAATTTTTCAGATTGTTGATTAGCATGTTCATTTAAAACTTTTGATTTAGCTTTTTCTCTTGCAGCAATTAATCTTTTTTGAATATCTTCAGGTTTTTGAGAAAAATACTTTTCTAATTCCTCACTAGAAGCATATTTAGTAACATCATGTTCTAAATCAATATCCCAATATAAGTCCCCTTTTTGAAACCAATCTTCTTTCCAATTATCTCTATTTTTAACACCATCAAAATAACTTCTAATTGATGATTTAAAACCTACACTATAACCTTCTTTATGATCAACAACACAATAATGACAATAAAGATCTCTAAAAGATGAACTAATAGCATCATCTTCCATTTGTCCAACTCTATCAGCAACTACTTCTCCTGTAATACATTCAGCATAACCAATAGTTTCTTCTCTACCAAATAAATCTCTTCTAATAATAGGACTTACAATAAATGCATCTAAAACATCATCATCAAAAAAATCAACAAAAAGGTCAGTTCCAGCTCGACTATTTTCAATTACAGTTTTAACTCCCGCTAAATGTTTTTTATCACTTTCTACATAAATTTTATCACCATACATACTATTCCCCCCCAACTACATATGTGAGCACATTATACCACAATATACACAATTTGTCAAACATACATTTTATTAGCAGTCTAACTATTACATAGAGCATTATATCTCATTAAGTTATAAAATATTTCTCTTTTTATATTTGAATTTATCTTACATTCATTTAATAATGATTTTACTGTATTAATGTCACTTATATATGACTTATCATTTTTATTAGTTATTTGATCTAATAAATCTAAATATTTTCCATTTTTAATTTTTAATTCTTCTAATTCATTTATATTACTTTCATGATAAACTTTATTTTTATTTTGAAGTATTTCTACGTAATCAAAGAATCTATTTACTTTACTTAATTGATTATTATAGAATTTAAAAGTTGTATTTTCTTTTTTGTTTAATACTAATAATTCTTTGATAACTTTAAAATATTCATAAATATTATCTTGTTCTTTAGGATCTATTTCTGCTTCGTCTAAGACTCTTTCCACAATATCAAGATTTAAGTTTATTAGATAATTTATATCTTCTTTTAATTTTTTTAATTCTTTTTTATATATTATTACAGAAGACGTTGTTATATTTTCTAGATTTTCTATTTTCTCTTGATTACTTTCTATTACTTCTTTTAAAATTGTGATTAAAGTAGTTTGATTTTCTAACATATACGTCACCTCTTATTTTTTTGCTACACCAATAATTATAGGTTTTTCATAATCATCATCTTCATCTAATATTTCAAGTACTGGATCTTTAGAATTTATTTTAGATTTTATTCTTTCTTCATGTTTTTTAGAAGATTTTCTATAATAAGATAAATCTTCATTTCTTATTACTTTAGTCATTATATCTATAACTTGATTTTCTACTATATTTAATCTTTTATCTAATATTTCATTATGATTCTTTATCTTTTTATTAGTTGCTCCTAAAATAATATAATTATTCTCATCTACTTTGATATAAGATAAATTAACATTATTTAGAGAAACTGTATGGACATCAAATACTGTTAATTTTAAAAAATTTGTATCTTCTTTTTGTTGTTTACCTTCATTTTCTTTAATATTATTTAAAAGAGTACTTACAGTTTGTCTTTCTCCAAAACTTAATGAGTTTAAATCTCTTTCTAAGTATGATTTATTATTAGTTTCAGTATAAAATAATTTTTTATTATCATCTTTTTCTTCTTTTATTTTTTGATATTCAATATAGAATTTTTTTAGAGCGGCATCTGGTGTTAATTCACTATTTTTATCTAAATATTCTTTTACTTTTTCTCTTACAAATGATAAATATACTTTTATATCTTCAGTGTATTTTTCTTCTACTTTATAATCGTCTAAATTAATATTTTCTTCTTTTTTATCTTCTATTAGACTTATTATTTTTTTTAGATGTTCGTCTGATATTATTAAGTTTTCTATTTCTGACATTTTTAATTCTTCTTCTGTCATTTCTTTTAATTCATCATTATTCTTAGAATTATAATAATTTAAATTTTGTTCTATAGCATATTCTACTATTTTTTCTTTATCTTCATCACTAAAATCTGAGTTTTCTATGATGTGTTCAAATAAGTCTATATCTTTTATTTCAGTTTCATATTCAATAGAGTCTGCTAAATCCATTAGTTTTTCTGCATATTCAGTTATTTTATTGATTTGTGTTTGATAAAGATTTCTATCTGTTTTACAAATAAATCTATTTAGTGAATCTATAAATCTATTTATTTGTCTATTAGCATCTTGTTCTTGTGGTACTAAGATACTGCTTTCTAAATCATTTACTTTCTTTAAATAATATAAGTTTTTTGAAGCAGAAAGAAATGAGTCTAATTCTTCTTTGCTTATTACTCTACTTATTAAACTAATAAATCTTTCTTTTTCTTCTTGACTCTCTTCAATTACATTAACAAAGAATTCTTTTGATTTATTAAGAGTTCTTATAACATTACCTACATAGTCATATGCTTCTACTTCTTCGTCAGTCATAATTTTACTATGTTCTAGTTTTTGTATTTGTTCTGTTAAATAGTTTAATAATTCATTTTTTATATCATCTTTATTCATAGCACACCTCGTATTTTATTCTATATTGATTATACAATAATTAGTGTGTTTTTTAAAGATTAATTTTTATTTATATGTTACTGTTTTCTAAATATTTTAAAACTAATTTTAAACTTTTATTGATGCATTTATCTATTAAATTAGATAGTTTTAATGTATAAGTAGATACCTTATTATTATAGTTTTTTTCTTTTTCTATATAGTTGTTTACATTTATTTTTTTTCCTTCTTTTAAATCTTTTTCAAATCTTTTTATAGCGTCTTCTGTTAAAATATTTTTATTTTCATAGTAAGATGTATTATAACTACTTAAATATAGGGCTAGAAAGAATATTAATAATATTATTCCTATTAATTTAATTAGTCTCTTCACTTATAACCTCCATAAAACATCTTGAGAATGCAATTGCAGAATTTAATACTTCAGTTGGAGTATTCTCATATCCTCCTATTTCTATTAATATTGTTCTATTATTAAAATCTTGGTTATATACTCCATTTACTCCTTCTCCTCCTTTTTTTAATATTCCCTTACTAAGTCCTTTATAATATTCATTTAGTTTATTATTTATTTTTTCAGTAAATATTAAGTTTTCTTCATAATTTTTATTTTCAAGACCAATTAAAAATAATACTTTAGCATAATCTTTATTATCTATTTTAACTGTTGTTCTATTTTTAGGAAGACTATCTCTATGAATATCTATAAAGTATTTTAAAGTTGGATACTTAATAATATTTTCTTCTAAAAGTATTCTAGTTGCATTATAAGATTTATAATATTTCCAATTATTTTTATTTAATATATCTTTTATAGAGTTTTCTTCTACAATAGTTTTATAATTATTTTTGTTAAAAATATCTTCTAATATATAATTGTTCATAATAACTGTTGGTGTTATTGAGTATTCTGCTAGTGTACTTGATGCATATTCTTCTTGTTGATGAGAGTTATATAAATATATTATTGGAGGTGACTCTACTTTTTTTGCTTCTTTAAAAGTAGATGTTGTTTGATACTTACTATTTAATACTTTTATAGGATTTGTTACATCTGCTATTTTATCTATAATGTTAGCTATAAATTTAGAATCATTAGAAGTAAAACTATTATCTACTATTAAATTAGTTAATTCTTTGTCTGTTAAGACAATTCTTTTCTTTTCTATATTTTTATAACTTGCATAAATTCCTAGTAAAAGCATAAGAAAAGTAAAAAAAATTCTTAATTTTATTCTTTTCTTTTTAGTACTAAATTTTTTATTCATTTGACTCACCAGTATTATTATATTTTATTATACTTAGTTATTTTGTCGGATATAGTTTTTTATGAAGAGTTTTATTTATACTTATGCTTAATAATTTACTTAGTTTTTCAATTTGATAATCTATGTCAGTTGGAGTTAATATTAAATTTTCATCTAATTCTATTTCTTCTTTTAAAATACTTTCTAGGATTGTTTTTATATCTACTACAGTTGGTATTCCTATAGATATCACATCTGTTTCCATAGTGTTTTTACTTATTTCTCCTCTATTATTATTTATTCCACTTCCTGGATGAATACCACTATCTGTTATTTGAATTGTTTTTACGAGTCTTTCTATTTTACTTGCTTTTAGAGCATCGATTGCAATTACTTTTGTTGCTTTTATATCTTTTATAATATTTTTTATTAAGTCAATTGACTCTATTCCGGTAGTTCCCATAACGCTTGGTTTAAATGTTGATACTACAGAATAGTCTTTATCTAAAACATTTAATAATTTTAAATGTCTAGTTACTAAAATATCATCTATTGTACTTGGTCCTAGAGCATCTGGTGTACTCTTAGAGTTTCCTAATCCTACTACTAAAATAGTGTCATTTTCCTTTATATTAATATATTTTTTTAATTCTTTTATTAGTACTTTTTCAAGATTTAAATAGTTATCTTTATCTGTTGCATCATTAAAATATATTGTTGTGTAATTATTATTTTTATATTTAGTAGTTATTATTTCTATATCTTTATATTTAGTCGTTTTACTTTCTAAATTTTTATATTGTTTTTCTAAAATTAAGTCTGTTCTTAAATCTTTTTTATTCAAATCTATTTCATGCATATTATTCACCAGTAATATTATTGACAAATTATACGTTTTTATTTGCTTTTTCTTTTAAAATTTGATATTATTAATGTGTTTAAAAAAGTGAGGTGAAAAAAATGCCAAATATCAAAAGTGCTAAAAAGCGTATGCGTTCAAATGCTAAAAAAGCTGAAGTTAACAACTTAGTTTATGGAAGCATGAAGACAGCTGTTAAAAAGTTCGAAAGAGAAGTTAAAGCTGGAAACAAAGAAGAATCTGGTAATAACTTAAATATAGCTTTACAAAGAATTGATAAAGCTAAAAATAGCGGATTAGTTCATAAGAATAAAGCTGCTAGATTAAAATCAAGATTAACTAAAATGATGAATAATATGGAATAAGCCAATTAGAAATAATTGGTTTTTTTTATTTACTTTTAGTTTTTTCTTTACTATAATTAAGTTAGATTGTAGGGGTTATTGGAGGAGTTATGTTAAAAAAGATACTAGCGACTTTAGGGCTAATCTTTATATTTATTGGTCTTTTTTTAATGAAAAAAGATGATATATTTACAATATTTAATGATTATGTACTTAAAGAAAATAAAGTTGTGACAATTGGTGAGAAAAATGAATATTATAGAGATTATGACTTTACTTTTGTAAAAAATACCAATAATTTTTCTCCTAGTAATTATCAAGATATTTTAGATATTTATTATACTGCTATTAATGCTGGGAAAAGTAATTTTACATTTTATTGTCCTAAAGAATACACTAGTTGTATTGATGATATTAAGGAACTGGCAAATGATCAAAATACTTTGTCAGATATAAATAATTATGTTCATCCATATAATGGTTTTAGTCATATAGAATCAGAATATGATTCTCTCGGAAGAGTTACTATTAATATTGTTAAAAATTATACAGAAGAAGATATTAATTTAATAAATAAAAAGATAGATGAATTAATGCCTCAGCTTACAAGTAATTATAATAGTTTAGAAACTAATATTAAAAATGTTCATGATTATATAATTAATAATGCAAGATATGATTCGGCAAGAAGTGATAATAATGTTTTGACTTATAAGTCCGATACTGCATATGGTCCCCTATTTCAAGGATATGCAATATGTGGTGGTTATACTGATTTAATGCAGTTATTCTTAGAAAGACTTAATGTTAAAAACTTTAGAGTTTCTAGTGATAATCATATTTGGAATGTGCTATATATTAACAATACTTGGAAACATCTTGATCTTACTTGGGATGATCCTGTTGCGAGTGATGGAAAAGATTATCTTGAATATAACTATTTCTTGATAGATACTAATCAATTACTTACTTTAGAACAGACTCAACATAATTTTAATTTAGAACATTATACGGAACTTAAAAATGCATAAAAAAAACACGTTTAATTTGATGTGAACCCCATTTTGGAGATATTAAATTAAAACACATACAAAATGATGTGA
>UQQI01000004.1 GCA_900543055.1 uncultured Mollicutes bacterium
ATTATTAATAAAATTATCAATATAATTAATTTACTTTTATTATTAAAGAGTTTATTCTTCATACTAATCATCCTAAAATACTATTTATATTCTTTATAAGAACTTCATATCCTTTTTTATTCAAATAAACCCCATTATCAGTATAAGTAGAATTTAATTTACCATCTTTTTCAAGTAAAGAATAGCAATCAATATACTTAACTCTTTTCTCTTTAGAAAGACTCTTTAATCTTTTATTTAAATCTTCAATCTTACCATTATCAATATCATCACTTAATAAAGATTTCTTGTAATCTTTATTATCTTTATCTATTGGATATAATGATTCAATATAAATATTAGCATTAGGTCTATTATCTTTTATTGAATCAATTATTTTACTATAATTATTAATTATTTCATCAATACTTTTGTTATCTTTTAAGTCAGTCATTCCAATATTTAAAAATACATCTGATGGATTATAATCATATATTTTTTTCTTTAAATCATCAATTAAAGCCGAAGTAGTTAAATTTTCTTCTGATGATTTAACATAATGATAATCCAAACCAAAGTCATCTTTATTTAATTTATCAATAGAAAAATCCCCAACAAACAAGTAATTATCGTCAACTATTTTATTTAACACTTCATCATCATTTGATTTATCTGTTGAAGAAATAGGAGTCTCTTTAACTTCATTTTTCTTTAAAGAATTACCTAAAATATTAAATCCAACTAAAACGATAAGTATTAACACACATAAAAGTGCTAATCCAAAAAACATATTTTTTAGTAATTTAAGTCTTACTATTAAACCATTGTCACTATTTAATATTTTTTCTTTTAGCTTACCATTTTTCTTTACTTTTAATTCCATTCTTCCTTCTAAAAAACTAGTATCTAATGTTTCAGCATCATTAAGTCTAGTATCATCCACTCTAATTCTAGTTGTATTTTCTAAATTAACTGGTCTTTTATTTCTATTGTTATTTTTTCTATTATTTTTTACATTCTTGTTGTGTTTTCTATTACCATTATAATTATAAGGTTTTTTTCCATTTCCCATAATTTTAGCCTCACTTTTATTACTATCTACAAATTATTATAGCAAAAATATCTCATATAAAAAAGATATATTTAAAAGAAAAAAACAGCCAATTAGCTGTCTATCTACCTATAATAATGTTCCAAATATTTTGAACAATTAAATCAAAATACTTTATTTTATATATATTTTTATTAGAAACTAAATCTGATGTAGCAACTACTTTATTATTATGTGTAGCATTTATCTTACCTATAATATCTCCTTTATAAATAGGATATTTAATTTCATCTAATTCTATTTTATAGTCATATTTTTTCTTTGATGCATCTTCTTCAAATACATTTAAGTCATCTTTTAAATAAAACTCCAAATATTTTTTATTTGCTTTTTCTAATTTTACTTTTTCTACAATACTTCCTTTTCTTTTTAAGGTGTTTACTTTCAAAGTATTAAATCCATAATCCAATAAATCAACCATTTCACTATTTCTAACCTTACTATTTTCCTCTCCTAAAACAATACCTATTAGTCTTAGATTATTTCTTTTAGCAGTTGCTGCTAAACAATACCCTGCATCATCAGTATGACCTGTTTTCAAACCATCTGCTCCATCATATGAATTAATTAATTTATTAGTATTAACAAGCCAAAATTTATTAGTACTTCCTTCTCTTAAATAATCATCATAAATAGATGAAAATCTTAATATTTCTGAGTGATTTACAACTAATTCTCTAGCAATCATCGCCATATCATAACTAGTTGAATAATGCCTCTCTTCATCAAGTCCTGTGCAATTACTAAAATGTGTATTTTTAAGTCCTAATTCTTTAACTTTTTTATTCATCCTTTTAACAAATTTTTCTTCACTACCACTAATATATTCTGCCATGGCAACGGTCGCATCATTCCCACTCGCTACACTTATACCTTTCATTAAATCTTCTACACTTATTTTCTCACCTTCAGAAATATAAATTTGAGACCCTCCCATACCTGCAGCATTACGACTAACAGTAACTATATCATTCCATTTAATATTACCATTCTCAACTTCTTCAAGAATAATGATTTGAGCAACCATTTTAGTCATAGAAGCAATACTAAGTCTTTCATTTTCATTCTTAGAAAATATTATTTTCCCGCTATTAGCCTCAATTAAAATACCACTCTTACCATTAGGCAAATATTCTAAAGCATAAATCTTTACTGGTAAAAAACAAAATAAACAAATAACCAAAATTAAAAGTCTTCTCATAAATCCTCCTAGTATTTTTTATGTAAAAATAAATCATTTTATACATAAAATAAAAAAAGAATGCTATTATATTACTAGGTGATATTATGCAAAAAAAGAAAAGGAAAAAAAGAAAAGTAAAAATTAAACTCAAAAAAAAGAATTTTATAATTTTCATAATATTTATAATATTAATCATCTTTGGAATAACAAAACTAATGTCATTTATACTAAAAAATGTAGATACACATAAAAATAAAAATGAAATAATAGATAAAAAAAATAATAAAAAAGAAGATACTGAAAAAGAAAAAAAATTAAAAGAACTAAACAATATAAATAAAAAAGTAAAATATTTTAAAATGAACAATCTAGATAGATATATTAATTATAAAAATAAAAATCCTGATAAAGAAATAAAAGAAATCATAAAAGATGTAAATATGGATTTAGATAAAGAACCATATAAAGATATGATAAAAGCAACAAATCTAAATAGCATAAATATACTAGTAAATAAACATAATTATTTAACAGAAGATTATGTTCCAGAAAACTTAGAAAATATTAATTCATCATATGCTCTTAGTAATATGAAAATGGTAAGTGAAGCAAAAAATGCTTTTGAAAATCTTTCAAAAGATGCATCAAAACAAAATCTAAAAGTAATTGCCATGTCAACATATAGAAGTTATGAATACCAAGTGGATTTATATAATAGATATGTAAAAACTGATGGAAAAGAAGCAGCAGACACATACTCTGGAAGACCAGGTAATTCAGAACATCAAACAGGTCTTGCAGTTGATGTATACAATGTAAAAGAGTCTTATACTAATTTTGAGAAAACAAAAGAATACAATTGGATGCAAGATAATGCTTATAAATATGGATTTATTCTAAGATTTCCAAAAGATAAAGAAAATGAAACAGGTTATGAATTTGAATCATGGCATTATAGATATGTTGGTCTTGAAGCAGCAAAATATATAAAAGAACATAATATATCATTTGAAGAATATTGTGCAATAAACTAAAAAGAGATTTAATCAAATCTCTTTTTAAAATACTTATATAAATAATAGAATCCTGTAAATAATAACCATGTTACTAATAAAAAATTACTCATTTGTACCAAAGATAATATAGTATCATTCTTATATAAATTAGTAATGTCCATTAAGTCTACTCCATCATATGCAGAAAGTGCCATAAAGGACATAAAGAAAAAGTAAACTATACTAAAGAACAAATAATTAATAATTTTTTTAAAATCCGTAATTTTCTTAGAGAATAATGTATACAAAATCATAATAGTTACAAATACTAAGATAAAGAAATATACAACAGTAGATGGAAAATAAATATAATTTAAAATTGCTTTTACAAAAGAATTAACACTTGTTTGTACATATGCTCCATAACTTATTATAATACCTATTACAAAACCTAAATAAACTCCAAGAGAAAGCATTTGAACTAATTGATTTTTTCTTTTTAAATTATAAATTAAAACACAAAATAAAAGAAGGGTTAATATAAGCATCTCAATAGATAGAAAAGATGAAAAAGTATATTTAAAAATAATTCCAATTTTCTCTATTAAAGATAAAGTCATATAATCACCCTCTAACTAACTAATTCAGATATATAAAATGTCTGAGAATAATCATCATTTTTAGTACATGTAAACATTGTAAGTGTAGTCTTAGCATGATTTCTTATTACTCTAGCAAGTCCCGTTTTTGGAACATTGTATATATTTACTATTTGATAATGATATTTTACTCCATTATATATAACATAGACACTATCACCAATATTCAATCTATATAAATATGCAAAATATGAAATATAGGCATCTCCTGAATGAGCCATTAAAATTAGATTTCCATTAACAACATCAGGAAGATCTGAGCCTTCAACCATAGTCACATTATATTGAATATTGTTATATCTTGAACCTACATTATAAAATCCTCTTTTTAATCCAATTTTTGGTATTTCTAAAACACCTAAATATTTACTATAATCAACTTCATAAGTTTTATTATCATTACTTTGTTCATTATTTACTACATTATCAGCAACAGGTACATTTGTAACTATTTCTTTTTCTTCACCTGTTGTACTATCAACATCCATCATAGAAATTTTCATATCAGAATAAACTTCATCACGCATTTTCAAGAAATAATTCCATGATAGAAAAATAATACCTAAAAAAATAAAGAAAGAGCCAATAAATAATATATGGCTCTTTTTTATTTTATTATTTACTTTCAGCTGGTTTAGCATTCGCATAAACAATACCAACACCACATAATAAGACAATCAAACCAATGAAGTAAATTGTTTGTGCAGTAGTCATTCCTGTATCAGGAGCACCTACTACATCAATAGAATCACCTTGTAATACATCAACCGTTTTTCCAGTTACTGAAACAACTTTTTGTTTTGTTCCAGCAGCATCTTGATAATAAGATCCTCCAAATGAATTGAAATGCCCTTTTACATTAACTGCTAATTTTTGAACTTTATCTGTTACTTTATCGGCAGGAATTCTTATATAAAATTTAGTATCCTTAGAAACATTTGTTAAATTTGTAATATCTTGTCCATTTTCACCAACTACTTTAGCACCTTCAATACCAGATACTGAAATATCATATCCTGTTAAAGCCTCTGATGTTGAAGATGTAACATTTACAACTGGTGTTTGATAATAATCTGTACCATCAACTTTAGAAATTGAATCTCCACCAAATGCAACTGATAATTGTCTTTCAGCACTAGCATTTAATGCCTCTTTTACTAAACTATCAATCTTTGAAAATGCATTTGGAAGAACTATAGGTTCAGAAGATGTACCACTACCTACATTTAAATAAGTAAGTGATACTACACCTGTACTCTTTATAACATTCAACACTTCATCTGATAACTTGTGTTTACTATCATTTGGATATTTTTGATGTAAATAATACCATATAGCAGTTTGAGCAACATATGTATCTGCAACAGTACTATCTATACCAGAAATATGAGATGTAGAATCATATGCTTTATTTAATAAATATAACAAACCATAATCATCTATTTTCTCTTTTTTATTGTAAACAGCTTGATCTAAAACATCTGCATTATGCTCTACACAAAATATTGTATTATTCTTACCACTATCAGAATAATATAAAGGAACATTATAATTAACAGGAGTACCATCAACTGAAACACTTATCTTTTCACCAGTAGCATAAAATGTAAAAGTATCTTCAGTTGGAGAATGTGGAACAGCAGCATAGCTTATTTGATTAAAACCAACAGCAACAAGTGAAAATATTGCAAATGCCGCAACAACAAACGATAAAACTACAGAACCATCAATTACACTTTTACGATTTTTATTTTCTTCCATATAAATCTTTTCCATAATTTTCACCCTACCTTATATAAACATTATATCATAAATTAATTAAAAGCAAATATTTTTTTAATCAATCTTAAAAATCTTGTCAACCAAAACTTCTGGATTCTTTTTATTATAGTAAATTGTTGCTAAAACATCTCCTTTATCTACAACATCACCAACTTCAAAATTTAGCTTAACACCTACTGTATAATCAATTTTATCTTTAATAGAAACTTTTCCTGATCCTAAATTTAAAGATAATTTTCCAACTTCAAGAGCATCTATTTTCTTTATTATACCTGATTTTTCAGCTTTTATCTTATAAGTGTTTTCACTAACTTTTATTCCTTTAATATCCCCATGCTGATATTCAACTAGTTCCAAAAATTTCTTATATGCCTTTTTAGAATCAATCGCATCTAATACTAAATCTCTAGCCTCTTCTATAGAAATGTTTTTTCCCATACTTACCATGTCTGATGCAAGTTCAATACATAAATCCACAAAATGATTATCTTTTTCTTTTCCTTTCAAAACATCAATTGCTTCTAATACTTCCAAACTATTTCCAACAGCATAGCCTAAAGGAGCATTCATATCACTTATAATAGTATGAACTTCTCTATTATAAAAAGAACCAATTTTTTTCATTAATGAACTTAATTTTTTAGCGTCCTCTTTTGTTTGAAGTAAAGCACCATTTCCTACTTTTATATCTATAATAATTTTATCAGCTCCACTTGCAATTTTCTTACTCATAATACTAGATGCAATTAATGGAATAGATGAAACAGTAGATGTAACATCACGTAATGCATATATAACTTTATCCATTGGAACTAAGTCTCCAGTTTGTCCAGTAACAACAATTCCTATTTCATGAACTTGCTTAATAATTTCTTCATCTGTTAAATCAATTCTATATCCTGGAATACTTTCTAATTTATCAATTGTTCCACCAGTATACCCCAGTCCTCTACCGCTCATTTTAATAATTGGAACCCCACATGCAGCAGCGATTGGAGCAATTACTAATGTTGTTTTATCACCAATTCCTCCAGTAGAATGTTTATCAACCTTAATTCCAGGAATATCACTAAAGTCAAGAACATCACCACTATCAATAAAAATCTTAGTTAATGCATAAATTTCTTCATCAGTCATCCCATTAATACAAATTGCCATCAATAAACTAGACATTTGGTAATCTGCAACTTTACCATCTAAATAACCATTAAAGAAAAAGTCAAGTTCCTCATAACTCAATTCTTTTCCAAGTCTTTTTTTATTAATAATATCTAAAATCATTTTAACACCTTCCTAAATATATCAGAATCTCTCTTAACAAAACCACAATTCTCATACAATTTATGAGCAGCAATTCTAAATGAGCTACAAGTTAGTTGTAAATACATCGCATCATCTCTTAAAGCAACATCCTCAGCAAAAGAAAGTAATTTCTTACCAATACCACGACCACGATAAGAACTAGATACACAAACATAGTCTACTAAATAATAATGTTTATTTAATATAGGATTTAAAACTTTAGTTAACAATAAGTATCCACATACATTACCATCAGCTAAAGCAACAATCTCTTTAATAGAACTATTATTAAAATTACTTTTAGATACTTTAAATGCCTCCTCTAATATAGTATTTACAGAATCTAAATCTCTATTCTCATAAAATCTTACATCAATCATATTATCACCTTATTATATAAAAATTATAGCAAATTTATAAAATAAAAACAACTGACCAAAGTCAGCTGTAAAATTATTTTTCTTCTTTAGTATGGCTTGATAAAAAAGTAATCTTTTCACAAATAATGTCCATTATATTTTCTTTTTTTCCTTCATTTTCTATAGTACGTGATTGTACTCTTCCCTTTACTCCAACAATATCTCCCTTTTTACAATATTCACTTGTATTAGAAGCAATACTATCGAATGCAACGCAATCTACAAAATCAGTATCATATAATCCTTCACTATTTTTAAAACTTCTAGGGATTGCTAAAGAAATAGTCGCAACTTTAATACCTTTATCTGATTTATTAACTACAATATCTCTCGTTAATCTTCCAACTAAAACAACTTGATTAAGCATAACTCACCTCCTTTCGACGCATAATATACAAAAAAAAATTAACAAATACAAATCACGCTTCCAGTAATTTTACTAATAAAAATAAACAAAAAAAGAAAATTCTCTTAACAAAAATTTTCTTTTCTAAAGATATAACTTATCCAATAAATAAATTCATCTATTTTTAATTTTTTTTATAAACTTTAGTTCTCTCATGTCCATTTAAGTATTCTTCAAGTCTAAACATTTTTAACACGTCTTCCTTAAGCTTATTTTTACTAATAGTATTACGAGGAAGAGAACCTTTATTTTCTTTATATAAATTTAATCTATCAACAAAAAACTTATCAGATTTAAATATATAATTAACCAATTCAGAGATTTTAATAGTATCTCCTTTAAAAATACGACCTAAGTCCATTCTTTCAAGTATATAGCAAGGTCCATCTTCAATTGCTCCATCAATATGTTTAATAAGTGTACCAAAATCATCACCACTACGTGTAGTATTAGTATAGAATGTTCTATCATAAACTGGTAATTCTTCTATTGGATCAAACAGATTAATATAATGGCCATTTACATTTATTAAAAATGCATAAGCATCAATATCACTTAATTCAGCACCATTATTTTCAGCATCATAATATCTTACCTTAGCAAGTTTTAGTCTTTTTAAATCTATATCTCTATCTATCATTATTTATTTAACTCTCCTAACATTTTATCAATTGCATTTTCTGGTAATAATGCACAATTTTTTCTATTAGGTTGTTTGCAAATTTCATCATAAACAACCAATTCCCCTAATAATTCTTCATCATACTCTTTCTCATTAATCATATTACTATAATTAGTAAGTATTTTACGAGCATCTTCAACACTTTTTCCAATTAAACTTCTAATCATTATTGAAGTAGCAGATGTACTAATAGCACAAGCTTCTCCATCGAATCTGATATCTTTTACAACTCCATCCTCTATTTTCATCATAAAAGATAAATCATCAATACAACTTTCACTACTAGTTCTAGTCTTTATATAAGAATCATCTTCAATCAAACCTCTATTCATTGGTTCTTGATAATTATCCAAAATTATTTCCCTTCTTAAATTGCTATCCATAAATGTCACTCCTATATAACAATTTTAAATATATCTTCACTGTTTTTTAATGCATCTACTAATTTATCTACATCTTCAAAATTATTATAAAAATACATACTAACTCTTACAGTATTCTTTATATTAATTTCATCTTTTAATTCTTTAGCACAATGATTCCCTGCTCTAACATAAATATTATAACTATTTAAATATACTGAAGAATCTTGCGCAAATACTCCATCAAGATTAATTGCAAGTATTCCACTATTACTATTTGCGTTATAAATTATTAAGTTTGGAATTTCTTTTATCTTTTCTAGTAAATATTTTTTTAATTCAACTTCATGTTTATGAATATTCTCCATACCAATATTCATTAAATATTTTATTGCTTCACCAAGACCAATAACCTCCGCAATAGCAGGAGTACCTGCTTCAAATCTTGTTGGAATACTTTTTAATTCATAGCTACCATCTTCTTCAAAATAACTATTCATTCCGCCACCATACATTAATGGTTCCATATCTTCAAGTAACTCATACTTTCCAACTAAAATGCCTACTCCTGTAGGTCCACACATCTTATGACCAGAAAAACTTAAGAAATCAATATAACTATTTTTAAAATCAACAGACATATGAGGAACACTTTGTGCCCCATCTACATTAAATAATATATTATTTTCATGGCAAAACTTACCAATTAATGTAATATCTCTAACATCACCAATAACATTAGAAACATGAGCTAAACTAACAACTTTAGTCTTAGATGTTACACATTTTTTTATATTTTCTAAAGTAAGCTCATAATTTTCATTTAAAGGTACATATTTTATTACTATACCTATTTCTTTACTTAGAATTATCCAAGGAAGAATATTAGATGCATGTTCTGCTTTATTTAATAAAACTTCGTCGCCTTTATTTAAATGTTTTCTCATATAACCAAAAACAACCATATTAAGGGACATAGTAGTTCCACTTGTATAAATAACTTCCCTAGAATCACAATTAATAAACTTAGAAACTATATTTCTAACATCATCATATAACTTATTAGTAATAACAGCAGCATCATAGTCGCCTCTATGAATATTAGAAGTGTGCTTACTCATATAACTATCAACTGCATCAATAACACATTTAGGTTTCAATGTTGTTGCTCCGTTATCAAAATATACAATATCAGATTTTAGCATTGGAAAATCATCTCTATACATATTATCACCTCCACAAAATCTATATAAATATTTTATTCAGAAATTAAATATTAAATCATAGTATTTAATATACTTCTGAAGAAATCACTCTTATTTTAACATAAAAATTAACATTAGACAAAAAACAACCATAATTTTATGATTGTTTTAAAATATATTATTAAGCAACACGTCTTCCATAATATGAACTATCTTCATACTCATAATTTTCTGAACTATCATTTAATAAAACTCTAGCATCTTTAAGTAATTTTGCAAGTTCTTCTTTTCCTGCGACTTGCGGTCTTAAGTTTTTTAGTTCTCTGTCCTGTGCAGCAATTATTCTATCTTGATCTTGAACTTTACTTTCCAATAATTGACTCTTAGTTTCAAATTTAGTAATAGTATTTTCAAGACTTCTAACTTTTCCAGATAAAGCCTTTATTAAATCAGCTTGTTCTTTTGCTTTTTCAGCAATTGAATTTTTTAAAGATTCTGTTCTTTTTAATCTTTCATGATACTGAATAATTGTAACTTTTTGTTCTCTATTTTGTCTCATTAACTCAGTCATTGATTTAGCAACAGCTTCCATAATATTGTCTTGTCTTTCAGACTGAATTGCCATTGGAGGAATATCAAAATAATCATCTCTTGTATCAATTCTATCTGCTTTAACACTTGATAAATTTCCGTAATTTGAATAATCATTATCGATTAATTTATCGAATTTATTAACTTCTTTAGAATAATCTCTAATACTAGAATCACTATAAGAAGGATTACTTTCTTTGTAAATATCAGATTCTGTTTCTCTTCCTAAATCTTTGTATGTATAACCAGAATCAATTTCTTCTACCGGCTCGGCTACCACTTCTTCTAGTGCTCCATCGTCTGTAACTATTTCATCATGTTCAGCCTCTGCAATAGGTATCTCTTCTATCTCTCTTTCATCACTATTTTCAACTTCGTCAACTGGTTCTGATTGAGTTACTTCTTCTTTTTCTTCTTGTTTTTCACCTTCAACTTCTTCAATAGGAACAGTTTCTCCAATATTTAATTTAATTTCATCTTCATCTTGACTATCTAATGAATCACTATCATCTACTACTTTATCTGAATCGCTAACTTCTTCAGTTTCACTAATTTCTTCTGAAGAAACATCTTCATCATTGCTTAAATCATTTTCATTAACAGTATCAACATCGTCAATTGCAGCAACTTCTTCTTCACTATTTTCTTCTTTATTTTCAGACTCTTCATTAATATCAACTAAAGCACTATTTATTTCTTGGTCATTATTTTCTTGTGAAACACTTTCATTAACAACATCTCCAGTTGCTAAAGAAGCATCTTTAACATCATCAGTATTCTCTTCAACAGGTTTCTCGCTTTCTTCTTCAACTATTTCATTACTTTCAGAAGACTCTATTTCATCAGACTTTTCATCTGAAACAGGAGTTGTATCAAGAGAAGATAAAGAATCAAAGAAACTTGAACCATTATCTGCACTATTCATATTTTCATCATTTGATGAAACAACATCTTCTGTACTATCAGATATAGCAGTTATAGTATTTTCAACATCGTTTACTGCATCAACTGGTAACGCTGCTTCATCTTTAACTATCTCTTCTTGTGCTACTTGATTAGTATCTTGAGTTTCTGCAATTAAATCATCTGGTAAAACTGGCGGAATAACCTCATCTGTTGCTAATGGACTTGGAGTATAAACTTTACTTTGAGAAGTACTAGCATCCAAACCATTAGCAGAAGAAACCGTATCTTCGACAGTATTGTTAACAACACTATCACTAGTAGCAACATTCTCATTAACTATAGGAGCTATAGGTATTGAATCAGTTGCAACTGCTTGAACTTCCTCTGTATTATTAACCTGTGTATTGCCTAATGCATTTTCAACTGCATCAGAAGAAACATTAACACTAGTAACATCAATTGTATTATTATCACTAACAGACGTATTATTTACTTGAGTTGGCATAATAGAAAACTCTGAAATAGGCTCATCAGGATTATTTTTACTTAAATAAATTTTATTATTAATATGATCAATTGCTATAAAACTATATAATCCATCAACTAAAGGATTTGCATTTAAATCACAAATATAAGCCTCTGAAAATAAATCATTAAAAACATATCTACCTTCATTACTCATAACAGCAGATATTTTACTCTTAATAGCAGCAGGTGTAGAAACAAGTTTAGTAGCAGCAGTTGGATCATTCCTCAAACTAATTGCTTGCTTAACAGCATCACTTTCTGGTTCTACTTTTTCAACTAATAAAATTCCATCACTAATAAGTTTTACTGTCTTATTAACAAACGGAATAACTTCGTTACCACTCTCATCAACAATACCAATATGACTTGGTTTAAAAGTATTGTCAATTGCTTCAACTAACTCAGTAGATGCAATTCTATTACCATTTTTTAATGCAGTATCATCTAAAAAATAATAAATTTTTCCTGCATCAGTTGTACCATAAACAACTCTATAATCATCTCTACCCTTATACTTTACTTGCCCAACTTGTATTTTCATATGAAACACCACCTAAATATTCTACTCTAATCTAACAATAAATATAACACAAAAAAATTTTCAAAACAATATCTTTTATCTATTTATTTGCAATCAAAAAAATAATCATGTAAAATTAAATTGGTGATATAATATGAATTCTAAAAAAAGTCTAATTTATGGACAAGCACTAATATTCTTAATAATATTTGTATCTTTTGGAGTAATCATAATAAATGAGAAAGGACAATTTCTCTTTTCTAAAAAAATAAATGAAAAAATAAATACATATCTAAAAGAAAATTATACTGATTTAAATTCATCAATTAATAAAAGTGAACTAAATTATATAAATACTACATATAAAATGAAAATAACCTCTAAAAAGAACAAAAACTTATACTTTTATTTAACATATAAAAATGGGAAAATAACTGATACATATAAAGAAGATTATTTAGAAGGTAAATCATTACTAAATAATCTAAATAATAAGATGACTAAAGAAATTAATAGTAAAACTAAAGATACTTATAAAATTAACTTTATAAGTACACTAGATAATTATAACTCACAAGTACAAGATAAAATAATAAATGAAAATAATCTTTTAAATTTAAAATTTTATTACATAGAAAAAGAAATAACAATAAATAGTTTTGATAGTTATACAATAACAAATGAAATAATTAAAAATATTAATAATCTACTTAGTAACAATATAACTCCAAAGTATTATGAATTTACATTTATTAACAAAAATGATATTACTACATCATTAAAACTATCAAATATAAAGGAAGATTTCATTACAAATACAAATAACATTAATATAATTAATGAAATACTAAAAGACAATAAAGACGTAAAAAAATATACAGATATAAAATATGAATATACAAAATAAATACCAAGAATAAATCTCTTGGTATTTTTTAATAAAATAAAGTACCACCTATAATAATTGCTAATAAAATATATAAAATAATAATTATTAAATAACCATTATTTCCTTTATTTGTATTTGTACAAGGTGTAGTACTATTACTATTTTGACAAGCCATCTACTTCACCTCCCTAGATATAAGCACCTAAAATAATGATTAAAAGTATAAATAGAACAAGTATAATAGCAGAACCTGTTGACGATCCACAATTAGTCATATTCTTTCCTCCTTTTTATTGCTTTCATGATATTCTATTACAAACTTAAAAATATGTGCTTATTATTCCATATTTATTGCACTAAAATTGAATATTTGTTATTATTTATATGTATAGGAGGAATAATAAAATGAAAAAGAAAAATATGTTAATGTTTTTAAGTTTATTATTAACAATAACATTAATAACAACAGGTTGTGGAAAAGAAATAGAAATAAAAAATGGTGCTAAAGTAGCAGTATCTACTAATAATGATAAGTTCACAGCAACAGAATATTATAATGAAATTAAAAAAGATAATATTTCTAAATTAGTAAATATGATTGATAAAAGTATTTTAGAAAAGAAATATAAAACTGACAGTGAAGAAGATGAATCAGTAAAAAAACAAATTGATCAAATAAAACAATATTATGGTAGTAATGAATCTACTTATAAAAGCGTTTTACAAAGCTACTTTGGAGTAAGTTCAGAAAGTGAACTTGAAGATTCATTAAGACTAGAGTATAAAAGAAATAAAGCAGTAAAAGAATATATTAATAAAAATCTTAAAGATGATGAAATTAAAAAATATTATAATGAAAATACTTATGGTCAAGTAAAAGCAAGTCATATTTTGATAACTCCTGATGTTGACTCAAAAGCAACTGATGAAGAAAAAACAAAAGCTGAAGAAAAAGCTAAAAAGAAAGCTGAAAAAATTATTTCTGAATTAAAAGATGGAAAAGAATTTTCTAAGTTAGCAAAAAAATACTCTAAAGATTCAGCAACAGCATCTAAAGGCGGAGATTTAGGATACTTTGATTTAGATGATATGGTAGAAGAATTTAGTAATGCTGTTAAAGAACTAAAAGTAGATGAATATACTAAAGAACCAGTAAAAACAAATTATGGATATCATATAATTTTAAAAACTGGTGAAAAAGATAAACCAAAATTATCTAAAGTAAAAAAAGATATTAAAGACAAATTAACAACTGAAAAATTAGACTCTAGTTCTACAATATATTATGAAACATTAATGAATATTAGAGAAGAAAATAAAGTTAAATGGAATGATGATACTTTAAAGAAAGCATATGAAGATTACATGAAAAACTTAATGGAACAAGCAAAGAAACAAGCAGAATCATCTTCATCTAGTACATCATCTGCTTCATAATAAAAACTAAAAAGAATTCACAATTGATGAATTCTTTTTTTATTCTTCTTTGTAACTTAAACCTTTTTGATATAGACCTTGTCTAATCTTATTTTTTAATTCACTACCAGAATACTTTCTACTTAAGCGTTTATATAACTTATTATATTCTTTCTTAGCAATATCTTGGTTGACTTCAAAATCAAACTTACTAACTACACTACCAACAATTGAAGAGTCATATCCAAGTAATTTAATATCATTACAAATCTTTTGTTTTAATGCAAAACTTCCTCTACTTCTATTTGTTTTCAATCCCTTACTAATTAATTTTTCTATTTTTAACTTTTGCTCTTCCTCGCTAAATATTTCGATTTCTTCATTTATTATATTTAAATCTATTTTTTTATCAAGTAAATCTCCTCCAATCCTAAGAGGTCCCTTATTGGTAGTTAACATTTGATTATTAATATAACTTTTTGCAAACACTCTATCATTTAAATATCCTTGTTTTATAAGTTTACTAATAGCAGTATCAATATATTCTTCAGGATATTCTTTCTTTTTAAGTAATTCACTTAACTCATAAATACTTCTAAATCTATTCTTAATACTATTTAAAGCTACATAATATACATCACATTCTAAATTATATTTATTTATAGAATCAAATTCTTCTTCAAATATTTCTTTTTTTAAAAGTAACTCAAATTTTAAAATAACATCTTCATATAAAGATAAAACTCTTCCATCCTCTAGTTCTACTTTATAAAGTCCTTTAGTTCCTTTTTTATACTTAATTATTTTCATATAATCACCTATATAAATTATACCAAAAAATATAAAAAAGAGAAAATTACTTTTCTCTTTTCTTTACCTCTATAAGTCCTTCTGCAACTTCTTCAAGGGCCCTTCCAATATTCTTTTTACTCTTATACTCGGATTCAGGCTTTTGTAAATATCCTTCTCTGGAAATTTGTTTACTTCTCCTAGCAGCTATATGAACAAGTTCATATTTAGAGTCTACGATGTTAAGCAATTTATCTATAGATGGATATATCATTCGTATCACACTCCCTACTTTAAGAATAAAACTAACTAAATTAAATTACAAGTAAAGAGACATAATTAGACACTTTAATTTACAAAGAAATTTTAATTATCTAAATTGACAACATGAACCACATTGAACATTACTACATACATTTTCTTCAGAACATGTATATTGTGGACGATAAGTATGTTTATAAACATGATGATTAATTATACGAGTATGTATAGGACAAACATGTGTTTACTTCATTATGTAATACTTACTATCTTTTAATATATTTACATCTAGGATAACTTGAACATCCAATAAATTTTCCATATCTTCCATTGCGTTCAATAAGTTTACTACCACACCTAGGGCAAATCATATTCTGAGCTAACTCATTTTCATTACTAATTTTAGTACGAATATCTCGAACATGTCTCTTTCTAAGATTTCTATCTTCAATATTATTTAACAATACCTTATTTGATAATTTACTTATATCTTCATTAATAAGTAAATCATTAAAACTAACAATTTTGCTTTTTAAATAATCAAGTTGAATAACAACTGTATTACAATTAACTGCTAACTTTGCTTGATTAGAAAAACATACAATTGATATAAAATTTTTCTCATCTATTTTAAGCAAATTAGATAAAGCCTTAATATGACCATAATTCTGATGAATTGGATTTATAAAATAACTCTTATTTTTACCTAAATATTGACACCATTTATTATCAAACTCTTTTCCTTTAATTAAACCATAATAATTTTTCATTTCAATAACAAAAATACCAAATTTTGATAAAACTAAATGGTCTATTTGATGAGTACCATTGTCGTCTTTTATCATAATGTCATTTAAAACAATATATGAATCTTTAGGTAATTTAGAAAGTTCTAATTTTCCCCAAAACTCTCCCATAAATCCTCTAAACTTTGGATAATATAAATCTAATAATAATGCGAGTATCCCTACAACAAATGCAGATATTACCAATCCAGGACTACTTTTATATAAATTTATAAAACTATCAATAAAACTTTTAATAATTTCCATATAATCACCTATAAGCTAACTAAATTATACCACACAAAAAGGCATCTACACACTAGACACCTTAATAATAATTTATAAACTAAAAATACTACAACCATTCATTATACTTCTTAATATATGCTTTCTTTATAAACGAAACAACTATAAAATATAAAAGAATTAATAATACTAAGTAGAAATAGAATCCTATTGGTAATACTACAAAATGAAATGATTCAATTCTATATAATACTAAAGGGCAAATAATTGTAAGTACTAAAGAAAATATTGTTAATAAATTTAACTTTTTACTAGCATTTGATTCAATAAATGGCTTCTTAGACGTACGAACATTATAAATAATCATAAGTTCAGTAGCAAGACAAGTTACAAACCAAGCAGTTTGAAAATAAGATTGCATATTTACTGAATTATACTTAAATATAAACCAGAAAATTATAAATGAAATAACATCTATTAATGAACTAGTTATACCCATTACTTTCATAAATCTAGATATACCTTTAGTATCCCACTTCTTAGGATTCTTTAAAAATTCTTCATCTACATTATCATATGGAATACCTATTTGAGAGAAATCATAAATAAAATCTTGTAATAACATTTGTATTGGAAGTAATGGTAAAAATGGTAAAAATACACTTGCAATCATTATACTAAATACATCTCCAAAATCAGCACTCAAAGCCATCTTCATATATTTAATTATATTTCCATATACTTTTCTACCCTCAATTACTCCATCATAAATAACTCTTAAACTCTGTTTTAAAATAATTATATCACTTGCTTCTTTAGCAATTGAAGTAGCACTGTTAACTGAAATCCCAACATCAGCCTTACTAAGAGAAGGTGCATCGTTTACGCCATCACCCATATATCCAACAACATGACCAGCTTCACGATATAAGGAAACAATTCTTTCTTTTTGAAGGGGATTCATTCTAGCAAACACATCAATTTCTTCAATCTTTTTGCTTAACTCATCATCACTCATCTTATCAATATCACTACCAAGAAGAATATCATCACCATTAAGACCAACTAAATTACAAATATTCTTAGTAGCATAAGGGTTATCTCCTGTTAAAATCTTCGTTCTAACACCAATCTTAGATAAATCAGATAAAGTCTTCTTAACATCTTTCTTAGCAGGATCTAAGAATCCAACAAATCCAACAAATACCATATCTTTCTCACAAGAAGAACTAAATTTTTCTTTTCCAGGATAACTCCTCTTCTCAGCAAGAGCAATTACTTGCATTCCTTGATTAGCAAGTTCAATTGCCTTATCTTTTATTTTTCCTTTTATTTCTTTTGTAATAGGAACACTTTTTTTCTTAATAAAAGCATTTGAACAATCATTAATAATCTCCTCTAAAGCACCTTTAGTAATCATTCTATAAGAAGATTTATTTCTAACCACAACACTCTGTTTCTTTCTAGTATAATCAAATGGAATCTCATCCACCTTTTCATACTTCTCTATCTTGCTTAAAATATCATGATCTCTTCCATAAACAATAATTGCTTTATCAATTAAATTCTTAATACCAGTACTATAATAACTATTTAAAAAAGCATACTCCAAAATCTCATCATTTTCCATACCTTCTGCATCAATATATTTTTGTAGCGTAATCTTATTCTCTGTAAGAGTACCAGTTTTATCAGTACAAAGTATATCAATTGCTCCTAAGTTTTGAATAGATTCAATTTTCTTTACTAAAGTTTTCTTACTCGCAAGACTTCTACTACCTTTAGTCAAATTAACATTAAGAATCATTGGCAACATACTAGGAGTAATACCAACCGCAACACTTAAAGCAAATAGTAAAGCTTCACTAATATTTTGTTTAATAACACCATCAATTATAATAACAACTAAACATACACCTATCATATATTTAATTAGTAACTTAGAAATATTTTTAATACCTTTATCAAAATTAGTAATCTCTTCCTTTGTATTTACCTCACTTCCGACATGTCCAAGATAAGTATCAAATCCAGTAGAAATTACCACTCCACTTCCACGTCCACTAACAACAGATGTTCCCATAAGACAAATATTATCTATACTAAATATTTCTTTAGCATCACACTTGCTATTAGTAACTTTTTCAATTAAAACACTCTCTCCTGTAAAAACAGATTGATTAAGAAATAAGTCTTTAGAATCAATTACTCTTAAATCAGCTGGTATTATAGTACCTGCATTAAGTCTAATAATATCACCAACTACAACTTCATCTACCCTAACTTCTTTTTCTTCACCATTTCTAAATACATTAACTGTTGAATATATACTACTTTTTAATTTCTTATTAAATTTATAAACTGAATAATCTTGAAAAAATCTAATCAAAACACTAATAATTGCAATAACAACAATAATTAAAGAACCTAACTTGTCTCCTAAAAGAAAGTTAATTAAAGCTAGAACTAATAGAATTATAATAAATTCATCTTTAAATGACATAAAAAGAAAATATAATGGACTCTTATTATCTTCTTTAACAACAACATTCTTTCCATTCTCTAAAAGCCTACTTTTAACTTCTTTTTGATTAAGACCAGTCTCACTACTATTACATATTGAAAGTACTTCACCAACATCTTTATTAGATAAATCTAAATACTTCTTTAATATTTCATTATCTCTAGTTTTTAAATCTTTTTTAGCTTTTTTTATATCAAATAATTGAATCATATTATTACCCTCTTATCATAAAAATTATAGCACAAAAAAAGAAATGCGAATTAATTTTATTAAGTATTTACATTCCTAATATTTAAAACAATGTCAACTCTTTTATCTTCATATACATATATCTTATCAATAACTTCAAGTACTAATTCTCTAGAAATAACAAAATTGTCAAATACTTTACTAAGATAATTATCTATATCACAATAAATATCATCATTTGTATAATTACATTTAATCAATTTATTTTCATAAAAAGTTATTCTATTTAATATTTTATCTTTTAATCTTTTATACTGTGAATCATCTATTAAATTATTAATTTTATCTAAATAAATCCTATCTAAATTATCTTTTAATATTAATATTTCTTTATCAATATTTTTTTTATTAAAAACACAATCACATTTTTTTAAAGAATTTATTTTTAAAATTACTTTTTCTTTAATTTTATTAATATTTACACTATCATTTATAAGATTATATAAATTATCAATAATATTTTTTTCTAATTTATCATAATTATTAGAATGCACTGTACAGTTTTTATTCTTTCTATACCCACTACATATAATATAACACTTACCATCTTTTTTTCTTCTAGAATTAATAAGTATTCTACTATGACAATCTCCACAATAGAATAATCCATCCAATAAATGTTTTTCTATCTTATCATATCTATTCTTACTTTTAGGTAATAATTCTTGGACACGATAAAATGTATCTTTATCAATAATTGCATCATGTGTATTTTCTACAATAATAAATTTATCTCTTGAATTATATATAACTTTATTAATTTTATAATTAATTTTATTTCTTTTATTTTGTACTAAATTTCCTATATAAATTTCATTAGTTAATATATCTTTTATAGTTTTTGTATTCCATTTCTTTTTTAATTTATAATATTTATTCCAATTAAATTCATAATATTCAGATGGTGTCTTTATATCATTTTCATTTAATATTTTAGTAATACCATAAAAACTTATACCTTTAAGAAACATTTCATAAATTTCCTTTACAATAATTGCCTTTTCATTATTAATAACTAAGTGATTCTTATTTTTTACGTCTATTTCATAACCAAATGGACATCTACCACTTACCCATTTACCTTCTTTTTTCTTAGCAAGTAAACTACTTCTAATTTTCTTTGAAATATCTCTCGCATAATAGTCATTTATTATTGCTTTAAATGGTGTCATTTCATTATTAGTGTTATCTAAATAAGTATCAATATTATCAGTAATAGCAACATATCTTACACCATTAGTTGGAAAGTACTTCTCAATTAAATTACAAGTTTCAATATAATCTCTTCCAAGTCTAGACATATCTTTTGTGATAACCATATTAACTTTCTTTAATTCAATATCACTTATTAATCTCTTAAACTCAGGTCTATTAAAATTTGTACCAGAATAACCATCATCAATATAAAAATCAAATACATTTAAATTATTTTCTTTTACATATTGACTAAGTAAACTCTTTTGATTTTTTACACTCTCACTAACAATATTATCCTTATCTTCTTTTGATAATCTAATATATATTCCTACATTAAACTTCATATTTTTTCAAATATTCTCTAACAATTATTGAAGAAATAATTTCTTCTAAATCTTTTTTTTCATTAAATATTAAATTAATATTATGTTTCATTAAATCACCTAATAAAAAATATGCATAAAAAGAAAAAAAAGACTACTAATAGTCTTACATATTGAAGTAAACATGTGGTACCTCATGCACAAAAGTTCTATGAACTACCTTTTCTTGTACTCCTTCACCTATTGGTTGTTGCATAACTCCATTCATACCATTATTATTCACATTAACATCTACATTCATATCATTATTAATATAATTATTATTACCATCTACAATATTTTCCATATTCATATTTTGTAAAAATTCATTATTATACATTTTATACCTCCTAAAATATATTATGTAAACAATGAATTTAATCCACTAAAAAAGCCCATTATAGGCTTTTATAAGAAACAATATTATTATCACTACTATTAAACATTAAATTCAAATCATCAATACGTTGATTTAACAATATTTGACAAACACTATCAAAAGATATACCTAACTTTGAAAATAATGAAGAAATATTTCCACTTGTAAAATCTACTTCATATTTCTTAGCCTGTTGATAGCATTTTTTTAAAGCATCAAATGAGTCAAATATTATATAAGTATACTCTGTGCAGTCTTTATTCCAAGCATACATTTGATTAATTGATTTTATTCCACTATCTTGAACTTGCCCAATAATTATTCCAGAATCTAATATTGTTCCTTTTGAATAAACATCTAAATGATTAATTTTTTTATGAGAACTAAATTCAAGTAAACCATATTTATCAAAAGATATAGTATCTACTGAATCACCTAAATAACCATTCATATCGCAATTACCAGAATTATCATATAAATTTATTAGTGACTCTACACCATTTTTATTATCTTTTAATTCTTTACTACTAAATTCTCTTATATTCATAAATCTCCTTAAAATGGTAATTTCATGTTACCATTAGTTACTTGTTTCATCATCTTTTTCATCTGATCAAACTGTTGTAATAGTTTATTAACTTCTTGTACTGAAGTACCAGACCCAGCTGCAATTCTTGTTTTTCTACTTGCTTTAATAATTTCTGGATGTCTTCTTTCTTTTGGTGTCATTGATAAAACTATAGCTTCTACATGAGCCATTTGCTTTGGATCAACTTTAACATTATTAAGTCCCATCTTCTTTGCTCCAGGAATAAGCTTAATTAAATTTTCAAGTGGTCCTAATTTTTTTATTTGTTTCATTGTTGATAAAAAATCTTCTAAATCAAACTTTCCTTGCATCATCTTATTTGCAGTCTTTTCTGCCTCTTTTTCATCTATTGATTCAGTTGCTTTTTCGACTAAAGAAATAATATCACCCATTCCCAAAATACGTCCAGCCATACGTTCTGGATCAAAAGAATCAAGCCCATCTAGTTTTTCACTTGTACCAATAAACTTAATAGGAACATTAGTTAAATGTCTAACTGATAAAGCAACACCACCTCTAGTATCACCATCTAACTTAGTAAGAACAACACCAGTAAGTGGAAGTTTATCATTAAATCCAGTAATAACATTAATAGCATCTTGACCCATCATAGAATCTATTACTAATAATATTTCTTGAGGATTAACTTCATTCCTAATATTTTCAAGTTCATCCATTAACTCTTCGTCTACATGAAGTCTACCAGCAGTATCAATTAATACATAATCAAACTTATTCTCTTTAGCATATAAAATAGCATTCTTAGAAATCTCGACAGGATCATTTTTACCCTCATCATAAACCTCTATATTAAGTTCTTTTCCCAATTGCTTTAATTGGTCAATTGCTGCTGGACGATAAACATCACATGCTACAAGTAATGGTTTCTTACTATGTTTCTTTCTTAAAAAATTAGCAAGTTTACCGCAAGTAGTTGTTTTACCAGAACCTTGTAAACCAACAAGCATAAGAATTGCTGGATTTCCATCAGTATTTAGTGGTTTACTTTCTCCACCAAGAAGCTCTGTTAACTCATCTTTTACAATTTTTACAAATAAATCCCCTGGATTAATACTAGAAGCTACTTCTTCACCTAAAGCTTTTTCTTTAACTATATTAGTAAATTCTTTAACTACTTTATAGTTAACATCTGCTTCTAATAATGCAAGTCTAATTTCACGCATCATATCAGAAATATTATCTTCTGTAATCTTTCCATATCCTTTTATTTTATGAAGTGCATTTTGTAATCTATCACCTAATGTCTCAAACATATTATCACCCAAACTTATTATAGCAAAGAAACATAAATAGCACAAAGAAAAAATAGTGTTCACACACTATTTTAAGCAAAATCAGTTCCAGTTTCTTCTTCATCATTATCATCTAAAATTAACGATGGTGTATCAGCACTAATATTATTTGGAGTTATAACATTATTTTCACTATTAATATTAGAACCAGGTACAATAAGTGTTGGTTCCTCAGGTGCTGGTCCACTTAAATCAAGAGGAGTATTAGAAATATCATTACTTACCGGTACAGCACTATTATCTGGAATAATTTCAGGAATACTTAAACCACTTGTACTAGAACTTTGATTTATATTTAAACTATTAGAAGTATTATTCATAAAATCTAATGCTGGATTATGTTCTTCATTAGGAACAGATGTATCAATAGAACTAGGTGTTTGAACATTATTAGTTATACTTTGATTAACAAAGTCAAGAGAAGGATTATGTAGAGAATTATCTTCTACAGTACTATTATCTGAAACGCCTCCAGTTACAAATGTATTTTGACTTACCTGTGTATTTTCTACTTCAGCCTTATTTTCAACAGGACTAACAAAATCAAGAGCTGGATTGTGTTCTTCACTACTATTTCTTACTCCATCAGGAATAATAGTATTAATTGCTGATGCAGAAACTGTTGGTTCGTTCATATATGGAATAGAACTTACTGGTTGACTAACATCAGTTGGAATACTAGAACTTCCTCCACCCCAAATTCTAACAACATCACAGTTACTAGATAAAGGTGATGGATTAGGCATCTTCATCTTAACAATTAAAGGTATTTTAAAACCAAGACCAAATCCTAAACAAGTACCAGATTGCAAAGACTTTTGTTTTTCAACAATTTCATCAGTAATATTAGGAACCATCTTACGAATATATTCAACATCAACTGGATGGTTTATCTTAAATATTAAGAAATTAGTACATTGAGAAATAACTGTATCTGATATTTCAACTGGTCTTTGTGAAATAAGTCCAAGAATCACACCATACTTACGTCCTTCTTTAGCAATTCTTTCAAATATATTATAACCAAATAAAAATCTATCTCTATCATCTTGAATATATCTATGTGCTTCTTCAAGAACTATATGGAAAGGAATACTACCTCTATTTTTTAATCCCTTAGAAAAATCAAAAATAAGTCTAGAATAAATTTTTGTTAATACTTTAGCAAAATCATCATCAATATCATTTAAGTTTATATTAACTATTTGATATTTCTTACCATTATCAATTAATAAACTAGATAAGAAAGTCTCAAGCGAAACATAATCTTTTACATCAAAGTATTTAGCATTATCACCAACTATTAATGAATGAAGTCTAACTCTAATAGTGACTGCATCACCATAAGTTTGAGTGTTTCTAAGCCATCCTTCACTAATTAATGTAAAGTTTAGTGCCTTCTCTAAAGTATCTAAATCATAAAATACCCCAGCATGAGGTTCATAATTATCATATTCTTCTTTTATAAATGAAGTAACATACTCAGTAAGTAATACACTTTCAGTAAAATTACCAGAATTATCAATTAAGAAACATTCTCTAAATTTGCGTACATAACCAATTCCTTGTACAGGAGCTTCTAGATTAAACTCATCAGTAGAACAACTTCCAAGTATTGAGAAAATTTCATTTCTTTTATTTGGAGCAGTTTCATTTGTATATAAAATAGTCATTATAGCCTTAGCGATTAAATGATTCTTATAAGCATTTGAATCAACATCATTTTGACTAAATACCAAAGCAAGTTTAAGCATTCTTTCAATTATAGGTAATTGTGAATGTGAAGTACATTGCAAAAGTAATGCTAAATCATCTTTATTTAATAAGTAAATTGGAAGTCTTAACTTTTCACCTAAACCATCTACTTCATTAGTACTAATATATCTGTAATTATAATTACCATTAATACTATTTAATGTATTAAATGCATTATAATATTCACCAGAAGAATCAAAAATAAAGATATTTGCCTTATATGGATTTAATCTTTGATCATGAAACATATTTTGAAACAATCTAGTAACACCACAAGATTTACCTGAACCAGTATTACCAAATATTGCAAAGTGATTACTAAAGAAATTATTTACATCCAAGTATATTGGAAAATCATCATATAAAGGACTTACTCCAAGTTCCATAAATCCATTAGTATCAGTTCCTGTTATCATAGGAATTTCAGATCTATCAATAACTCTTATCTTAGCATCCAAATTAGGTTTACGAATAGTACCACCAACTAATCTATTGCCAACGATTTCTCCTAAAAATCTTGCTTTTACAATATCTCCCTTTAAATCATCTACTTCTCCCAAAACTTTTTTATTTTCATCTTCAAACACCAAATGTAAATTCATTAAATTAGTAGTTAATTCGGCATTTTCAAGTAATTTAATATCACAGCCATCATTACTAATATACGTAATCTTATCAAACATATTAATTCCCTCTTTCATTCTTAGTACAGATACCCTATCATAATTAAAATTATACATTTAAAAGTAATATTTTACAAGAAAAAAAGACATATTAATTATCTAATATATCTTCTATTTCATTCCTTAAATCACTTGAAATATTTTTTATTTTGTCTTTTATTTTTACATTTTTTTCTCTTAAATGAAGAATACTTTCATATTCTTCTAACTTATCAGTAACAATATGTATTTGCTTAAATATAGCATTTCTACTAACATTGTAATTTTCTGCCATCTCTGAAAAACTTAAATTATTAAAATAATAATCTTCAAAATATTCTCTTTGCTTTTCAGTTAGAAGTTTTCCATAAATATCGTATAATTCATTAAAATATATTACATCATGCATATAGAATACCCATTAAATTTACAATTCCAAAAATAATAGTAATTATACCAATAACTAAATAAACTACTGTAAATTTACCCTTTCTATAAATAATATAGTTATTAAATGACATCATTAAAAGTGTTAATCCTCCAAATATTTCAAGTAACCATAATGCTTTATTATTAAAAAAATATATTACTAATAAAACACATGTACATATAGTAAGTATTGCTTGTATATTTACATATAAAATATTATATTCATTTATTTTACTTATCTTTTTCAACTACATCATATCCTTAAATAGACCATAAATATATTTTTCTATATCAAACACTTGTAAATCGTCTTTTGTCTCTCCAAGGCCAATATATTTAACTGGTATTCCAACGCTTTCCTTTATTGCTAGTACTATTCCACCTTTAGCAGTTCCATCTAGTTTAGTAAGAACAATTCCTGTTATATTTGTTATTTCTTTAAATGCTTTAGCCTGACTAATTCCATTTTGACCAGTTGTTGCATCTACAACAAGAAGTGTTTCTGTTGCTCCTCCCTCAATTTGGTTGTCAATTACTTTATTAATTTTCTCAAGTTCTTTCATAAGATTAACTTTGTTTTGAAGTCTACCAGCAGTATCAACCAAAACAATATCGTATTCCTCTTCTTTTGATTTAACAAGGCCATCAAATACAACACTTGCAGGATCACTATTTTCTTTTCCAAAGAAACCTACACCAATTTTAGTACTCCATTCTTTTAACTGTTCAACAGCACCTGCTCTAAATGTATCTGCTCCAACTAATAACACCTTTTTTCCATCATCTTTAAATTTATTTGCAAGCTTACCAATAGTAGTAGTCTTTCCTACTCCATTTACTCCAACAAATAAAATTACAGTTGGCCCATTTTCATTAAACTTAATTTTATTACTTAATACTTCATCATTAACATAAATTATAAATAACTCATCAACTATAATTTCTTTTAATTCACTAGGATCTGTAATATTTTCATGACGAACTCTATCTCTTAATCTATCAATAAACTCCATAACTGTATTTATTCCAATATCAGCCATAATAAGTATCTCTTCTAATTCATCAAAATATTCATCAGTTATTTTACTATATTTATTTGTCAAATCCGCAAGACGAGATACAAATCCTTTTCTAGATTTAGTTAATCCTTTCTCATAAACTTTAATATTATTTTCTTCACTAATTTTCGCTGTACTATTTTCTACAACTTCTTGTTTTTCAGAACCTTTTTTATCACTGTTGTCTGTTCCATTGAACATATTTTTAATCTTATTAAAAAGTCCCATTCTATCACCTCTTAAATATTATAGCATAAACATTTATTCTTCTGAAGTACCATCTTCATTATCTGATTGATAATATTTACTATGTTTCCAAGAAAGCGAAGTAACG
Organism: uncultured Mollicutes bacterium; assembly: GCA_900543055.1. Classification (GTDB taxonomy): domain Bacteria; phylum Bacillota_I; class Bacilli_A; order RF39; family UBA660; genus UBA3789. The sequence continues at coordinate 27,868 of UQQI01000004.1, forward strand.
CAACCTCAGCACTTAATCCTTTTACAAGATTATCAACTTCTTCTGGTCTAGACGTAATAATAGTTACAACAAGTTTTACTTCAGATTTTGTTACTTCATCCTTATCCATTCTAACTAAGTCTAAGTTATGTTGTTCTATATACCTTGATAAAGTCTGACAAATACTTCCTTCTATTGCTCTAGTACATGATACTCTTAAAATACATTTTTCTTTTGATTTCTTCTTAATTTTATCCATTACAAAGAAAGAAATAAGTCTAAGTATAATATTTGAAAATAAAACTAAAAATGTTCCAACACTAGCTTCAAAAAGCATACCTGAAGATGATAAAACTCCTATTGCTGAAACACCCATAACGTCGCAGCCGTATTAAGTCCTTTGACTCTATTATTTTCTTGAATAATTATTCCTGCTCCAAGAAATCCAATACCCGAAACAATACCAGCACCCATTCTTGTAAAATCATGATTTCCACTTACTCCAAATGTAACATAATTGAACATAAATGATCCTATCGCAACAAGTACATTAGTTCTAAGACCAACTACTCCATTTCTATATTGTCTCTCACTACCTATTAAAATACTTAAAAATAAACATACCCCTATTCTAATAATAAACTCTAATTCCATAAAACTCCTCCTTCTCCTTTTTTGCGGAAGTAAATTATATCACAAAAAAATATATTTTCAAAATAAATTGAAGACATAGACAAAATAAAAAAAATATAGTATAATTTCATAGTTAGTTCTTTATAAAACTTATTAATGAAAGGAGAAATTATGAATAATAAAGAAACCAACGGAACAAAAATAGTTGTTTTAGGTGGTTTAGGAGAAGTCGGAAAAAATATGTATTGTATAATGCATAATGACGCAATTGTTATTATTGATGCCGGAGTAAGATTCCCTGATAGTGAAATTATGGGAGTCGATTACATTTTACCAGATTTTACTTTTTTAAAAGAAAATGAAGACAAAATTAAAGCTTTATTGATTACTCATGGACATGAAGACCATATAGGAGGAATTCCATTTTTACTACAAAGTATTAATATTCCTGCAGTATATGCTCCACAACATGCAAAAGAGTTAATTGCGGTAAAATTACAAGATAGAAATATAAGATATGATAATTTAATTGCTTATACTGACCAAACTAAACTTAAATTTAAAGATATAGAAATAGAATTTTTTAGAGTAACTCACTCTATTCCAGATTCACATGGAATAAGTATTACTACACCAGATGGAAGAATTGTAACAACAGGAGATTACAAATTTGATTTAACACCAATTGGACCAATGGCTGATTTATATAAAATGGCTACTCTTGGAAAAGATGGTGTAGACGTTTTAATAAGTGACTCAACAAATGCATTAAACGAAGGTTTTTCAAATAGTGAATCAGTTGTTGATGAAACATTAAATGAGATGTTTGATAAATGTAAAAATAATAGAATTATTATCGCAACATTTGCATCAAACATTTATCGTGTAAAACATATATTTGAAACATGTTTTAAGCACAATAGAAAAATATGTATTTTTGGTAGAAGTATGGAGAATAATATCAATATTTCCTTAAATACAGGTTATATTGATCATAAAGAACTACTAATATCTCCAGAAGAAGCTAACAACTTAAAACCAAATGAAGTAACTATACTTTGTACTGGAAGTCAAGGAGAACCACTTGCAGCACTATCAAGAATTTCAAATGGAACTCATAAGCAAATAAAATTAAGACCAGATGACGTTGTAATATTCTCATCATCTGCAATTCCAGGAAATGCATTAAGTATTTCTAAAACTATAAACAAACTTTACCTAAAAGGAGTTAAAGTTTATACAAACAATGTACTAGCAGATCTACATACATCAGGACATGCTAATGAAGAAGAAATAAAATTAATGTTTAGATTAATAAATCCAAAATATTTAATGCCATTCCATGGAGATTACAGAATGTTAAAGAAACAAGCAAATATTGGTATTAATTGCGGAATCCCAAAAGAAAATACATTTATATTAAAAAATGGTGATACTCTAACTTTAAAGAACCATGTATTAACAAAATCTGAAAGTAAACCAGGCGCTGATATTTATGTTGATGGAAATAGAATTGGAGAAATAGGAAGTGCTGTTATAAAAGATAGAAAAATAATGGCTAATGATGGAATACTTGTTGTAATTGTAAATGTTGATATGAAAAAACGTCAATTATTAATTACACCAAATATAACTACAAGAGGATTTATCTTAGTAAATGAAAATGAAGAATTAATTCATAAGATAGAAAATAAAGCAGAACAAACAATTACTTCTGCTCTTGCAAATCCAAAATCAACGTTCGCAACACTAAAAAATGATATAACAGAAACGCTATATCCTTATATAAACAACTTAACAGGAAGAAAACCAATTATTCTACCTGTAATATTAGATATAAAAAGAGATGAAAAATAAACTAAGTGATATTAAACATCTCTTTTTTTATATTCTAAAATATATTTGACTAGTAATCATATTTTTAAAATCAAAAAAATCAAGATTACAAAATAAAGATATTTTAAAATAAAAATATAATATTTCTTTATTATTTAATTTAAATAACTCTATATAATATTTCCAAGATAACTTTTCAAATCTCTTATCATATATTGGAAAATATAAATACATTTTTTTCATATAAATAATATTTTGATATGAATAATTATAACTATCTCCATAATAATAACTTAAATAATCAGATACCTTTTCAATTATATTTAAACATTTATTCTTATTAAAATTAATAAATTTTCCAACAAGCCAATAAAAATTTATATTGTGTTCTATATTAACACCTCCTAACTTATTATTAGGTATTTTTTTATTTACAAAGAAAAAAGAAGCTATTTTGCTTCTTCTTGTGCTCTTGTTTCACGAATTACTGTAATTTTTATTGTACCAGGATATTTTAAATTTGCCTCAATACTTTCTTTTACTTCTCTAGCAATTCTATGTGCTTCTAAATCATCTACTTCTTCTGGTTTTACAACTACACGAAGTTCTCTACCTGCTTGAAGTGCATATGTCTTTTCAACGCCCTTTATTCGATTACCAACTTCTTCAAGTTGTGACAATCTCTTAATATAATTTTCTAAACTATCATTTCTAGCACCAGGTCTACTTGCTGATAAAGCATCTGCTATAGCAACAATAGATGAAATAACACTAGTTGCTACAGTATCTCCATGATGAGATGCTATTGCATTTATAACAATATCATTTTCATGGAATTTCTTAGCAATATCGACACCTATTTCAACATGACTACCTTCAATCTCATGGTCAATTGCTTTTCCAATATCATGAAGCAATCCTGCTCTCTTAGCAAGTGTTACATTTTCACCTAACTCACCCGCAAGTAATCCAGAAAGTTCTGCAACTTCTTTAGAATGTTGAAGTGCATTTTGACCAAAACTTGTTCTAAAATGTAATTTTCCTAATATCTCAATAAGTTCAGGATCAAACTTTGTAAGACCTAATTCAAATAATGTATCTTGTCCATACTGAATTATTTGTTGTTTCATATCTTTACAAACTTTATCATAAACCTCTTCAATTCGTGTTGGATGAATTCTACCATCTTTAATTAAACTTTCAAGTGTAACTCTCGCAATCTCACGTCTAAGTGGATCAAAACTTGATAAAACTACTGCTTCCGGTGTATCATCAATGATTAAATCAATTCCAGTTACAGCCTCTATTGTTCTAATATTTCTTCCTTCACGTCCAATTAATCTACCTTTCATATCATCATTTGGTAAATCAACAACAGTTACAGTTTGATCACTTGCTATATCAGCAGCATACTTTTGCATAGATGTAACTATAAGTTCGCGAGCTTTTACATCTGCTTCAAGTCTTGCTTCATTTTCTCTTTCTCTAATATATTCAGTAATCTCTTTATTCATACCTTCTTTTACTTTACTCATAACTAGTTCACGAGCTTTGTCTTTAGTAAAACCAGATATTTTTTCTAATAATTCTAATTGTTCTTTTTTTATTTCCTCCACTTTACTTTTTTCATTTTGGATTTCTTCTTGACGTTCAGTTAACTTATCTTCACGCTCATCTAAAGCAGATTCACGTTTTTGATACATCTCATCTCGTTTATCCATATTAGCCTCACGCTGTAATAATCTATTTTCGCTTTCCTTGATTTCTTCTTTCTTTTCGCGAATTTCTTTATCTAAATCCATTTTTAATCTATGAGCTTCTTCTTTTTGCTCCAATGCTGCGTCTCTTTTCATTTTTTCTATTTCTTTTTTTGTTTTATTAACTAATTCTTCAAGCTTCTTACTAGTTAAATTTCCTCTAATTAAATTAATAATAAAAGATACAGCTAAGCCTAAAATAAGACCTACAATAATAAGTAAAACGGAGATTACTATATGATTCATATATTCCTCCATTCATAGATTAGAATTACCTAATCTAATTCTATTGTAATTTTATTTTAGAGGGATGTCAAGGAAAAGAAAAAAGGCAAGAAATTACTCCTTTCCTTTATAAAAATCACATATAACATCATAGTCACAATATTTAATCTTCTCATCTTTAATAGCCATATAATCATCTCTACCTTTGCCTAAAATGAGTACAACACTTGAAGGCGTAGCAATAGATAATGCATATTTTATAGCCTCACGCCTATCAATTATCCTAATATAATCAGTATCATTTAAAACCATTTGATTAATTATCTCATCAACATTTTCATACCTAGGATCATCCATAGTAAAAATAGCAATATCACTTTTGTCCATTATTAGTTTTCCAATATCGCGTCTTTTAGTCTTTTCACGCCCACCAGCACATCCTGTAACAACAATTATATTATCATAATCACTAAACGTATCTAAAATACATTTAATACCATTAGTAGTATGAGCATAATCTAAAACGATATCAAAATTTTGTCCAAAATCTAAAAACTCACATCTACCTTTGATAGGACTAAGTTCTTTAATTCTATTAAGTAGCAAATAATCATCTACTCCAAAGAACTTTCCAATTAAGTAAGCCATTACAACATTATATACATTATATTTTCCAACTAATGGACTATCTATTATAATAGAGTCATTAATAGTTATAATAGTATTTTTTTCATTATAAACAACATTAGTTATAACAAAATTATTGTCACTATCAAATCCAAAAGTATACATATTTTTACATTTAATATCATGTAAAATTTTGTCATCTCCATTTACAATTACAATTCCATCATCTTCTAATAAATCGAGTAATTTCATTTTACACTTCACATAATTTTCAAATGTTTTATGTACATTTAAATGATCTCCTGTAATATTTGTAAACCCAATAATTTTATATTCTAATCCTTTTACTCTGTCATGTAAAAGTGCCTCACTTGACACTTCCATCACAACTGTTGAAGAATCGTTTTTTTCAACAATTTTTAAATCTTTATATAGTTCTGAAACACATGGTGTTGTATTACTTGTGGAAAATGTTTTATCATCAACACTTAACCCATTTGTACCAATATAAGCTGAACCATCAATAAGTTTATTGACGATAGTTGCTGTTGTAGTTTTTCCATCAGTTCCTGTTATTCCTATGAAATTAAATTTATTTAGGTCTAAATCATAAAATCTTCTACATAACTCAAAAAATAAATCGTTTATATTTTCAACAACTAGATGTGGAATATTTTTATTTATTTTCCTATCGCAAATTACAAAACTGCATCCTTTTTTTATAGCATCATCAATATAATCATAATGATCAACGTTAAATCCCTTTGTTGCTACAAATAAATATCCTTTTTCAACAAGTCTTGAGTCATCAGTTATACCAGTAATTTCAATATCATAAGAACAATCAATCAAGTCTTTTATTTTTTTCATATAATCATCTCCTACAATAAATATATGTAAAAGTTCCTAGCCAAATATATCATAAAACATAAAAAAAAAGAAGACTACACCTCAGTTTTATCTGCTTTCTTTATACTTTTCTTCTTTGTAGTATCATCTTCTTTTGTCAAATCTATATCATAATATTCTCTAACTTTCTTTTCTATTTCATCACGTAATTCAAAATTATCTTTCAAAAGAAGTTTAACATTTTCTTTCCCTTGACCTAATTTTTCTGTTCCATAAGAATACCATGCACCAGTTTTCTCAACAATTCCCGCATCAACAGCTAAGTCAAGTATTTCACCTTCATGAGAAACACCTTCTCCATACATAATATCAACACTTGCAGTTTTAAAAGGCGGAGCTACTTTATTTTTTACAACTTTTATAGTAGTTCTATTACCAACTACCCCATCACCCATTTTTAATTGTTCATTTCTTCTTATATCTAATCTAATTGATGCATAAAACTTTAATGCTCTTCCACCAGGTGTTGTTTCAGGATTTCCAAACATAACACCAACTTTTTCACGTAATTGATTTATAAAAATACACGTTGTTTGTGTCTTATTAATTGTTCCAGATAATTTTCTCAACGCTTGAGACATAAGTCTTGCTTGAAGCCCGACATGTGAATCACCCATTTCACCATCAATTTCGGCTTGTGGAACAAGTGCAGCAACAGAATCAATTACAACTATACTTAAAGCCTCACTTCTTACTAAAGCCTCGCATATTTCTAAAGCTTGTTCTCCAGTATCAGGTTGTGATAAAAGTAATTCATCTATATTAACACCTAATCTCTCCGCATATACAGGATCTAGTGCGTGTTCTGCATCTATAAAAGCAGCTCTTCCACCTAATTTTTGATGTTCAGCTATAGCTTGAAGAGCAAAAGTAGTTTTACCACTTGATTCTGGACCATATATTTCAATAATTCTCCCCTTTGGATAACCACCAACACCCAACGCAATATCTAATGAAAGACATCCACTTGATACTACATCAACTTTCATATGTTTGTTATCTCCAAGTTTCATAATAGAGCCTTTTCCAAATTGTTTTTCTATATCACTTAATACTTTTTCTAAAGACTTATCCTTATCTTCTTTACTTACAGCCATTTATTTTCCTCCTCGTAAATAACTTACAAATTCATTGTATAATATATCTTTTTAAATTGCAACATATTTTCGAACAATTGTTTTATTCAAATTGCTTATATTAAATTAAATAGAAAATAAAAAATCCCTATACAAAAATAGAGATTTAATAAACTAAATTTATTTAAATTTATTTATTCTGTAATTAATCCTTTATTAAGTACAAAATATTGAATACAACTAATAACAGATAATACACAAGCAAATCCTAACAAGAAAATATCAACTCTTATATTGATGAATTCAAATGGCATATTATAGAAGAAAACTAAAACAAGACCTATCATCATGCATGCAGTTTTTAATTTTCCTGATTTAATTGCTGCAACAACACGTCCTTTACTTGCAGCTTGCATCTTAATTGCATCAACTATAATATCTCTTGTAATATAAATTACAGGAATAATTGCTGGAATAAAATTATTACAAGCAAGTATTACTAATATTGGATTTACTAAAACTTTGTCTGCAATTGCATCAAGCATTTTTCCTAAATCAGTTACTAAATTGTATTTACGAGCAAGATATCCATCTAAAAAATCAGTCAAACTTGCAATAATAAATATTATACCTGCAATAATATAAGTAAGTTCTACTTTAACTCCATTCACATCATATGTAGGAACATTAATACCTAAAAATGAATATGGAATCATAAGCATCACAATAATTACAACAGTAAGTATAAGACGTGCAATAGTAATTCTATTTGGCAAATTCATATAAAACATTCTCCTCTCTATAAGAACAAAGTTCATCTGTTCTATTAGGCATCTTATTGATATTACTTACAATTATATAAACAATAATTGCAAATACAACTATACCTATAATAACATAAAAAATTGGCCATAAATTTGCTTTTTCTTTATGTTCAATTGTATAAGGAGACTTTACTTTTTTTTCATTTTCATCTTCCTCTTTTTTCTTCTGAGCAGCTAAAATATCATCTAAAGAAATTTTTGAAGTATGTTGAAATAAAAAGTTATTAAATTCATCTATTACTTTTTCAGAATCAAGTCCTAAATATTTAGCATAAACTTTTATATCTTCTTTTAACTCATAAACATCTTTAAAAGCTCTTACATTACCACTTTCTATATTTTCTAAATGTGATGTTGAAAATTCTAAGTCTTCACAAGCTTCAGTTAAACTTACACCATTACTTATTCTTGTTCTTTTTAAATACTCTCCTAATTCTTTCATACAACACCTCATTTTATTAACAATAAATATAAATAAGCCATGTTCTGTTCCTATTTCTAGGCGACAAACATTTATCTACCATTTCTGGTCCCCAACTCCATTCATTTCTTTTGTTGGGACTCTCCTACCAATTTTGGATTTCTCACTCGCGGGGTTTACCACGTTTCACTCTTTGGTTTCCCAAAGCATCGTCACTGCGGCACTTTACGGTTTACTTCATATCAAAAAACTTAGAAATAAATTCCGCCGTTAGTAAAACTACCTTAGGTTATTTGTTCCCTAAGCACGAACACTACAAACATCTCAGTTATGTGTGAGCATGGACTTTCCTCAAGAGTATCAAGTACTCCAGCGTTTGTCTATATATTAATTGTCATTTGCTATATCTGTATCATCATTTTCAACAATACTATTACTTTTATTACTTCTTGAACCATAAACCATCTTTTCAAGTTGAGATAATCTTTTTAATATATCAACATTAGTAACTTCGCCAGTTCCTCTACTAGTAGCAACTTCCGTACTAAGTTGAGAATTACGAAGTTCTTGTTTAAGATTCATTATTTCTCCAAGCAAATCTGCTTTTTCTTTCTCTAAGTTATTAATAATTTCTAAAAATTGTTCATAGTCTCCTATAATAATATCTAAAAATTGATCAACTTCTTTTAAACGATATCCTCTAGTATCTATTTTAAAATCTTTTTCAAGGATATCTTGAGGCATAAGAGTAATTTTATTTTGATACATATTATCACCAATCCCTTATACTAATATTATTGCATTATTGCTTAGTTTTGTCAATTAATAAGCCATTCAAAGTGGCTATGTTTAAGTCTATCATACCTAACCTAGTATTATCAATCATTTTATTAATAATCTTACTAATTTCTATATAATTCATTTAATCACCAATACCATAATAATACATATAGAAAAAAAATAAACAAAAACGACAAAAGAACAAGAAAAATTACAAATAAAATTTTTCTAACTTATGGTAAATTAAAAAAGAATATAGTATAATTAGAAACAGGTGATACAATTGAACTATCCAAGCGGAATAAAAAAAAATACACAAATAAAAAATTCATTTTTAAAAAAAGAAAGTTACAAAAATAGAGGTATGACTTTAGAAAATGAATTAAATAGTTCAAATGAATATTATAGAGAAATAGATAAAGCATATATTTATAAAAAGCCTACTCCAATAAAAATAACGAAAGTAGATTATCCATCACGTGATAAAACTATTATTAAGGAAGCTTTTTTTACAATTCCATCCACAACTGACTACAATGGAATATATAAAGGAAAATATATAGATTTCGAAGCAAAAGAAACTAAAAGTACTACATCTTTTTCTCTAACAAATATTCATAAGCACCAAATTACACACCTAGAAAATATATATAACCATGGTGGAATAGCATTTTTAATTGTAAGATTTACTACATTAAATGAAACATATCTTCTTCCAGAAAAAAATTTTAAAGTATTTTTGGAAACTGAAGAAAGAAAATCAATTCCAATAGACTTTTTTAGAAATTATGGTTATCTAATAAAAGATGGTTATAGACCAAGAGTTGACTATTTAAAAATAGTTGACGAATTAATCGGAGGTATATAAAATGCAAAAAAAAGTAATAAAAAGAAAGAAAAGTCCTAATACAAGATCAAAATCAAAAAGTAAAAATACAAATAATTCAATAAAAATTGCTATTTTATTAGCAGGAGTTGCAATTATTTTGCTTACTTATATGACTCTTGGAATAGAATTAACTATTTTAATGGCAATACTTCTAGCAATTGTCTATGGAGTTTGGCATTTATTACAAAAAATTCAAAGTAAAACAAAGAAAAGAAAAGTAGTAAGTATCTTGTTAATAATTTTCTTTGGTTTTGGTATTACATGTTTAGTTGGATTTAGTGCATTTATGATATATGTAAAAGCTAAGGCTGACCCTTTATTTGATACAGCTAATCTTAATACCGTAGAACTTACAAGACTTTATGATAAGGATGGCAAAGAATTTGCAAAATTAGGTTCTGAAAAAAGAGAAAAAGTCAGTTATGAACAATTACCAGAAGTCTTAATTGATGCAATTGTTGCTACAGAAGATTCAAGATTCTTTCAACATAATGGTTTTGATGCACCAAGATTTTTAAAAGCAGCCTTAGGGCAATTAGCAGGACATTCTGGTGCAGGTGGAGCATCAACTCTATCAATGCAAGTTGTTAAAAATAGTTTTACAGACCACTTAGGTCAAAAAACTGCTGGTAAAGATGGTATTGTTCGTAAATTTGAAGATATTTATCTTGCTGTATTTAAACTAGAAAAGAAATATTCAAAAGAAGAAATTATTGAGTATTACGTTAACAACCACTTCTTAGGTGGAAACATCTATGGAGTACAAGAAGCTGCTAAAACATACTTTGGGAAAGATGTAAGTGAATTAAACTTAAGCGAAGCAGCAACTATAGCAGGAATGTTTAAATCACCTAACTACTATAGACCAAACGTTAATCCAAAAAATGCAACGGCAAGAAGACAAACAGTTTTAAACTTAATGGTAAGACATGGATATATAACAAAAGAAGAAGCAGATATTGCTGCTGCTATTCCAATGGATTCTCTTACTACTACAGATTCATCAAGTGGTATTCTAAGTCAATACCAAGGATATATTGATACTATTGCAGATGAAATTACAGACAAATATGGAATAAACCCATATACTACTCCACTACTTGTATATACCAACTTAGATAGATCAAGACAAGATGCTGTTAATTCTGTATTAAATGGAGAAAATTATAATTGGATAAATAATAAAGTACAAACTGGTGTTGCAGTTCTTGATTCAGAAACCGGTAAAATATTAGCTATTGGTAATGGTAGAAACGTAAATAATAGAAGTAATGACAATGTAGATCAATATAACTATGCAACACAAATAAAAAGACAACCTGGTTCAACAGCAAAACCATTATTTGATTATGGTCCAGGTATTGAATATAACAACTGGTCAACATATGAATTATTTGATGATGCTCCATATGGTTATTCAAATGGACGTTCAATAAAGAACTGGGATGGAAAATACTTTGGAACAATAACATTAAGGAGAGCCCTATCAACATCACGTAATATTCCAGCATTAAAAGCATTCCAAAAAGTTGATAATAAAAAGATTAGAAAATTCGTTACAAGTCTTGGAATTACACCAGAAGTATGTAATTCAGGATATAAATATGATAAAGAAAAGGATTTATGTATAAATAAAACAGATTCAAGTGATACACAAAATCCACTTACATTACATGAAGCACATTCAATTGGAGCATTTACAGGTGTATCTCCACTAGAAATGTCAGCAGCATATGCAGCATTCTCAAATGGAGGATATTATAATGAACCATACACAGTTGAAAAAATTGTATTTAGACAAACAAAGAAAGAAGTTACACATAAATCTACTAAAACACAAGTAATGTCTGATGCAACAGCATTCATGATATCAAGTGTTTTACAAGATGTTTCATTAACTGGTGGAACTCCTAAAAACGTTGCTTGTAAAACTGGTACAACAAACTTTGATGATAATACAATGAAAAATTATAGAATGCCTAACGATGCCATAAGAGATTCATGGGTTGTTGGATATTCTACTAAAACAGTAATTGGTATGTGGTATGGATATGATAGTTTCACAAAACAATCAATTGCTGATGGATATGTATTACATAATGTCCCAGCAACAATTCAAAAAGATAGACTATTCAATGCTTTAGTAAGTGCTGGGGCAATGGAATCAAACAGAGAAGAATTTAAACAACCTTCAAGCGTTGTTAAAGTTGGAGTTGCTGCAGGAAGCAATCCAGCAAAATTAGCATCTCCTGGTCAATCAGCAATTTATGAATACTTCAAAAAAGGATATGAACCAAACGAATATGATACAAGTAGTTATAAATTACCAGCACCAGGAAACTTAAAAGCAACTGAATCTGATGGAAGAGTAACGTTAAGTTGGTCATCAGTTAATCATTCTTCAATATCTGCAATTAGTGATTATGGTAAATTTGGATATAATATATATAAAGATGGTGTATTAATAGGATGGACGGATAAAACAAGTTATGCATTTACTCCAGATGGAAGTGTCTATGGTAATTATAAAATAGTCGCAACATTTAAATCTTATAGTGGTATAACAAGTGAGGCCGCAACAATAACATTAAAAGAAAGTTCAAAACCATCTCCGTCATCTGCACCTAGTGAAGACCCATCACCTTCACCATCGCCTTCACCAAGTGAAGACACAATTACACCAGTTGAATAAAATAAAAAAATCTCAAGATTAATTTCTTGGGATTTTTTATTTGTAATCTCTGCAAATATCTTTTAATTTACAATTACTACAATTAGGTTTTATAGCTTTGCAATGATATCTTCCAAATAATACAAGTTGAAGATGTCTTTTACTCCACTCTTCTTTTGGAAATTTTCGTTCAAGTTTCTTTTCCACCTTATAAACATCATCTTTCAAATAAGCCATTTTAAGACGTTTAGAAACTCTTTCAACATGTGTATCAACAGCAATAGCAGGATACCCATAAAACTCACTTAAAAACACATTAGCAGTCTTTCTACCAATTCCAGGAAGCGTAGTCAAAATATCTTTATTAGTTGGAACAACACCATTATATTCTTCAACTATAATTTTTGCTATTTCTTTAGTATATTGTGCCTTTTTTCTAAAAGATCCAAGCGGGTGAATAATATTCTCTAAATCTTTAATTTCAGCATCCTTAAGTTTTTCTAAATTTGGATACTTATTAAACATAACTGCCGTAACAGTATTAACTCTTTTATCAGTAGTTTGTGCACTCAACATTACCGCTAGTAAAAGTTCATAGTCACTATGAAAAATAAGTTCAGGTTTAGGATTAGGAAACATTTCATCAAGATAATCACCAATAATTTTAATATTATTATTCATCTTCATCAAACCAATTCCATTCAATAGTATCTAAATCTATATCACTTTCTTTATCTTTTGGAATATTTCTTTTTTTTCTATTTTCTTCAACATCTTTTATAGTCTTAATACCTTTTCTACTCCATTCATATAAAATCTTATCAATATATCTCAAATTAGATACCCCATTAAAAGTTGCTTCCTTTAAGGCCTCATTAATTAAATCTGTACTATAATTATTACTCAACCAAGACTTAATTATTTCAATCTCAATAGGACTCAAAGTTCTTCCAAATTCCTTTTCAATAGCCTCAAATATATCAGAAGTATCATTTGAAGACTCTTTACTTTCATTAACATCATCCATTATAAGCAATGAAACTTTACTATAAAAGTCATCTAACATAACAACTTCTTCCATATAACCTTTATCACTCTTAACAACTTCTACTTTAATAAAACCTTTATCAGTTAAACTACTAATAAGATTCATCACATCAATAATTTCAACATTAAAAGCCTCACTTAACTGTTCAGGGTTAAATAAAAAATTATTTCCAATATTATATAAATACATTAAAAAAACAAATTCATTTAAAGTTAATTTTAAATTCTTATAATTTTTTAATAAATAAACAGGAATACTGATATTACCATCTTTGAATATTTTTATAAGTCCATTATTCATCAAATCATCTCCATAACGAATTTATAATATCATATTTCATAAACTATTTCAAAGAAAAGACTTATCTAAACATATTAGATAAGTCAGAATTACCATCATCCATATTATTATCACTATCATCATCCGATTTATTTATATCATTATACAAATCATCAGTTAAATTATTAGTAAAATTGCTATTCATCTTAAAATTATTATTAGAACTACTATTAAATAAACTACTAGAACTACCACTATTATTATTAGTATTTTTATTTGTGTTAAAATTATCATTATTAACACTATTATTATTAAATATATTATTTAAACTATTAGCAAAGTTACTATCAGACATATTATTACTATTATTCTCATTAGATTTATTATTAAACATACTATTCATGTTATTACTAGAAAAATTATTCTGATTAAATCCATTATTAGAATTTATATCAAAACTATTGTTTTGATTATAATTATTATTTGCATTTATATTACTATTAATATCTCCTATACCAATCGAATTAGAAGAACCAATAGTTATATTAGAACTTATATTACTACTACTATTAGTAGTATTATTAGAATAACTTAAATCTAAAACACTATTTGAAGTGTCAGAGGTATAATCAGTACTTACATTATTAGAATAATTATTATACACATTTGAACCAACATTATTATTAGTATTATTAACAGATGGTTCAAAATATAATAAATCATACTTTCCTGTTATTAATTTTATAATTACAAGAATAAATGCAACTCCGCTTACTAATGATAATATTGCTGTTAATATTTCTAAGTGAAGAAATACTAATCCAAATGATAAGAAATAAAGAATCATATATATTTTAGCAATCATACTACCAAAAGCTAATTTAATAGTTATATAAACATTAGTAAAAGGTAAATAAGCAAGAACTGTCTTCTCAGCATACATTCTTTTATATAATGCATTTAATATTACTCCGTAAATTATATAAACAAATAATAAAATAAATATAAATACACCAATAAAACCAACACCAGCACCTAAAGAAAATATCAAATCATTAATGTTATCTGCAGGAGACTTTTCAGTTTTTGTAATACCATTTTTTATTTCTTCATATGTAAGTCCTTCATATTTATCATAAGCACCTACTTTACAATACTCATTATCATCTAATACACTAAAATATGCTACATCACTATAACTCTTTTCTTTAACAAAGTACTTTTTAACAATACTTAAATTAAATGGTAAAGATTCTTTTTGTCTAATAACAGCACCAGAATAATCAGTATCTAAATCCTTTTCAGAACAATAAGTTATAAATCCAATATTTTTCTGACTAGAATCAAACATTAATATATCAATACTAATAGGTATAGGCTTTGTACTTTTAGAATTATTAGTAATACTTCCAAAACTTATAACAGGATAACCATTTCTATCCTTTACTCCACTATTGAATTTCATTTCACTATAAGAAAAATTCTTAGTTTGTATACTTATCACACTATCAACAGGATATAAAGTATTCAATTCTTCAGCGTTAACATTAATAGTAAAAAAAGATACAATCACTGCAAGAAAAAAAACTATTTTATTCTTCATACATATCTTATTCATAATTACCTAAAATATAATTACAAATATCCTCCTTTTCATTCTTTAACCTTCTATATAAAATTTCTCTTTCTATATCATCATAAATTTCAGTAATAAACTTACCTGGTTCTTTATGTAATATCTTAATAATATCATCAGATGTAACATCAATATCTTTCCTACATTTTATTACTAAATTATTGTATGACTCAGTAACATTTTTTATATCATATCCCTTTATTTCAGAAGCAACACTATTAACATACAATCCGTATTTATATAAAGCCATTGGATCTAAATTATTAAGTGGAATAGCTTTACTTATATCTTTTATAAGAGATGATTCATTCTTATTAAAAGGATATTTATCAACTACATCTAAAATACTCCATACGCCAATTAAACTTGTTGTATTAGTCTCTAATATTTTTGATAAATTAGGTAATTCTAATACTTCATCAAGACCAAATTCTAATAATAATGATACTCCTAATTTTCTGTTTGAACTAGTAAATATTTTATCAAGTTCACTTTTTTTTCTATAATAACTAAGATTTCTAACTAAATTTTTAGTCTTTTTAATAGCATCAACTACTTCATCACTTAATTTAAAATCTAATATAGTTGCAAATCTTATAGCTCTAAGTATTCTTAAAGCATCATCAGAAAAACTCTTATAAGCATCATCTACCGTTCGAATCACTTTATTTTCTAAGTCTTCTCTTCCATTTAGATAGTCAACTATATCTCCATTACTATCCATACAAATAGTATTAATAACAAAGTCCCTTCTTAATAAGTCTGGATATAATTCATCTATATATTTAACTTCAGCAGGATACCTATTATCATTATATCCTATTTCTTTTCTAAAAGTCGTTATTTCAAATCTATAACCTTTTTTTTCTATAATAACAGAACCATAATCTTCGTTAGGAAGACATGAATCATTAAAAAGTTCCATTATTTGTTTAGGTGTTGCATTAGTAGTAATATCAATATCATTAGATTCAATATCTAAAAGAACATCCCTAACATATCCTCCAACAATATATGCCTTATATCCGTTATCGTTTAATTCTTTAAGTACTTTTAAAGCAACATCATACATTAAATCACCACCTAATCATATTATAACATATAAAAAATAAAAGAACCATAATAGGTCCTTTCTTTACATAACTTTAAATTAGTTTACAGCGTCTTTTAAAGCAGTTCCAGCCTTGAAAGTAACAGCCTTTCTAGCTTCAATTTTAACTGTTTCACCAGTTCTTGGATTACGTCCTTCACGTGCAGCTCTTTCAGATACAGCGAATGTTCCAAAACCAACTAGTGGTACTTTATCACCTTTAACTAAAGCTTCAGTAATAGCAGCAAATGTAGCATCGATAGCTCTTGTAGAATCAGCTTTAGTTAATCCAGTTGCAGTTGCTACTGCCTCTACTAATTCAACTTTTTTCATATATTGTATACCTCCCTATAATTTATTAAGCAATTGTTATGCTTACATATTAAAATTACCATGTTTTATAACAAAATGCAACAATTATAGATTATTTTTACTAAGTTTTTCACTAATTTCAGTAAGTAAAGATATAATATGTCCAATAGAAAAAATGACAATTGAAACAAGTAATCCTATAAACCAAATAACTACCATTAATGAAAAATTAAATTCATTAACTAAACAAGTATCAGAAAAATAATAAGAAGAAGCCTTACAAGTAGAAAATAAATTACCAAATATAATTCCTAAAAAGAAGAAAACTACAAATAATCCTATAGAAAATATTTGATATAAATTAAGTTTCTTACCAGAAAATTCTTTTTTTATTGACTTAATCTTAGGAAAATCACTTTTTGTTTTTGATATTTCTTCAAATAAATCCATTATTCATTATCTCCTTTCGTACCTGTATTTTTCTTTTTATTCTTTTTATTAGCATAATGATTCTTAGGATGATTATCTTTTTTCGTAGCAGTTACTTTATTATCAACTTTGCTTTCTTTTTTGTTACTAATTTCACTTCTCTCATTAACTACTTTATCTTTAATATTTTTAACTTCACGAGTAGTATCGTTAATTACTTTATCAACTTTTTCATCTATTTTATTTTCTTTTATAAATTTAGTTGTTTCTTCTTTTACCTTTTTAGATGTATCGTTAACACTCTTTTTAACATCATCTATTTTTTTATCAATTTCATTTTCTTCAACAAATTTATTTAATTCATCTTTTAAATCACGAGTAGCTTCACTAACTTTATCTATCGTATTGCTAATCTTTTCATCAATATGATAACCATCAATTACATTAACTACTTTTTCAGTAGCATTATCAAGTGTTTCTTTAATATTTTCCTTTATCTCATCAAAATTACCTTTATTATTAATATTAATCTTCTTTGTATCTAAATACTCTCTGTATAAAAATATGTATCTTCCAACTAATCCAATATAAATAAAATCAAGGATTGATAAAACCACTCCACTAACTTCTACTGCAGAAATTAAACTAACACATAAACTAAATACACCAAGAACAATTATCGTATAAAAATACCATTCATTTGTTAACTCATTAAATGGAGAATTACCAAGCTTATATTCTTTCCAATATGATGTATCTCTAAACATTGTATGAAAAAAATAAATGACTATAGTAAAATTAGTAATAAAATCAAGTACAGTATTTAACGAAAAAGACTGAAATATCGTAAGACATGATGTCACTGTAGAAATTATGTATATAAATAGTAAAAATAAATTCATATAATTAAAATATTTTTTACCAAAATTAATCTTTAAACTAAAAAAATATACTAAAACGAGTAAATATATCGTATTATGATTAATTACACTACTAAATAGTGCTAAAGTATTATCTCCATTAACAGCAAAAGACTGACTAGAAATAACAATTAAAGCAATAACTATTATAATTAAATTTGTAATAAAATTTCCACTATCATACCATTTAATATCTTTTTTACTTTTACTCATATAATCACCTTCATCTAAATTATAGCATTATTTAAATTCAATTAAAATGAGAAAAATCTTTTTTCTTTTAAACTTTGTAAAGTTATGCTATAATATTCTCGAATTGGAGGGAATAATCTATGAAGTTACCTACAGTAGCCTTAGTTGGTAGACCAAACGTTGGTAAGAGTACTCTATTTAATAAAATTGTTGGTAAACAAGTATCAATAATTGAAGATTTACCTGGAGTTACTAGAGATAGAATTTATCAAGAAGCAACTTATAATAAAAAGAAATTTTATTTGATTGATACCGGTGGTATTGATGCAACTAAAATGGATTTTAATACTGAAATAAAAATGCAAGCAGAAATAGCAATCAATGAAGCAGACGTTGTTGTTTTTATAGTAGATGGAAAAGAAGGAATAACAACTAATGATTTAATAGTTAGAGACTTACTTAGAAAAACCGATAAAAAAGTAATTGTTGCTATTAATAAAATTGATGTAAAAGATGCTCAAAATAATATTTATGATTTCTATGAATTAGGTTTCGATACTTGTATTCCTATTAGTAGTATTCATAATACTGGTTTTATTGAGTTAATGGATACCGTAACAATGAATTTTAAGGAAGTTGAAGAAAAAGAAGATACAAGAATTAAATTTTCATTTATTGGAAGACCAAATGTTGGTAAAAGTTCATTAATGAATGCTATGCTTAACGAAGAAAGAGTTGTTGTTTCAAATATTGCTGGTACAACACGTGATTCAATTGATTCTATATTAAAGTATAATAATGAAGAATTTGTTATGATTGATACTGCTGGTATGAGAAAAAAAGGTAAAGTATTTGAGTCAGTTGAAAAATATTCATTATTTAGATCAATGAAAGCAATAGACAGATCAGATATATGCGTTGTAGTAATTAATGCTGAAGAAGGCATTAAAGAACATGACAAACATATAGCAGGATATGCAATAGATAGAGGAAAAGGTTTAATATTTGCCGTTAATAAATGGGACACAGTTAAAGATACAACTATTCAAGAATATGAAAAATTAATGCGAGCAGAATTTCAATTCGCACCATATGCTCCTATTGTATTTATATCTGCACTTACTAAAAAAAGAATTCATACATTAATGCCAGAAATAGTAAAAGTAAAAGAAAATATTAAAAGAGAAGTAAAAACAAGTCTCTTAAATGAAGTAATACAAGATGCATATCAATTAAATTTACCACCATCATATAAAGGTAAAAGATTAAAAATATATTTCACATCACAAACAGGAATTGAACCACCTAAATTTACATTTAGAGTAAATAATAAAGGTCTAGTACATTTCTCATATGAAAGATATCTTGAAAATAAAATAAGAGAAAACTTTGATTTTACAGGTACACCTATTACATTACAATTTAAAAATAGAAATGGTGAAGATTTATGATAATTGGAAATAATAACTTTAATAACAATAATTTCACAAATAAATTTAATAGAATAAAAAAAGAAGGCGAAAGAAATAAAGAAAGATTAAATCCTACATTAGTTGATAAAAAAGCTTTTAATTATAGTAATACAAAAAGCAAACAACAAATGGCAGATAAATCTTTCGCTATGTTACAAGATAGATACAACAATGGATTAATTTCATTAGAAGAATTTACAAGGAAATGTAATAATCTAGAAAAACAAAGAAGAAATTAAAATAAACCTCTTACATATAATTATGTAGGAGGTTTTATGTTTAAAGATAATTTATTTAATAAAATAGAAAAAAAGACTAATGTAAATAAAGAAACAATTCTAAATCTAGCAAATAAGTTACAAAGAAATAATATGAAAGATGAAAATACTATACGTGAAGTAATACATGATTTATGCAAAATAACTAATAAAGAAATATCAAAAGAAAAAGAAGATAAAATAATTAGTGCTATTATAAATGACAAAGTTCCAAAAAACGTAGACAAAATGTTTTAAAAAGGCTATTTATTTAGCCTTTTTTGTTATATAATGAATATATTAAGAATAGTAAGGAGTATATATTATGGAAAAAGAAAAAACATTTAATTATTATTATGATGAAGAAAAAAACATCATATATATACCAAGAAATATTCTTGAACTTTCAAGAAAAAACAATATTGTAATAGAAGGAACACCAAAAATTATAGATGATGGTAATTATTATTCTATTCATTATAAAGATTTAAAGAAATTAGAAAAAGTTGCTAATATCAAGGGTAAAAAAATAGTATTTAATAAAAAAGAAAAAGAAAAAAATATTGTTATAGTATATAGACTAGTTGATAGTGATGAATTATATACAGCAGAAGATTTTGGAAATAGTGATAAAAAAATAAGAATAGTAATGAATAAAATTTGCTACAAAACAACTATAGAAGAACTAGAATCAATTAGAAATAAAAAATTTATTATTGTAACTGTATATCAAACTGGAATAGTAGCTGAAAAAGAAAATGAGCCAAGCGAAATCATTATATGTAATTTAAATGATTTATTATTTGTAAAAGAAAGTGATTTAAATAAAATATCTATAAACACTAAAGGTAGAAAAAAAATAAGAGTAGATGAAACTATATATGTAGAAACAATTGAGGAAGAAGTACATAAACTAAAAGAATTAACTCATAGTAATATTACTATTAAAGATATAGTAAAAAAAGAAAATACTTCTGGTAAAAGGCTTTAAATGTTTTGTCCAAAATGTCATACAGAATTAGATGACGATAAAAAGTTCTGTACTAGATGCGGAACAAATCTACAAGTAAAAAAATCTAAATATACTCAATTTTCTACAATGAGAACATTCAAAAGAATGGCAGAATTAGACTATAGTAAAAATAAAAAAGATAACGAAGAAATACAAGAATTAGACAATACTGATCATAATGATACTCATAATGAACAATATAATTATAATAAAAAATACAGTAAAATAATAAAAGACAATAATGACTCACATGATATTCAATATAATTATAGTAAAGAATATAGTAAAACAAATGATTATGAAGAAGATCATAATGAACAATATCGTTATAGTGAAGAATATAGTAAAACTAATAATATCCAAGTAACATCAGATGAAGATTATATAGAAAGTTATGTCGGAAAATATTATAAATACATCAAGAGTCAAACTATCTCAATATATTCCCTACTATTTGGAGAATATTACTTACTATATAGAAAAATGTATACTGAAGGCATTATTATAATAGTATTAAATATAATAATTGCTTGTTTTAATGTAGAAGTAGCATCACTACTAACAATAATAGTAAGACTATTCCTAGCTTTCAAATTTAAAGATATTTACCTAAATAAAGTTGAGAAAAAAGTTAATGAAAGAAAAATAATTAATAGTGATAAACAATCAACTGAATTAATAAATATAATTAGTAAAAATGGAGGTACTCTAGATTTAGGTTTTCTAATATTTATCGCAATATTTATAAGTTTATTTACAGCAGCAATTTATGATGTAAGTATTGAAGAAAATAATAAATCAACTTCAAACAACCAAACAGAAGAAAAAGATACAACAACATTCAATAGTAACAATAATAATATAGATAGTAATGATACAAATATTTTTAAAGATATTATTGTAGAACTACCAAGTAGTTATAAAGAAAAAGCAATTATAAATAAAGAAAGAAAAATATTATCTATAATGGTTGAAAGTAATAAAAACTCTATGTGTACACTAGCAATTTCAGAAATAAATGATAATTACAATAATGAAAAAGAGTACTTAAATGATATTATTTCATTAGAAAAAGATAGAATTACTTATAATGAAATGTCTAACTATAACATTAATAATATTAATTGGTATAGATTAAAAGGAAAAAGTAATAACTATATGCGAGAAGAAAGATCGGTTATAAAAAATAATACAAGTTTATATCAAGTATTATTTAGAAGCGAATCATCAACAGAAGATACTTGCCAAAAATATAAATCTGATATCTACAATAATATATACTTAAAGAACAATTAAAGTTCTTTTTTTATTTTTAAAGATAAATTATAAACTCTTTCTATTCCAAAACCTATTATTAAAAACATAAGTATATTTAAAATATAAGCATATCTTGGAGAAATTTCTATAAACATATAAACACCAAAGTATAATCCAAGAATAATCTTAATCAATAAAGTCTTATCTACTCCACTACTCTTTTTAAATTTCTTAGGAAATAAACTAATTATAAATAATATATAACTAAAATTAAGTACACCCTGATTAAATAAATACATAAAACTTAATATCTTATTATTTATATTATTAGTTATTTGAATATCATAATTAGTCTGAGTCCATAATATAACTTCTTTTTTTAGAAACAAAACAGGAAACTTAATATAATCATTTTTTATTCTATCAACAAGTAATTTATGAGTATCATTTCCATTAAAATATTCGTTTTGATCTTCTTCATTATATATTCCATTATATTTATCATTAAGTCCACAATAAAACTTCCACTCTGGAGAATTATTCTTTAAATAAATATTATAATTATAGTGAATTAAAAAATTAAAAATAAAATTAAAACTAAAATAACAAACAACCAAAATTAAAGAATAAGAAAAATACTTAAACATATTCTTCTTATTACTTAAGCAAATATTATAAATAATAATCCCCATAACACTGATAATAGCTTCTGTCCTAAAAATATTAGAAATACTAAGTAATAATCCAATAAGTATAAATAATTTATAATTATAT
>UQQI01000005.1 GCA_900543055.1 uncultured Mollicutes bacterium
AAATATATGAAAACAATATTTGCTCTTTATTAGAATTAGATAAATTATTTAAATCATAAAAATATTCATTTATAATATTAATATTCATAGGTAAAGTATTAATATAATTAAGTCCTTTATTTATATCATTATATTCATTTTTATCACTATAAACTATTTTAGAAACATTACCTTCTAATTTATAATAACTAAATCCTAAAAATAACATTATAAATGAAGTTATCATTAAAACTATAGAACTCATATAATACTTATTCATATTAACCACCTACTTAAAAATATATTTGTAATAATCACCATATTGCATATTTACACTAACTTGATATTTTTCATTAACTTCTTGAATTTTTTCTTGAATATACTTTTCATCTACATTTTCAACATACTTTGTAAACTCTTCATTTTTAGAGTTATATGCCCCATAATTAGTCACAAAACTTCTATCTGGAAATACAACTAACCCATCATTATTATCAGCCATAATATCTTTACCAATAATTAATCTAGAATCATAACTAATACCAAACATGTTAAGTAAAGTTGGTAAAACATCTATATTCATCGCAACCTTATCTATACTATGATTTCCTTTTAATTTACTATTATAAATTATTAAAGAGCCTCTATTTCTATCAAAATTATTTGTTCTATCAATACTAGATCTAGTATTTACTTGTTCATTTGTCAAATAATAAGGAGAGTGATCTGATGAGATAACAATTACTGTATCATCTAGTCTATTATTCTTTTCTAAACTAGAAACTAAATTCTCCATAGCGATATCAAAATCAATATTAGCAGCCATATAATATTTAATATTTGAAGAATAATTATGTCCATTAAGTTTAGATAAATGTTTCTCCGCTACAAAATTAGTAGAATCATACGAACCATGTCCACTTAAAGTTATATAGTATGTAAAGAAATGTTCTTTATTAATATAGTCACCTATTGTTTGATTCATCATATCAACATCACTTCCATGGAAATGATCACAATACATGTCAATACCATCTTGACAATATCTCATACCATCAAAATTTAGTGTAGAAAAATATTTTTTTCTATAATTATAATACCCAAAATAGTCATGATATACATAAGTATTATAGTTCATACTCTTAAACTCTCTAGGTAAAATATATGGATTAGTATTATAAACCATATCAATTAAACTATAATTTTCTCCAATAATAGGAAGAATTCCCCATTCAAGCATATATTCTCCATCTGCAGTACTAGCAGGATATTTAGGAGCAAAATAATTATTAAATTTAATTCCTTCCGTTTTTAATTTATAAAGAGTTGGAGTAAGAGTCTTATCAATTGCTATCTCATCAAATGACTCAGCAACAATAAAAATTAAATTTTTACCTTTAAATATTCCAGTATAACTATTCTGTTCTGTAGGAGTTTGATTGCTAAAATATTCATGTAATAACCTTATATTAGAATCTTTCTCATTAGAAATTAAAGTATTAAAATCAATATCTTCCTCATTATACTTAACATTATCACTATTACTTAAAATACTCCTCTTATTATTTAAAATATCTTCTGATACATATTTTTTTTCTTTAAAACCAAATAAACTACGTTTAACACTTATAATAGATGATTCAAGTAAACCAAAATTTTCAACATTAAGTCTTGGCATATTAATATTATTCATTAAACTATAAAAAGAATTATTACTATTTGGATTGACACAATTAATCATAAAAGAACTATATGAAAAACTAATTACAAATAAAAATAATAAAGTATAAGACTCTTTTCTATTAAATTTAGAAAATGAAAAAGAACTTTTCTTAAAAAATAAAACTATTGGTATAATAAAAAGAACAATGTAAATTATATTTTGAAAAATAGTAAGTAAAATCTTATCATAGCCATCTTTTAAAGCACCAATAAAAGCAATTCCACTTAAATTAAAAAATGATTCATATATTTTAAAATAAACTAATTCAGAACCAAACATTATAATCATAATAATACTTATCAAAATAAAAAAAACTTTCTTAAATTTATCTTTCTTTATAAAACTAATAATAAACGTCTGTATAACAGAAAACATAATAGAAAACATCAAAACTAATATAATCTGCATAAAATTTATACTTTCAAAACAAGCAATATGCAAAATAAATTCTAAGTATAAACTAAAAAAAAGATATTTAAAAAAAATTTTTATCATACAACCACTCTCTATTATATTAAGTATATAAAATTAATTTTTGATTTACAATAAATTTCTATTTAGACGTGTAAACTATCATAGCAGAAAAACAATATACTTGTTCTTCATTATAAATAGAAATAGCAACTTCATATTTTATGTCAATTACTTCTATATTATCATTTAAAAAATCATTGATATCATCTTCTAAATCTCCTTCATCTTCTTCATCAAAAAGTTTAACTTTCATATTATCACCACTTTTATAATAACAAGTTATTTATAAAAAAAATGTCAAAAAAAGACTACTAACTAATGTTAATAGTCTAATTTATTATTTAACAACTATATTTACTATTTTTCCTTTAATAACGATAATCTTAACAATATCTTTTCCTTCAATATGCTTACTTACATTATCATTATCAAGAGCTTTTTCTTTAATAGAATTTTCATCATCTTCAATATTTATTTCAATAGTACCACGTACTTTTCCATTTACTTGAACAGCAATTTCTTTAGTATCTTCTATAGTTTTTTCATCATCATACTCTGGCCAAGTACTTTCACAAATAGGACTAAATCCAATTTGTTCATTTAATTCTTCAGTAATATGTGGAGCAATTGGATTAAGTAAAGTTATTAATAATCTATAATCTTCTTTTGTAATAGTATCAAGTGCATCATATGCATTAGTTAAAATCATTAAACTAGAAATAACTGTATTGTATCCCATATGAGTCATATCATATTCAATTTTCTTAATTGTTTTATTT
Source organism: uncultured Mollicutes bacterium (assembly GCA_900543055.1). GTDB lineage: Bacteria > Bacillota_I > Bacilli_A > RF39 > UBA660 > UBA3789. Next base: position 2,956 of record UQQI01000005.1, read on the forward strand.
TGAAGAACTTCTAAAGACTCAGTAAATCCTTCATTATCATTTATTTTATCTTTTAATCTAATAATTCTATCTAAGAATCTCTTACATCCACGAAGTGAATCAATACTCCATGCAGCATCCATTTGATAATCTCCCATGAACATTTCATATACACGAAGTACATCTGCTCCATATTCATTAACAATATCATCAGGATTAATGACATTTCCTTTAGACTTACTCATTTTTTGATTATCTGGTCCTAAAATCATACCATGTGATACTCTTGTCCAAATCATTTCTTTATGTGGAACAAGACCTTGATTATATAACATTTGTACCCAGAATCTTGCATACAATAAATGTCTTGCTGTATGTTCCATTCCTCCATTATACCAATCAACTCTATTCCAATATTTCATATTTTTCATTGAAGCAAATTCATGATCATTATGAGGATCCATAAATCTTAAGAAATACCAAGAAGAACCAGCCCATTGAGGCATTGTATCAGTCTCACGCTTAGCAGCACCACCACAACAAGGACAAGTTGTATTTACCCAATCAGTAATCTTAGCAAGAGGAGACTCACCAGTATCAGTTGGCTCGTATTCAGCAACATCAGGTAAAACTAAAGGTAAATCCTCTTCCTTCATTGGTTGCCATCCACACTTTTCACAATAAATCATTGGAATTGGTTCTCCCCAGAATCTTTGCCTAGAAAAAATCCAATCTCTCATCTTATAATTATTAACACGTCTAGCAATTCCTTTATCTTCAAGATACTCAGTAATTTTTTCTTTAGCCTCTTCGACAGTTAATCCACTAAATTGATCACTATTAATTAACTTGCAACCTTTTCCAAGATAATCACCCTTTTCAAAAGCATGTAGAGAAACATCCGCACCATCAATAACTTGAATCATAGGAATATCATGAACTTGTGCATATTCAAAATCTCTTTGATCATGACTAGGTACTGCCATAACAGCTCCTGTTCCATAGTCACCCAAGACAAAATCTCCTAAGAAAATAGGGACTTCTTTTCCGTTAATTGGATTAATTGCTTTAACACCTTTTACAAGAACTCCACTTTTTCCTTTATTAAGTTCAGTTCTATCCATATTTGATTTTAACGCAGTCTCTTTAATATATGCTTCTACTTCTTCCTTATTTTCTACTCTAGGCATTAATTCCTTAATTAATTTTCCGTCTGGAGCAATTACAAAGAAAGTAATACCATATACAGTTTCAATACATGTTGTAAATATTGAGAATTTTCCTCCACCAACAATATCAACATCCATCTCAACTCCAGTAGACTTACCAATCCAATTAATTTGACCTAATTTAACTCTATCAGCAAAATTAGTATTTTCAAGCCCTTTTAATAAATCCTCAGAATATGAAGCCATTTTAAGCATCCATTGTGACTTATTTCTTTGTTCTACTTGAGTACCACATCTTTCACATACTCCTCCTGCAGAATCTTCATTTGATAAAACACTCTTACATTTAGGGCACCAATTTACAGGCATTTCTGCTTTATAAGCCATACCCATTTTATAAAATTGTAAAAATTGCCATTGAGTCCATTTATAGTATTCAGGATCAGTGGTTGAAAATTCTCTATCCCAATCAAAAGAGAATCCTAAAGACTTCATTTGATTTCTAAATGTCTTAATATTTTGTTTAACTACTTCTTTTGGATGTTGATGTGTCTTAATAGCATACTCCTCAGCTGGAGCACCAAAAGCATCAAATCCCATTGGATACAAAACATTATATCCTTGCATTCTCATCATTCTAGCAATAGCATCTTGTGCAGTATAACTTCTAACATGACCAACATGAAGACCAGCACCAGATGGATATGGAAACTCTACTAAAATATAATAAGGCTTTTTACTTTCATCTTCACTAACTTTAAATGTCTTATTCTTTTCCCAATAATCTTGCCATTTTTTTTCAATATTACTAAATTCACTCATTAATAATCATTCCTTTCTTTTTATAAAATAAATATACTAAATGATAACTAAGCATAATAATACCCAAAGTAAAAATAAAACCACCTAGTACCCTTAATATAAAATTATTAATAATTCCAATTAAATAAACAATAAAAGAAATATCAAAACTAGAAGTAATTGCGCATATTTGCAATAACTGATTATAATTAATTTTTTTCATATCAAGTTTATACCTTGCTTGTAAATATTTAATTTCAAATAATTCTTTAGAAGTATCTTCTTTCTTCTTTCTTACCTTGCTCTTATTATTTTTTCTCTTCTTAGCAGGTATAATAATAAATATTTGATAAATCAATAATACAAATATAAAACTTAATATAAATAATCCTAACTCTTCCATTTTACCTCCAAAAAAAAAGCACCATACAATAAGGACGAATTATCGCGGTACCACCTTAATTTATAAGTAAACTTATACACTCTTATCGATAACGGAATTACCCAATTGCTCAAAAGACAAGTTCATAAAAATTTATTATCTATTCTCACCAAACATAGACTCTCTAAGAAATAAATGATTTATTACTACTTCTTTCTCATCACAAATATAAAATTATTATAACACAAAAAAATAAAAATACTAGGAATTTCTAGCATTTTTACCCTTAACTTTATTAATACTATCTACTTGTAATTCAATTAATGCATCATCAAACATAGAATCTTCTCTTAAAGCAAACACTAAGTTCTTAACAGACTCAAAGTCATCTTCTACTAAATCGTAATCACTACCCGTTGCTTTTTTATATATTTTTAAAGCTAACTCAACAGGCGAATAAAAAGTAATAGAGTCATCTGTATAGTCATATAATATTCCTTTGGGATTTTTAAGCATTAAAGCAAGTTGCTCTGTAGAAAACAAATTAAATAAACTATAATCTCCACTCATATCAATTAAAAATTTCTCAAGTATTTTGTCATCATCAAAACTATTTCTTAAAGTATCTATTATAGAAGACTCTTCATAATCTTTATTACCAATAAATTTCTTTAAAAATTTCGGAATAACTTCACCATTATCATTACAAATTTTTACTAAAAAGTTAAAATTATCAAATAACTGACTGCATAAAAAATCACAATCACTTAATGGAATATTTAAAATTGAATCAGCCCAGTAATCATAATTTTCATCTTTAAAACATAAATAGCCATATTTATGAACAAGTTGCATTAATTCTTTTTTTTCTTCCTTAGTTTTATCATTTAAATAAGAACTACTAAATTCTTCATCTAAATCACCCATAGTAAAATGACTAATCATTTTATCATATAAATCTAAATCTTCATCTAAATTTATTTCATCTAAATATTTTATAAGAGTAGCTTGTTTTAAATTAGTTAATCTTTTTGAACTATCACTCAAAGTACTCATACTACCTCCTAAAATTCATTTATATAATCTAACAATTTTACAAATAAACCAATATATTCTTTAGATAATCCTTTACTCTTAAGTTTTTTTATTGCAATTCTTTTCTTTTCATAAGATAAATCACCAAATATAATACTATCTATTTCTTCTTTTAAATAAGTATTAATCTTTAAATCAACTAAGATACTCTCTAAATCATCATTAATAAGTCTAACTGCATCTATTTCAATATCTTTACCTTTACAATTTATTGTTAATTGTCCTATAGTTGGAACACCACTAACTTCTACAATAAAGTCATTACCGTCTACATAATTATTACTTTGTAGTTTTTCAGCATTAAAATATACCATAACACTATCTGCTTGCTTAGTATTTCTAAATACCATTTTATAATTACGTCTTTCTGGAACTATTCCACTCTTACCATCAATAGATCTAATAATAACAGTATAGTTATTTCTTAAATAGTTATAATCGATTGATGTTTTTAAGTAATATCCTTCTTTATAAAGAGAAGTAATTCCATCATCTTCAAATAAAGTATATGTATTAGATACTCCAGGGAATATTTGAATTTCTAAGTCTGTTGGTAAACCTATATTGTTATAGTCAGACCTATTAGAGAAAGGAATAATTGAACCCGCATGAGCAAATACAGGATAATCATCTTCTCTAAAGAATGATATATATTTCTTATTACCAGGGAACTTCTTTCCTGTAACTAAATCGTACCAAACACCATCTGGTACAAAGAATCTATGAATTGTTCTATTCATTACTGGATCTTTTGGTTCCAAAATAGGACACACTAATAATTGTGAGCCAAAATAATATTGATTTTTATATAAATCATCATCATAAACCCACATATAATTGTAATAGAAAGGTTGAATAAGTGGTGTTCCTGATCTCGTATAATTATATGCTTCTGTATAAATATATGGTATCAATCTATGACGAAGTCTTAAATAGTCAGCTGTAATACTTTCTGTTTTTGCATCCCATACCCAAGGTTCCTTCTTATAATATTTTCCTCTTGCTCCATGAAATCTTAAAATAGGACCAAAAGTACTTAATTGGACATATCTTAAATATAATTCACCATCTTCAATACCACCATGGTTTCCACCAACATCATGACTCCACCAACTAACCCCAATATTTGCAGCATTTAAATACATAAATGGTAACTCTTTTAAATTCTTCCAACTAATCTCACTAGAACCACCATATAATACTGGATATCTATGAGGAGCTAAAACACCACCACGCGCTAAAATCATAGGTCTTTTATTACTATTCTTACCAGAATCTAAATACATGTAATGATTAAGCGCCCAAAGTTTTGTAATATCCATATCTCCTGTTGAATCATTCCAAAAGAAATCAACTCCCATAGACTCTAATGGATGAAGAAACATTTTAAATAAAACATCTAGATATTTAGGATTTAAGGGGTCAAACTGAATAATACTATTAGGAGCAGCCTTTAAATAATCCATTGCTTGTTTATAATATTGCTCCATTGGATATATCCCATTCGTAGGATTAACAACAAGACCAACTCTAATGCCTCTCTTATGAAACTCTTCAATCATGTCTTTTGGATTTTTAAATAACTTTGTATTAAATGTATAACCTGTCTTTAAATTTTTCTGATCACCATACTCTCTAACATGCCAATCGTGATCATAAAGCATTACAGAAAAAGGAATCATTTTTCTTTCAAAATTTCTTATAAGTTCATGAGCAGATAAATCATTATATTCAACATTTCTACTCCACCAATTACCTAAAGCATATCTTGGAATTAATGAAGGAGCTCCTGTCATTTTAAAATAATCAAATAAGGCTTGTTTAAAATCTCTATCATACATAAAGACATAAACATCAGTATGATTAGCTGGTGGGTCTGCTAATGTACCATCATCTAATATTATTTTACTTAAACTATCATCAATTGACGCAAAACCATCCAAAGAATATAAACCTCTTTGTAAATTCTCTGGTATACTTACATCAACACCAACCATATTTCCATGCATATTTCTTGCTTCTGGATGTCCAAAATACCAGTCTTTACATCTATCTCTATCTTTACTTAATAAAGTGATTTTTAAATTTTTCATTTTATCCACCTTAGTTCCAACAAAAGGTTGTCCTTTTATATAACTAAGCGCAAAATATTTAGTAGTCACTTCAACTATATTCGCATCTTGTCTAATATAATAATCCGGTAATCCTACTCTTCTTTTCTTAATTAATTGCGTTGGGGCATCAACAAATTGACCTGTAGGAGAAAACTCAAGTCTTACAACACGTTCTGTAATAACAGATATTCTATAATTATTACCTATAACAATAGATTTTTTATCACTTTTAGCCTTTGTAGAATCTACTTCAAATTGTTTTCCAAGTGGATACATACTAAACACCTTCTTATTTTTCTATTAACATAATAACATAAAATATAAAATTAACCAAGATAAAAAGGATATAAAAATATCCTAAAAAAGTAAGTTCTTTACACCATTAACTATAGAACTAGTTTCCTTAAAAGCAGTATCTGAATTAACAGTCTCAGATGATTTATCTTCACTTTCATTATCATACTTAACACTCTTAGTAACCTTTAAAATAACTTTGCATATCTCATCAATATTAGTCCTATTATGAATACTTATAACTCCCATAGATATCTTTTCAGAATTATACTTTGTTAAATATAAATACTTAATATCTGAGTCTAAAGATATAGTGTATACAAGTAATTCATCTTCTCCAATAGTTTTCTTTTCTGCACTTTTAATATTGTAATTACTCTTCTTTAATTCCTCACTAAGTGTATCCATATTCTTAGAATAATTATCATAATCACCTTTATTTATTCTAAATGAAAAGTTATATTTTTCATCATCAGATATAAAAACACTTTTTCCTTCAATTTGATAATCAAGACCTGCTGGAACTGTTAATTTATAATCTTCTACTGTTATCTTCATTTCAGGTTTCATACTAGCAGGAGGAGTAACAGGTACCTTTGATTGACTATTTTTTGAAACAATTCCATATACAAGTAAAATTAATGAAATAATAAGAACGATTCCAAGAACAATATAAACAATATTATCTTTAAAATCAAATGTCTTTTTCTGCTTTTTTGGAGTATTAAATGAAGAATCATCTTCTGAAAAATCAATAGAGTCATCAGGAATATCACTTAATTTACCTTTTTTTTCATCTTCACCATTATCTAAATAAAAACCACAATTAAAACAAAATTTTGCTCCTGGTTTCAAATCACATCCACAATTTGGACACTGCATTATTATCACCCATTTCTATTTATCTAAAAACATTGCATAATATTCTTCAAAAGAGATATTATGTTCATAAATATATTTTGCAATATCTTTTCCTACATATCTATAATGCCATGGTTCATTTCTAAATTGAGTAATACTCTCATATTTTTTTGTAAATCTCAAAATAAAACCATACTTATATGCATTATCAAGCATCCACTTATATTCCTTAGAATTAGCAAATACATTTGATGATGTACTACCTATATCAAAAGATAAACCTGTTTGATGTTCAGAAAATCCTGGTTTAGCAACAAACTTATTAACATAATCATCCCCATATTTTGATAAATAATAATTCCAAGTATCTTCTTGGTCTTCATAACTTCTATATGCAGAATTAATAACTAAGCCTAAATTCTCTTTACTAGCCGCATTTGCCATAGAAACAAATGCATTAACTGCAACAGCATTACCATAATACTCTTCACCTTTAGTATACTTTGTATCAAACTTAACTAAATTATCTGGCTTAAAATCTTTATTAAGACATCTATGTTTATTAATAAGCATATCAAAAGAAAACTTGTCAACAGAATAAGCATCAGTATATATATCTTTATCTAAATTTAAATTAATATATAAAACAACATACTCTTCATCTTCACCAGTCTCATCAGAATACTTTACATATCTATCATAATTATCAAGCCTAGCATAACTAATACTATAAAATTCTTCTAAGTATCTTACTTTATCTCTCTTGGTAAATCTAGTAACTTCATCATCATCACCATGACTAAGTATAATATCAATATCACTATTACTATAACCAATTTTAATAAGTTTATTGATATTTCTAATTAAATGTTTTTGATTAACATATTCAATTTTACTATAATTATCAAGATACTTTTCATCATAGTCACTACTCTCAAAAGCAGCATTTAAAGTCTTATTTTCTCCTTTTGATAAAACATAATCTTTCTTAAAAGAAAATAAAATGTTTTTACTTGCTTCCTTACTATAACCAAACTTAGTAAGACTAGATATCTGTTTTGAATAAAAAATAAAAACACCTAAACAAATACAAAGTACTATTCCAAGAAATTTTAGTATTTTGACATATCTATCTCTTAATTTAAAACTCTTAACTTTTCTCAAGGACACCACCTTAACCATATGATAACATATTTAATTGTAAAAGACCATATTTTATGATATAATCTTGATGATTTTTAGGGGGAATTTATATGGAATGCATAGTTAATCAAAAAAAAATAAATATTCCAATAGATAAGAAACCATTTGGTGAAGGTTCAGAAGGAAAAGTATATAAAATAAACGAAGAAATTTATAAAATATATCATCAAGGAGCTTTAAATGAAGGATATGGAAATAAGCAAAATTTTCATAGCTATTTAATTGGAATAGATACAAAACAAATTATATTACCAGATGCATTAATATGGGATTTAGAAAGTAAATACCTAGGTTACAAAACAAAATTAGTAAAAGGAAAACAAAAAGATAAAACAGGTATAACAAAAATACCAAGCGAACAGTTTATAAAAAATTTGCAAATACTAGAAAATGATATTAAAGTATTAAGTGAAAAACATGTTTTAATGGCAGATACTAGTCCAATAAACTATATATTCAATAATGAAGATAATACAATGAATATTATTGATCCAGGAAGATATAGAATATCAAAATCTTTTAAAATCGATTGTTTATTATCAAATGAGGAACAATATAAAGAACTAATTGAAATATTACTATACTTAGACTTTATCAAATTTAAACCAGTTGGTCCAAAAAGAAAAGAATTAAGTCTAAAACAATATTTAAAAGAACAACTAAGAGATTCTAATTTAAAGTATAGTGAATTTTTTGAAAACGTATTACAAAAACATGATGATGTTGAAAGTTATGCTAAATCACTAAAAAAATATATTAAATAAGAAGGAATAAAATGAATAATTTTAAATATACAAATTCAAACAAAAGATATCATACACTTGATTATTATTATAAAAACAGATTTCATGAAAAAGTATTTAAAGTAAGTTTGAATGCGGGATTTTCATGTCCTAATATAGATGGAAAAGTTGGATATGGTGGATGTATATATTGCTCTAAAACAGGTAGCGGAGAGTTTGCAGGTAATAAAGAAGATTCCTTAGAAAAACAATTCTTAGAAATTAAAAATATGATGCTAAAAAAATGGCCAAAAGCAAAATATATTGGTTATTTTCAAGCAAGAACAAATACTTACGCTCCAGTTAATGAATTAAAAAAAATGTATGAAAAAATATTAAACCAGGAAAATGTTATAGGTCTAAATATTGCTACTAGACCAGACGCCATATCAGATGAATGTCTAGATTACTTAGAAGAACTTAATAAAAAAACTTATTTAACTATAGAACTTGGTCTTCAAACAACAAAGGAAGAAACAACAAAATTAATAAATAGATGTCACTCTCTACAATGTTTTGAAGATATGGTAAAAAAACTAAGAGAAAGAAACATCGATGTCGTTGTACATATAATTAATGGACTACCATATGAAACTAAAAAAGACATGCTAAATACAGTAAAATATTTAAATAAACTAGATATTCAAGGAATTAAAATACACATGCTAAGTATTACAAAAGATACACCAATAGAAAAAATGTATCAAGAAGAAAAATTTAAATTACTTAGTAAAGAAGAATATATAGATATTGTAGTAGACCAATTAGAATTATTACGTGAAGAAATAGTAATACATCGAATTACAGGAGACCCTAAATTAGATGAATTAATTGAACCAACATGGTTAACTAAGAAGTTTTGTGTATTAAATGATATTGATAAAGAAATGGTAAGAAGAGATACATATCAAGGAATAAAAGCCCATGAATAAATATATAATTTTTTATCTAGTAATAATAAATATATTTGAATTTATCATAATGGGACTTGATAAACTATTAGCAATAAAACATAAATATAGAATACCTGAATTTACATTACTATTTTTTTCAGCAATCGGAGGAAGTATTGGAGCAATTACTGGTATGTTCTTTTTTCATCATAAAACCAAAAAATTGAAATTTAGAATTCTTTTTCCATTATTTTTAATAGTTCACCTTATTATATTTTATTACATATAAAAAGTAGGACATCTTTTTTAGATTTCCTACTTTTAATTTATCATTTTATAATGTTTCTGTTTTATCAGTTTTTGCTGATTCAGATAAAGTTGTTCCAAGAGTTACTAAATTTTGTAATTCGCTTGGTACAATTATTTTTGTGGCATTACCATTAGCAACTTCTACCATTGCTTCATAACTCTTTAATTTTAATACTGCTTCATCCATATCTGCAGATTTTAATAATCTTAAACCTTGAGCTGTAGCCTCTTGAATCTTAATTATTGCTTCTGCTTCACCTTCAGCTGCTCTAATCTTTGCTTCTTTTTCAGCATCTGCTCTAAGAATAGTAGACTCTTTTTCTCCTTCAGCAATTAATATAGCAGATTTTTTTTCTCCTTCTGCTTTAAGAATTGCTTCACGTCTTTCACGTTCAGCTCTCATTTGTTTTTCCATTGATTCTTGAATATCACGAGGTGGTAAAATATTTTTAACCTCAACACGAGTTACTTTTACTCCCCAAGGATCAGTAGCATCATCCAAAATACTTCTCATCTTAGTATTAATAACATCTCTTGAAGTTAAAGTTTCATCAAGTTCTAATTCACCAATGATATTACGCAAAGTAGTAGCAGTTAAATTTTCAATTGCATTAACTGGATTTTCAATACCATAAGTATATAATTTTGAATCAGTAATTTGAAAATATACAACTGTATCTATTTGCATAGTAACATTATCTTTTGTAATAACAGGTTGTGGTGGGAAATCCTTAACAATTTCCTTTAAACTTACATTATTAGCAACTCTTTCAACAAAAGGAATTACATAATGAAGTCCAGTTTGCATAGTTCTATGATAAGCTCCAAGACGTTCAACAACATATGCTCTTGATTGTGGAATAATTTTTACTCCTGACGCAGCAATCGCTACTAGCACTAAAAGTACAACTATAAACACTTATTTTTCCTCCTTTTTAACAATAAGTTTTACACCTTCAATATTAGTTATAATAACCTTATCACCAACATTCAAAACATCATCACTAAAAGCAGTCCATACTGTACCATAAACTTTTACTTCACCATATTCATCAGGAGTAATTCTTTTAGTAACTTCACCGACTTTTCCAATAACTCTGTCAGAATTAGTTGGAACAAAATCAACTTTTTTAAACTTTTTAACTAGGGGTTTTGTAATTAGTAATGTAACTAAACTAACTACTATAAATACTATCATTTGAATTAAAACATTATTAGTAAAATATGCAACGCTCATTGAAACAATAGCCCCTATAGCAAACCATATTGATACTAAATTAATAGTTATCATTTCTATCGTTAAAAATACTAAAAAAGCAATTAACCAACAAAAAGCCATAAAACTCACCTTTAATTAAATTATATGTTAAAAACTTGTCATTTTCAATAAAATTTATACAATAAATGATTGTTTACAAAAAAATAATATATTATAATGAGATTATAAAGATAGGTGAAGTATAATGAGTAGGCTAAAACTAAATATTAAAGAAAGCCAAATACTTGCTGTAGTACTTGGTATATGGGGATTTATTCTTCTTGGTAGCGGTATAAGTATGAATAAATCAAATGATAAAATAATAAAAGAAACATATAGTTTAAATGTTGAAAAAAGAAAAATTTCAGAGTCACAAGCAAAGAAAAATGAAATAAAATTAAAAGATATAGTCCTTGAAATAAATAACCCTATCAGTGTAAATGTTGTAGACTATTTAGAAAATGCCGACCAAATTAGTCAAAATGTTCTTAGTCAATTAGTTCTAGATACTTCACTTGTAAATATCAATCAAGCAGGCTCATATCAATATTCAATAAAATATAATAAAAAGAGATATAACGCGACTATTGTAATAAAAGAAAAGGAACTTCCAGATGTTGCTTTTACACTTAAAAACTTAGAATTTACTGTAGGTACTACTCTATCTACAAATCCTCGTACATACATAAATGAAACAATATCAGATGAAGTTTACAATGCATTATCATTAGATTTATCACAAGTAGTTCCAAGTACAGAAGGAGAATATCAATATACAATCACTTATAAATCTACTACTTATACTGGTAAAATAAAGATGAATGCTGTAGGTCCAAAGGTAACTCCACCAACGACAATAACACCTACACCATCTACACCATCTCCATCACCTTCCACATCTCCTTCTACAACTCCAAATCAATAGAAAAAAAAGAGAAAAGCAAATTTAAATTCTTTTCTCTTTTAATTTAACTTAAATTTATAATTTTATCATCTACAACATCGATTAATTCATAATTAGGTCTACGAGAAAGACCAGGCATAGTCATAATATCACCAAGGAGTATTGTAATAAATTCTGCTCCTCCATATATTTTTACATGTTTAACTGTAACTTCGAAATCTTTAGGAACACCAACCATATTTTTATCATCTGAAAAAGAATATTGAGTCTTAGCAATACAAATTGGAAGTTTAGTTAAATTATTCTTCTTTATAACTTCTATTTCACTAACAGCATCATCTGTAAAATTAACTTTACTAGCTCCATAAACTTCTTTACAAATAACATTTACTTTATCTTCAATAGAAGAATTAATATCATATAAATATTCAAAATTCTCACACTTCAAGTTACTAACTTTATTAGCTAAATCAATCGCTCCTTCTCCACCATCTGCATAAGCTGTAGAAATACTAAAGATATAATTATTATTACTACAATGTTTTTTTAATAATTCTATCTCTAAAGGCGTATCGGTATCAAATTTATTTAAACATACAACAACGTTTACCCCATATTTTTTTAAATTACTATAATGTTTATCTAAATTAGCAAATCCCCTAATTAAAGCATCATCATTCTTTTCAAATATTTTTTCTTTACTTACTCCACCATGATACTTTAAAGCCTTAATTGTTGCAACTAAAACAACTACATCAGGTTTTAAATCACCTACTCTACACTTTATATCTAAAAACTTCTCCGCTCCAAGATCTGCTCCAAACCCTGCTTCTGTAATAACATAATCCGCATAACTAAGAGCAGTATTTGTAGCAACAACACTATTACAACCATGAGCAATATTAGCAAATGGACCACCATGAATTATAGTAGGCGTATTTTCTAGTGTTTGAACTAAATTAGGCTTAAACGCATCTTTTAATAAAGCCACTAATGCACCAACAATATTCAAATCTTTAACATAAATATATTCATCATTATCATTAATACCAATAATAATATTTTCTAAACGTCTTCTTAAATCATCTAGATCTTTTGCTAAACAGAATAATGCCATAACTTCACTAGCAGAAGTAATATTAAAAGAGTCCTTCCTAGTACCTAAATCAACACTTCTTAATGCTCTATCATTAACATCTAAACATCTATTAAATAATACTTCTTTTATTTTTAACTTATTCCCAAAATAAATGTGATTATCAATAGCAGAACAAATTAAATTATTAGCAGAAGTAATGGCATGAAAATCACCAGTAAAATGCAAATTAATATCTTCCATAGGAACCACTTGACTATATCCTCCACCAGTTGCTCCACCTTTCATACCAAAGACAGGACCCATAGATGGTTCTCTTAATGTAATAATAGTCTTCTTACCAATTCTATGTAACGCATCACCAAGACCAATACTTACAGTCGTTTTTCCTTCACCTAATGGTGTAGGACTAATAGCAGTAACAAGTATAAGTTTACCTTTAGAATTACGATTTATAGGATTTATTTTACATTTATACTTTCCATATAATTCAATTTCATTAGAATTAATCCCAATACTTTCTGAAACATCAACAATATCTAACTTTTTACAATTTCTACTAATTTCTATATCAGTCATAGTATCACCTCAAAAAATATTATATCATATATAAACTTTTTAATTGATACAAAAAATACTATCAAAAATTAAAAAACTATTAGAAAAAAAGTAATAATTAAAAATTAAATATAATAACAAATTACTAAAAGTGCAATTTGTTAAAAAAAAAAGTTCATGTTACTATCTAGCCATTAAGAAAAAAAGGAGGGATTATTATTAAAAATAAAATATTTTTCTTAATAGCAATTTTCGGCATCTTCTTATTTAATATTACAAAAGTAAATGCCCAAACAAACTTTTATGAAGCTGAAATGATAAATAACATATATATGGTTAAATATCAGCCATCAACAAAAACAAAATTTTATCAAAAAGCAAGATTTTTTAGACGAAGTGGAGATAATCAAGCAGCGTATTGTCTAGAACCATTTAATACTTTTAGAGAAAGTAGTTATACAGAAACTATTAATCCTAGAAACTTATCTACACAACAATTGGAAAGAATTAAAAAGATCGTAGCCTACGGTTACTCTTATGGAGACAATCATTCAGATAATAAGTGGTATGCTATAACTCAATTAATGATATGGCAAACTGCTGATCCATCAGGTGATTATTATTTTACAGATACTTTAAATGGTAATAGAATAAATCCATATCAAAATGAAATAAACGAAATAAATTCATTAATTGAAAAAAGTTCTATATTACCATCAATAAATAACAAAGATTACTATTTTGTAGAAGGAGATAAAATAGTAATAAGTGATGCAAATAACGTATTAAATAATTTTAAAACTGATGACAAAAATATATCTATAAATGGAAATACATTAGCAATAGATAACTTACAAAAAGGAGATTATAAATACAATTTAAGTAATAAGACGCAAAAACATAACATGCCAGTCATATTTTACCAAGCTGAAAAAAGTCAAAATTTAGTAACATTAGGAGACTTAGAAGGTATTAATTTTTCATTTAGAGTCCACATATTAAATACAAGAATAGATATTACTAAAATAGATAATGATACAAATTCAATTATTCCATCAGGAAGTGCTATTCTAGATGGAGCTAAATATAAACTAACTGATGAAAATGGAAAAGAAATAAAAATATTAGAAATAAAAAATAATATTGCACAAATAGAAAATGTTCCATTTGGAAAATATTACCTAAAAGAAATAGAAGTGGGAAAAGGTTACAATCTTGATGAAAAAACATATGAAATAACTATTAGTAAAGAAAACCCAACTATAGAATTAATATTAAAAAACAATGTTATAAAAAAGAAAATAAAGATAGAAAAACTTTATGGAGATAATATATCATTCCAAAGTGAAAAAAATATTGATTTTGAAATATATGATGAAAAAAATAATTTAATAAGAACAATTTCTACTAATGATGAAGGTATATGTGAAATAGAACTTCCATATGGAAAATATACAATTAAACAAAAAAATACTACTGAGGGTTATTCTAAAATTGAACCATTCACAATTATTGTAGATAATTCAGTTAATGATGTAATAACATTAAAAGACTACAAAATACCAGTTCCAGATACACATACAAGTATCTTTAACAATATATATAAATTTATTTTAAAAACATTGCTATTAATAATATGTTGAAAAAAATCATTTACTTTTGTTTATCTATTTTATTAATATTTACGTTTAGTATCAAGATCACCTCTTCTACTACTAATATTAAAAATTTACCAATAATCAAGAATCATAAAGATTTACTATATAATATAAATACAAACAAAAATAATACTGATATTCTTGGTACTATAACAATAAATAAGATTAATTTAAAGAATAATTTATATAATATAAATGATACAAGAAACAACATCGAAGAAAATGTAACAATTCTAAAAGAATCTGTTATGCCAGATAAAGATAATAGTATTATCTTTCTAGCAGCACATTCTGGAACTGGAAAAATTGCATACTTTGAACGATTAAATGAGTTAAAAATAAATGATATAATCAAACTAAAACTAAAAAACAAAACATACTATTATAAAATAATAGAAATATTTGAAAAAGATAAAGATGGATTTATCGATATTTCTAAAACTAAAGAAAATCAACTAGTATTAACAACTTGTTCACCTTCTAAAAAAAACAAACAACTTATTATTAATAGTACAGAAAAGAGTTCATAAACATGAACTCTATTTTAATATTTCAATAGCTTTTTGTAACTGATTATCAGTATTATAAGTTGGATTAGAATAATATTCTGAATTCATAATTAATTCTTCATCCGGTTTAATACCTTTTTCATTTATACTTTTACCATTAGAAGTCAACCATTCCTGAACAGTATATTTAATACTTGTACCTGTACTCAATTGATGTGATTGCTGTACAGTACCTTTTCCATAAGTCGTAGTTCCAACAACTTTTATATTATTATAATTTTTCATAAAACAACTTGTAATAATTTCTGAAGCAGATGCACTACCATCATTTACTAATATAACAATAGGATAAGACCTAGTCTCATTAGAAGATGAGTATATTTTCTTCTTAGTATCTTTATCCTTTAATTGATATAAAACAGTTTTTTTATTAAAGAACATACTTAAAATTTCTTTCGTTTGACTCAATTGTCCTCCTGGATTATCTCTCAAATCAATAATTAAAGAATCAATATTTTTATTTTCTAACCTCTTTAAATTTTTATTAAATTGTTTATAAGTATTAGAAGAAATTACATCTACATCTAAATAACCTATTCTTTTACTTTCTACATCAAAATAATTACTTTTTACTGTTTCAATTTCAATATTTGTTCTTTTAATTGAAAAAGTTAGGTACTTATTATTTCTTAGAACTTTTATTTTAACAGCAGTTCCAACCTTTCCTCTTATTAATTTTTTTAAATCATCTCCATATATTCCTCTTACATCTTTACCAGAAACTTTTACTATTAAATCATCAACTTTCAAAATCTTATTAGATGGTCCTTTATCATCTACCGCAATAATCTTATTATATTCACCGTCATACATTATAGTAATACCAATTCCAACAAAAGAACCTTCAACACTCTCATTAAAACTATCAGTTGTACTACTATCCATATAATTAGAATAATTATCATCTAAAGAACCAATCATTCCAGAAACAGCAGCATTAACTAAAGCATCCTCATCAATTTCTTTATAATAATTATCTTTAATAGAATTATAAGTAGAAATAATTTCAGATAACTTAGAATTACTTTTAACACTACCCAATGGACTTCTAGTATAAGTCAAAACATATCCAACAATCATTCCAAAAACAATAGAAATAAAAATAATTATTACTACTTCAAAAATTGAAAACTTAGAATCATTATCTAAATCAAAATTTAATATATTAAAGAAATTTTCCATTTTTAATTTTTTATCACTTTTCTTCTTAGATTTTCTCATACTAGCACCTCATACTCTATAATTAATGATATCACAATTATGACTATAATATAACTAATCATTAACTTAAAAAGAAAAAAAGACAATAATTTGTCTTTTATTTTAAATAATCAGTAATTTCATCTTTACCTTCAATATAATCATCAATCTTGTTATTATTGAATTTGATTAAAGTTGGTCCTGATATTTTCATCTCACTTGCATCTTTCGCATCATGATTAGCCTCATCACTAGTAAAACTACTATTTAAAGCATCACTCATATCAACAGTATAAACATTTAAATGAGAATCTTTATTATTATATGTACTAAGTGCACTACTCATCTCACTTGATAAATCACTATTATCCTTATCATAATATAATACTAAATATTCCCCATCTTCCATTGAGAAACTTCTTCCTAACAAAATTTCATCATATGAAATATTAGTATTTTCAGTAGTCTTCTTATTTGACGAATTGCTATTAGTACTAGAAGAATCATCTTTACTTATAAATACTGTTAAGAAATAAAATGCACAGAATACACAAATAATTACACAAACAATAATTACTTTACTCCAAATATCAGAATCAGTTACAGAAACATTATTAATTTTCTTTCTTTCTTGTTTTAATTTCTTCTCAAGTTCTTTATTCTTCTTAGTATCAATTACATCTGTTTTAACAGAAGAATCTACTTTCTTATTACCTTTTTTCTTTTCAGTAGTAACCTGAGACTCCTTTTTATTCTTTACTTCTTCTTTGCTTTCTTTTTTCTTTGCCATATTATCACCAAAATAATTATAGCACAAAGATTTATTTAAAGTCTATTATTTAAGAGAGTTAACATTTCCAATAGATTGAGCAACCTCAATCATCTCATCTTTACTCATAACATCACTAACTAAATAATAATCCGTAGTTCCACTAGACCAAGATAATGAATTATTAGTCATAACTCCTAATGTATCCATTAATTGAAATGGTTCACCAGATGATGGAATAATAGTAAATTCATTAAATACATCCATAGTTTCTTCTACTAATAAGAATGATTTTTCTCCTTCATAAGTCATAATAACTCTTTCTCCATTATCTTTTTTAACACGTTCTTCATCAACTAATTTAGTTCCACTAGGTAAAAATAATGGATAAACTATATCATCTAAACGACCAGTTGTCTTTGTATTATTTGTTTCATTATTATTAGAAGTATTATTATTATTTGTATTACTATTTCTATCATTATTTATAGTATTTTTATTAGTTTTATTAGTATTATTAGATGTTTTATTATCAGTATTTTTCTCATTATCTTTATTACTATCTTTAGTAGTATTACTTTCATTCTTATTATCAGACTCAGTTGTAGTGCTTTCTGAATCTATAATACTATCTACATCAAAATACTCTTTAGAAAATTTACAATTCAATTTAATTTTATCAAATTTCATAGTCATTACTTCAATACCATCTTTATCATAAACAATAACTTTACTTAAATTAAATTCTTCATCAAACTCTAACTTTTGTTTTATTAAACGACTATTGTTAGAATAATTTACTTTTGTCATAAGAAAATATTTGTTATCTTTCTTACTAATCTCACTATCCTTATCATTCTTTATATCCGAAGAAATAGCATCTAATAAATATATTTGTGAATTATTATAAGGCCAATCACTTTGAAACTTAAAACTTTTATTTAATGAAGGCGTAAGTACATATACACCATCATCAGTTTTTAAAATAATTTGTACATGATTATTAGCTTTATTCTTCAAAGTTACTTTATAATAGTCATCTTTTTTATAGCCAACCTCTACTGAATAATTATAAACGTCATCATTATTATTAATCGATAACGTACCATTTAACTTATAACTATTGGCTCCATCAACTCTATTTACAAAATTTTTCTTTATATTCTTAGTACCAGAACAACCTGTAATTAATAAACAACAAATAAATAAAATAATAAATATTCTTTTCATATTACACTCCAATCTAGTATTATTTATGAAAAAAAATATAAATTATTACAAAAAAAGAGAACTTTTCAGTCCTCTATGATTTTTTTGAAATTACAACTTTTACTTTCTTAGTCTTAGAAGCATATGACAATTTCAAATCTGTTCCAGTGACATGAACTTCAACTTCATGAGTACCTTCACCATAATTCTTAAGATCAACATATGCAGTTATATCACTAGCCTTTAAGTTTTCAAGTGTTCCCGAACTACCAGTAACTACAACATTTACTTTTTGGTCATCAATTGACGCTGCATTAGCAACAAGACCATCACCAATATTTTTAGTAGTTACCGAGATATCATTAAATTCCTTAGTAGTAGAATCATCAATAACAACTTTTACTGTCATCGACTTAGAACTTAATTCTGTAATACCCTTAGGCTTACTTAATGTTACATTAAAGTCTTTATTTTTCTCCAAACCAGAAACATCAATTTCTACTTCAAATTGTTCAATCTTATCAATTGCTTCTTGTTCTCCATAAACAGTTATTGTTGATAAACTTGCTTCCATTGACTTAATTGACTTACCAAATGCTAAGTTTCCTTTTGGAACAACTCTTACTGGTACTTCTTTACTTGGAGAAGTAATAGTAATATTTGCTGTTACTGTTTTTGGAACTATTTCAACGTCATCAATTATTTCACCATCATTATTGTAAGCAACTAGTGGGATGTCTTTTAACGTAATATCACCAGCTTTAGGATTTGGAATATTATCAACATCAACAAGTGCTTTAACAGTAGCAACCTGATCAAGTTTATATTGAGCACCCTTAATAATAACTTCAGATCTATCAAGTTCAACATTACTAATATACAACTTACTATCAAGATTATCCTTATGAAGAACATCATAAGTTAACGTCTTATTTTCACTAACCTTCTCATAAATAGTAACTGTTACAGTAGAAGGGTCTAACTTATAATCTAGAGATTTTAATCTCTGTGTATATTTTAGCGTAACTTTATGATTACCAGGTTTTAATCCAGTTAAATCAACAGATACCCCTTTAGAAGGAGATTGTTTTGCTAAGAAAATGTGTCTTCTTTGACCAATTAAAGTAATATCAACTTTTTCTGGTAATCCTTCAACTACATATAATTCTTCATTATACACAGCTGATACTGGTTGATCATATAAAATTTCAGCATATTGATCAATCATAACACTTGATTCTCTATCTATCAAAATAAATGTACCAAAAGCTAAAATTAAACTAAATACTAATAAAGTAGATTTTTTATTTGAAAGCCTATCAAATGCTTTAGCCCAAGATTTGAATATTTCCATCAACTTAAGTATTAACTTCGTGATTGGAGTTATTAACCATTTATCAAAGAATAATCCAACAAGACGAATTATTCTACCTATTCCTTTATTTTTCTTTTTCATATATCTCTTCCTCATCTACATTATCTTCATCTTCTTCAGTATAATCCAAATCTTGTTTAGGCTTCAATTCATCTATTAATAACATTCTTACATCATCAAGTGTCAAATTGTATAACATCTCTCCTTTTAGTGCTATTGATACTCTACCAGTTTCTTCTGATACAACTATACAAATAGCATCTGTTTCCTCAGATAATCCAAGTGCTGCTCTATGTCTAGTTCCAAGTCTACGATTAAGTTTTGGACTACTACTAGTTGGGAATACTGCTCCAGCACATGTAATTCTATCTCCTTGAATAATTACACCACCATCATGTAATGGATTTCCTTCATAGAAAATAGCAATCAACAAATCACTTGATAAATCAGCATACAATTTTTTTGCTTTATCAATGTAATTTCCTAAACTTATATCTCTTTCAAGAACTATTAATGCACCAATTCTTTCTTTTCTTAGGTAATCAATTGCACTAACAAGTTCATAAACTAAATGCTCTCTCTCGTCAACAGTAAGAGTCTTATGTCTACCAAGCAACTGATTTCGACCTAACTGTTCAAGAATAGTTCTTATTTCAGGCTGGAATATAACAATAATCGCTATAGGTCCCCATTGAATTATATAATCAAGTAAGTATCCAACTGTAACCAAGCTGAATACACTACTTATAACCTTTAAAAATAAAATTATCAAAAGTCCCTTAAAAATTAAGGACAACTTTACATTATTCTTAATATTCTTAAGAATACAATAAAATATTAACCAAACAAATGATATATCAACTATTTTTCTAATCACTATCAATATATCAGATAAAGTTATTACCATTTCTTCATCTCCTTATTAAGTCCAAGTACACATAAAAAATATATTATTAAATAATATATTTCCTAACCCTATACCCGTAATAATATGATAACATTTTATAAACAAATTATCAACACAATGAAAAAGATTTATCTAAAAAATTCATCCATTAAAAGAGCAGACTTTATACGAGATAAATCAAAATGTCTTAAATCATTTTTTCTCTCACAAAAAGCAGCGCAACCAAATCCATTATTATAATAAAAAATATCTAACGGATGAATAATTCTATCACCAATACCTTCGCTATATGACTCATATTTAACAAATACTTTTCTATGTTCTCTTATTGCTTTATTTAGTATATTATAATAATTTTTTATTTCAGAAGAAACTATATGTTTTGTATCATTACAATTACTCATAGACTTCACTTTAGTTAAGATTTCATCAAGTAATTTTTTATTTTCATTTGAACATTTTATATTACTTAAAAATTTATATTCGTAATCATTAAATTTCATTTTAGGTATCAAATAATCATTTTTCAGAATATAACCTCCATAAATTCCTCTAATTGTTTCAATAATTATACCAGATTTTTCAATTTCTTCTTTATAACATCTAACCATTCTTTCACTAACTTCTAAAATATTAGAAAGTTCTTTTATACTATATTTTCTACCATTAGATAGCAACTGAATCATTAATAACTCATTAGATAATTTTGACATATTACCACCTCAAATTAAAGATTATTATAAAAAAAGAGTAATACTTTTTCAAGTACACTCTATTTTTATTAAATTATTTATTCATTTTAGCAAATACTTTTACATCTCTATTTATTGAATCAGCATTTACTGTTTTATTTTCTTCTAATTTTTCAACTACACTAAAGTTTATTTTTTTATCTTCTTTTGATGCAGCATTTACTTTTAATCTTAATCTATCACCAACATAATAGTTATCAAAACCTTCTAATGATACCATTGAAAAACTTTCTGAACTATAAACATATTCTCCTTTCAAATCCTTAAGTCTAATAAATCCTTCAATCATGTTATCAAGTTCAACTGTAATTCCTTTATCACTTATACCAACAACAGTACCATTAAACTCATCACCTATATGTTCTTCCATATATTCACAACACTTCATTCTAAGTGTATTTTGTTCAGCCTCATCTGCAGTTTTTTCTCTAGAAGATGAAACACCACCTATCTCAGGTAATTTTTCTTGCCATTTCTTTATATTTTTATTATTACCATGTAATACATCCTTAATCATTCTATGATTTGTTAAATCTGGGTATCTTCTAATAGGAGATGTAAAATGACAATAATTTTTCTTAGCAAGACCATAATGTCCAATATTAATAGGACTATACTTAGCACGTGAATTACATCTAATTAACATTGTTGAAAGTAATGGTGATAATCTGCCAGCCTTATTAACATGATCAACAAGTTCTTGCATTAATTTCTTTTTCTCAGCAATTGCATCTCCCAAAGTATTTTCCTTAAATGGATAATTTATTGCCTCTAAAAACATCAATAACTCATTAAGCCTATCAGCACTAGGAGCAGCATGTACTCTATGAAGACAAGGAAAACCATGTGCTTCTAAGAACTTATCAACAGTTTCATTAGTAATTAACATATGTTCCTCTATTAGATTTTCGCCTAAATCTTGAATCCTAAGCGAAAAATCTTTAACTTTTCCATCATCTCCAAGAATTACTTTTAATTCTGGCCTATCAAATTCAATAGCTCCATTCTTTAACCTCTTTTTTCTAAGAATAAGAGCAAGTTTATTTAAATTTCTTAAAGTATCAGCATGTTCTTCATATTCTGGAGCAACTTTTCCTTCTTTTAAAATATCATTCACTTTATCATATGTCATTTTTATTCTTGACTTTATAACACTTTCTGTAAGTCTAGAGTTAACGACTTCACCATTAGGATTAATCTCCATTATACAAGATAAAGCTAAACGTTCAACTTGTGGATTTAGAGAACAAATACCATTAGATAATTCATGGGGTAACATAGGAATTACTCTACCTACTAAATAATTACTAGTTCCCTTTCTAAAAGCATCTTTATCTAATGCAGAATTTTCAGGAACATAATTTGAAACATCAGCAATATGTACACCCAATTGAAAATTACCATTAGGAAGTCTTGTACAAGAAACAGCATCATCAATATCTTTAGTATCTGCTCCATCTATTGTAAAAATTTCCCAGTCAGTTAAATCTTCTCTTCCAATCTTATCAATATCTCTTACAGATGTAGGAATATGTTTAACTTGTTCCCAAGATTCTTTACTAAATTGATCATCTATACCAAGTTTAAATGCCTCCCATAGAACATCTTCATCAGGATCATCTTTATGATTAAATACTTTAGTAACAGCACCAATATAAAAATTATCACCTGCTTGTCTTGTTAAATCAACAGATACTCTCTGTCCTTCTATAGACTCTCCTTCTAAAGCAATAGTTAAATCTTGCTTTTTCTTATCAATTGGTCTTACAAAATAGCTAGCACCCATTCTATACACTTCACCAACTACAGACTCTATGTGTCTATCAAGTATCTTTTCAACTTTGCAATCTCCACTTTTTCCACCAAAATCTATCAAAACAATATCTCCATCTATTGCTCCTCTAGCATTTTCCTTATTAATAAAAT
The DNA here is from genome assembly GCA_900543055.1 of uncultured Mollicutes bacterium. Classification (GTDB taxonomy): domain Bacteria; phylum Bacillota_I; class Bacilli_A; order RF39; family UBA660; genus UBA3789. Next base: position 27,019 of record UQQI01000005.1, read on the forward strand.
ATTTATCTGTTCTTACAACATTATTATTTTCTTTATCAATATAAGAGGTAGTTACAGAAACAACACCATTACCATTTCTATCAGCAACAAATCTTCCTTTTCTAAAAGAAGTCTTACTCATTAAAGTGTAATTATTTGAAGGCGATAAATAGTACTCACATTTTTTTACTCCATTATCCAAAATACTTTTAATCTCTTTTTTCATATCATTTGTCAAAGTAAAATCAGGATTATCCTTTAATGCAATCTTTTCAATTCTTTCGCAAACTTTTTCAAAAGAAACAGCTTTTTTCTCTTTTTTTAATGCTAAATTGACATAATTTTTCACATATTTTCCCCCTAACATAATTTATAAGTTTACCTTAACATAAAAAGGATAAAAAAAAAAGACAAAGTTAGTCTTTTTCGTATTGAATATGTCCTAATATTATTCCAATATTAATTAATCCACATATTCCAACTATAGTATAAATACTTCTAGATAGAAAACTTCCATCACCAAAAAGCATTGCTACTAAGTTTATATCAAATAGACCAACTAGTCCCCAATTAATTGCACCAATAATTGTTATTACTAATAATATTTTTTGCAACATTTCCATATTTATTCCTCCCAAATATATTTTTTACTAAAATACAAAAATTATACAAAAAAAGAATAGAATTTGTTATCCTATTCTTCTAACTGAAATAACTCTTGTTCCTGAACCTCTAGTCCAAGCAGCAACGTTACTTAATAAAACGCCTTGTGATGGATTTGCAGCATGAATCATCATACCATTACCAACATACAAAGCTGAATGTGTTGGAACCCCATCTGTATATCCCCAACTTAGAATATCACCAGGTTGAACACTATCATAACTAATTCCAACACCATCTAAAATTTGTGTAGATGTACTTCTACTTATAGATTTACCAACTTGTGAATAAACAAATTGTACAAAACCACTACAATCAAATGAATAAGGACCATTTGCTCCTGAAACATATGGATAACCAATATATTTATAAGCAATTTGTACAATATCATTTCCACTTACATTATCTGGAACATTTATAGTAGAATTAACTCTAGCAACTTCTACAGGTTTTGGTTTTTTTTGAACATTAACTTTAAAAGTCGCAGTCGATATATTTCCAGATTTATCTACTGCAGTCACAATAACATCATGGCTTCCAATAGAACTTAAATTATCATAACTAAATGTATAATAGTTTAAACTATCTTCACTTACATCACTAGAATAACTTAAATTACCATCTATCAAGTCATTTATAGATAAAATATTTGATTGTAAATCTATATTATCTCCTTCAGTTACTGAGATTGTATCCTTATTTAATTGAATAACCGGAGCAGTTCTATCAACAACAGATACAACAACTGGTACATCTTTAACAATATTATCTTTTTTTACTTCTAATATTATTTCTTGTTCACCAAGAACAGACGTATCAATATCTTTTTTTACTGAAACAATCTCTCCTTCAACTTCTTTTAATAATTCATTAATATCATAATTAGCACTACCATATTCAATAGCTGCTGTATCATTAGCAACAACCTTTATACTTTTATAAATAGAATAATTATGATATGCATAACATCCACTTATCATAACAAATGATATTATCATCAAAACAAATATTTTAAGTCTTGACGACCCATCAATAGTTTTCATAAATTATATTCCTCCCTGAATGCCGAATATTATAGCACTTTAAAAAGAGTTTGTCAAAATTTACTCATTGTTAGATAAATCGTCATACTCTTGAGAAAACATCTTTAACTTCTCATCTAACTTGGTTTGAGTAACATTTTCAAGAGCATACCAACCATTTTCAAACATTAAAACATATAGTCTTCTTTGAAAATCTGCTAAATCAAGAAATATATCTTTATATATATTATAAAGCCATTCATTGCTAGCCTCAGTCATCGCAATACAATAATTTTTTTCCATATCCTTTAGTGTTGAAAGTAAACATGTACAATAATCTTTATCATTTAATTCAATACCTTTAGAAACTTCAACCATAGAATTACATATCTTACTCATCAATATCACCTCCAGGATTACTAATAACATCTAAAACAACATTCATATTATCATCAAAAGATTGAACAACTTCATTAAAAAAATCAACTAACTTCTGATCATTAATATACTCCATATTATTATATGCTTTCTTATAAGCACAATAATTCCATTGAAACATATCACTCAAATAATCCAAATCTTTACCAGTAATAGTATCAAAAGGAACTTCTTTTAATTCATTCATATTTATCCCTCCAAATATATTATGGAAATTAATAAATAAAAATATACAAAAAAAGAATAGATAACTACTCTTCTAAGTTTAAATTATAAATATTTATTTTTTCACTCTTAATTTATTTTTATCATCTTTAACAGAAGAATATTCCAACTTTATACAAGCATAATCAGTAAAATCATCACAATATTCACTGATAAATATCTCAAACTCTTCATTTTTTAAATAGAATGAGTCTCTTACCAAAGTGAATGTTCCCATATAAAAATTACATTTACTTTGTATTCTACCCTTTCTTAACAAGAAATCACAGTATTTATCTACATTATACCCTACAACAACACTATTTTTATCTAAACATAAATTTTGATACTCTTTCAAATCATCACTAAAAAAATCATACATACAAACTTTTTGTGATATATCTATATTTTTTATACTATCTAATATTTTCTTTTTCTCCAAATCATCACTATATATAATCATTGAAATACTACATTTAAAATGTTCATTATAGATAATTTTTATTAACTTTTTTATCTCTTCTAAAGAATATTTCATAATTAAATACCACAAATTTTATTTATGTACATTGACAAATCACTATCAGAAGAATAATCTGCTTTAAAGTAATAATCAACATTTGGATTTTCTTTTATTTTTTCTAAATCTTTACCATCTAAATCCTGACATACAAATATAGTAATACCACCATGTTCTTTTATAAATTCCATAGCATCAAGATCTGTTAAACCATCTCCTATATAAATTAACTCCCTACAATCATCATCTTCAATATTTAAACCTTCTAATATTTTTTTAATACCATTAACCTTTTTCTTATCATTCATCAAAATATCAAAGTCAATCACTTCATCATTTTCATTATATTTAAATGTCGTACCAAAAATATCTTTAATAAACGGACTAATCTTAGTCTTTTCCAAATACACTTTCAAACCAGAACTTAATACATAATTAAAAATATTATTTTTATGTAGATTTTCTAAAAAAGAAATAACTCCTTTATTATATTCAATATCTTCTGCTCCATAGCAAAAATTAATATCTTTTAATTCAATATTATTTTCATTCATTTTATCAAACATTGTCTTATAAAACGAAACATATAAATCTAAGTTTTCGTTTTTCATTCTAGTTTTTACTTCATTTAAAAATTTAGGATTTAACGCTCCATCTTCATAACCACATTTTTCTAGAATAGAAAATCTTGGTATAGAAAAAGGGGTTAAAGTTCCATCAAAATCATATATTATTTTTTTCATTTCAAATACCTTATTTAAATAAATCATTTATTTTTACTTTCTAAATACTTTTTATATTCCAAAATTAAATCTTTATCCATTAAATTACATGGTATATCATCAAGACTAAAGAACTTTAATCTCTTAGTCTCAGAGTCTCCTTTTAACTTTTCCAAACTATTAATAAAAACATCTGCTAAATATAAAGAAGTATTATTATATACAATATCTCCATTAGGATAACTATTTTTTCTTAAATTACCTGATAATGTATTTATTAAAACCAAATTTTCTATATCTAATTTGATTCCAGTCTCTTCATATGCCTCTCTAATAGCTGTTTCTCTTAAATCTTCACCTAACTCCTGACAACCTCCAGGAAGTCCCCACATATTTCTATCTGTTCTTTCTTGAAGTAATATTTCTTTATTTTCATTTCTAATTATAATAGCAGAACCAGTCTGTATAAAAGGAATATGACATACTCTATCATCTAATGCCATTCTAAATAAAACAGGATAGCCTCCATATTTTTTGCTAAATTCAATTAGTTCTTCTTCATTTAAATTTAAAATAATATTAATAAACTCTTCATGAGAATATTCTTTCGTTTTCTTATACTTCATTTTCCCTCCTATTTATTAGTCTTATTGTATCATAAGACATCTTTTTAAATATATAAATTTATAAAAAAAGCCAATATAAATATATTGACTATTATATAAAATTCAAATAATTTGAACAAATTTATCAATAGTGCAATACAAGAGCTCATTTTGAACACTCATATTTAAGAACAACTAATAAACATCAATTCTATATACAACATACCATGAATTTAATAAATTATCTATATTTATTTAAAAAAAATACTGATTAAACTCTTTTCCTTGAAGTACTATTTTCCATCATAGATTGATTAAGATATTCATCATATTTTTCATTATATTCATTAGAAATACTTCTATCTACACCATACATATTAACTTTTATTTCACTACCAATAGAATTAACTATACTTACTCCATCAAAAATATTATTTGACCTAAATTGATAAAATCTAGTTGTCCCAATCGTTTCATGAGGTAAAAAAGTAGTAATTACTCTATCAAGAAATTCTTTACATAAAACATTATAATGATCACTCGTTATTCCAAGATTTAAATGTTTTTCAAAATTTCTAAAAGGTACATAAATATCCATAGTACACATATTTTGACCATCTATTTTTGCAGAACTAAAATTCATCATACCAGACACCTTAGAAGTATCTTCTAATATCTGCATAATATATTTAACAATTACGTCAACTTTCTTTAGAGCTAATACCTCAGCTTCTTTTTTCTTCATCTTATACCATCTCTCATTTATTAACAACTATCAAAATTTAGCATTTTCCCCATTTACATTATATTTGTATTTTTACAACACCACTCAAAATGCTGAAATTATTATAACATATAAAGATTAAAAAACTTCACAAAAGACACTTAATACCTTCATTTTTATAAAAAAAACGAACTATTTATAGTTCGAATAAATTCAAATTGGTGGAGCTGAGGAGAATCGAACTCCTGTCCAAAAATAGAGCTACATAAACTTCTACAAGCTTAGTCAACTAATTAAATTCATATATTTATCAAGTAATTGACGACCAAATAAATATACTAGTCTAAATATTCTTTCTATCTTCTAGACAAAAGATAGCTATAACCTATTAAATTGAACCTCTAAATATTCCTAGGTAAAAATAAGTAGAAGCACTGGCCTTTATATTATTAGGCAAAAGCAGCCATAGTTGGACGAACGCCAAATAAAGTTGCTACAGCATTTTTAATTTTATTTGCATTTATTTTTTTGTGTCCGTAACGTGGACATTCGACTTGCCATCTATGCTCAACTATTCCTGTCGAAACCAAATCAGCCCCATGATTTAATTATAACACAAAACAGATTAAATTTAAATAGATTTAAAATTAAAAGATTATAAAGTAATTTAATATTTGACATAAAAAAAAGATATGTAAAATTTAAAAGAAATAAACAAAAAAATACTGAAAAAAAACAACTAACTTGATATAATATGTACGGAGGTAGAAAAATAATGAATGAATGGAGAAATTTTAAAGAAGGTTCATGGTGTAATGAAATAAACGTAAGTGATTTCATAAAAAATAACTATAAACCTTATAAAGATGGAGAAGAATTCTTAGTAGGTCCAACTGAAAAGACTAAAAGAGTTCTAAAAGTTTATGAAGATGTTTGTAAAGAAGAAGTAAAAAAACATGTTATAGATATCGATGTAGATACTCCAGCTGGAATCAATGTTTTTAAACCTGGATATATATCTGACGATGACGATGTAATAGTAGGTTTACAAACAGACAAATTATGCAAAAGAAGTATAGTTCCAAAAGGTGGACTAAAAATGGTTTACCAAGAACTTGATGCATATGGTTATAAAATGAATAAGCAATTAGATAATTTCTTAAAATCTAATATGGTCAAGACACACAATGATGGAGTTTTCGATGCTTATACTAAGGAAATCAGAACTGCAAGACATGTTAAATTATTAACAGGACTTCCAGATGCATATGGAAGAGGAAGAATCATTGGTGATTATAGAAGAATCGCTTTATATGGTATTGATAAATTAATGGAAGAAAAATTCAATGACTGGGATAATATGAAAATCACAGTAATGGATGATGAGACTATTCGCTTACGTGAAGAAATTTCAATGCAATATAGAGCATTAAAAGAAATTAAAGAAATGGCTGCAACTTATGGATTTGATATTTCAAAACCAGCACAAAATGCTAAGGAAGCAGTTCAATGGACATATTTTGGATATTTAGCTGCTATTAAAGAAAATAATGGTGCAGCAATGTCACTAGGAAGAGTAGATGCATTCTTCGATATTTATTTAGAAAGAGACTTCGCAGAAGGAACTTTAACAGAAGAAGAAGCTCAAGAAATAATTGACCATTTTGTAATTAAATTAAGAGCTGCAAGACATTTAAGAACTCCAGAATATGATGAATTATTCTCAGGAGATCCTACATGGGTAACATGTTCTTTAGGTGGTATGACTAAAGAAGGAGAAACAATGGTTAACAAAACATCTTTCCGTATTGTTCATACACTTGAAAATCTAGAAAGTGCTCCAGAACCAAATATGACAATATTATGGGCACAAGGATTACCTGAACCATGGAAGAAATATTGTGCAAAAGTAAGTATTGCAACTGACTCAATCCAATACGAAAATGATGATTTAATGAAACGTACAATGGGTGACGATTATGCTATTGCATGTTGTGTCTCATCAATGAGAGTTGGTAAAGACATGCAATTCTTTGGAGCACGTTGTAACTTAGCAAAAGCACTACTATACTCAATCAATGGTGGTATTGATGAAATGAAACGTCAATTAGTTATACCTGGATTTGAAAAAATGACTGATGAATACTTAGATTATAATAAAGTAAGAGAAAGTTATTCTAAAATGTTAAAAGAAGTAACTAGAATCTATAGTGATGCAATGAACATTATCCACTATATGCATGATAAATATGCTTATGAAGCAGGACAAATGGCATTACATGACACATATGTAAATAGATTAATGGCATATGGTGTTGCCGGATTCTCTGTAGCAGTTGATTCATTATCAGCAATTAAATATGCTAAAGTTAAACCTATTAGAGATGAAGAAGGAATTACGGTTGACTTTGAAGTTGAAGGAGACTATCCAAAATACGGTAACGATGATGATAGAGTTGATGAACTTGGTAAAGAATTATTAGCTGAAGTTTATGCAGACTTAGCATCACACCCATGTTATAGAAATGCACATCCAACACTTTCTGTATTAACAATTACATCAAATGTAGTATATGGACAAAATACAGGAGCAACTCCAGATGGAAGAAAAGCAGGAATCGCATTTGCACCAGGAGCAAACCCAATGCATGGAAGAGACTCAAGTGGAGCAATCGCATCACTTAATTCAGTAGCTAAATTAGATTGGGAAAATTGTTGTAGAGATGGTATTTCAAATACATTCTCAATTGTTCCAAACTCATTAGGAGCAAATGAAGAAGAAAGAGTTAATAACTTAGTAAAATTAATGGATGGATATTTCGAACAAGGAGCTCATCACTTAAATGTAAATGTATTAAATAGAGAAACTCTAATTGATGCAATGAACAATCCTGAAAAATACCCATTATTAACAATAAGAGTATCTGGATATGCAGTAAGATTTAATAAACTAACTAGAAAGCAACAAGAAGAAGTAATCTCAAGAACATTTCACGAGAAAATGTAATATGAATGTTTCAATAAGCAAAATAGAAACATTCGGATTAGTAGATGGACCAGGTATTCGTACCGTGGTCTTTCTTAATGGATGTAAATTAAGATGTAAATTCTGCCACAATCCAGAAACATGGGTAAAAAAAGAAGATAATTATACAACAGAAGAATTAATAAAAAAAATTCTTAGAAGTAAACCATATTTTAAAAAAAATGGAGGAGTAACCTTCTCCGGAGGAGAACCTCTATTACAATATGAATTCTTAGTCGATATATGTAAAAAGTTAAAACAAGAAAATGTCCATATCGCAATAGACACATCAGGAATTGGTAACGGAAATTATAAAGAATTACTAGAAACTATAGATATGGTTTTATTAGATATTAAACATATTAATAAAGACGGATATATTAATATTACCCAAACAGACAATTTAGATAAATTCTTTGAATTTATAAATGAATTAAATACGACTAATGTTGAAGTTTGGATAAGACAAGTTATTATTCCAGATGTAAACGATAATAAAGAATATATTGAAAAACTTGCTAGTTTTCTTGAGAATAATATTAAGAATATTACAAGAGTAGATTTTCTTCCTTTTCATACTTTAGGAAATACAAAATATGAAGAATTAGGAATAAATAATCCATATAAGAATAAAGTTGCAATGGATAAAGAAAAATGTGAAGAACTACATAATTATTTTCTATCTATTTATAACAAAAAAAAGGATAATCAATAAATCCTTTTTTTATTTTAAATTACAAATAAAGTATTATAATTACAAAATAAAAAAGAAAAGTTATCTATAATTTTTTAAATTTTTTGAAACTTCTCTTTTTATATCTCTTTCTTTTATTGATTCACGTTTATCATAATTTTTCTTTCCTCGACAAACACCAATCAAAACTTTTAATTTATTATTTGAACTTAAATATAGTTTTAAAGGAACTATAGTTAGACCTTGCACTTCAATAGCTTGTGCAATTTTTTTTATTTCTTTTTTATGAAGTAATAATTTTCTATCTCTTGTTTCTTCATGATTAAAAATATTCCCTTCTTTATACTGTCCTATAAACATATTTAATAAATATATTTCTCCATGTCTAATTATTCCATAACAATCTTTAATATTACAAGAACCTTTTCTTATAGATTTTATTTCTGTACCAGTTAAAACAATACCTGCTTCATACTCTTCTTCAATAAAATAATCAAACTTTGCTTTTCTATTAATTATTTCCATCATTGACCTCCCCTGATAATCCCCAAACTAAATTTGGATATCTTTCATTAACAATAGATTTATATTTTTCATAATATACGTTATGATTTGCTAACTCATTGTCCGTTAAATTTGGATAAGGTACTACCTTAAAATTGTGATTTACTCCTCTTATTTTTGTAGTGGTTGTATAAATAAGCTCTGCTTTAGGTTCTATAATAGTGTTTGTAATTGTATCTTCAACATCAACATGTTTATTAAGTGTAACTTCAAATGCTAAGCCCGTAAAATTATCTCTATCGTTTTGATCACTAATAAAATTACCTAATGAATAAATAACAAAAGTTTTATTATTATTTATATATTCAGCAGTCTGAATAACATGTGGATGAGCACCTATTATTAAATCGACACCTAAATTTGATAAATAATTAGCAATTTCTTCTTGTTTATTATCTACATTAAATGAATATTCTGTCCCCCAATGCATCGCAACTATAACAAAATCAACTTTATCTCTTACAGATTCAATATCAGTTTTTGCTTTTTCTTCACTATATAAATTATTTAAATATTCTTTTCCTACAGGTGTATTCAATCCATTTGTCCAAATTGTATAAGAAATATATGCATATTTAATTCCATTTACTTCATGAATAGTAGAAATAGAATTTCTTCTTTCTTCATCACTACTCCATTGACCAGATGCTACAACATTTGTTTTTGATTTCCAGTAAGCAACAGAATTTAAAACACCTTGTTCACCTTTGTCCATTGTATGATTAGTAGCAAGAGATACCATATTAAACCCAGCATCAACAAAAGCATCTCCAACTTCTTGAGGGGAATTAAATCTAGGATAGTTAGAATAACCTAAACTTGCACCACCCAAAATAGTTTCTTGATTATAATATGCTAAATCATATTGTGAAGAAATAGGTTTTATTACTGAAAGCATAGGCGTAAAGTCATAAGTGCCATCCGCTTGTCTAGCATCTTCATAAACAGCACTATGTATCAAAGCATCTCCAACCATTAACATCTTAGCACTATAGTCCTTAGCAACTTTCTTTTCTACTTTCTTAACGTTTTTTTTATCTACACTTATATTATCAGAAAAAAAAGAAAAGTTATTAGCAAATAAATATATTACGCCAGCACAAATTACCATAACAACCAATAATAATATCTTACCAATTTTCTTCACTTTAACTTTTCTTTTTGCCATACTACTAACCTTCTACTTTCTTAACTACTTCAAAATCAATAGTCTTATCCTCTTTTGAAGCTCTTACTACTTTTACAACAACTCGTTCACCTATTGAATATTTTACATGACTTCTTTCTCCTGTCAAGGTCATTCTTTCCTCATCAAAATGAAAAAAGTCTTTCATATCTCTAAGTGGAACTAATCCTTCAATTAAATTATCTAATTCTACAAACATACCAAAACTTGTAATAGAAGAAATCATACCCTCAAAAGTTTCACCAATATGTTTTTCCATATATTCCGCCATCTTCATATCATCTACTTCACGCTCACAATCAACTGATGCTCTTTCTCTTTCACTAGAATGTTCAGAAACATAAACTAATTTTTCTTCCCATTTTCTTATTGTTTGCATATCTACTTTTCCTTCAAATAAATAAGTTCTAAGTAATCTATGAACAGTTGTATCAGGATATCTTCTAATAGGAGATGTAAAATGAGTATAACATGAACTTGCTAATCCATAATGTCCTAAATTTTCAGGCTTATACACCGCTTTTTGCATACTTCTTAGTAGTAAACTAGATAATATTTTATATTCAGGTTTATCTTCTAGTTGTCTTAATATTCCTTGCATAGTTGTAGGTTTTACATCCTTAATATTACCATTTACTTTATAGCCTAAACTACTAACAAAACCTAAGAAACTTCTAATCTTCTCCTCTTTTGGATATTCATGAACACGATATACAAATGGTAAATTCATAAAATATATATGAGTTGCTACACATTCATTAGCAGCAATCATAAAATCTTCAATCAAGTTTTCTCCAATGCCACGTTCACGAAGAATGACATCTGTTGGAACACAATTTTCATCTACTAAAATTTTAGCTTCATCAACACCAAAATCAATATATCCTCTCTTTACCTTTGCCTTTCTAAGAATTCTAGCAAGATCAGCCATCAACCTTAATTTATCAGCATAATCTTCATATCCTTCAGGAATAACATTATCTTCCAAAATACTATTAACTTTTTTATATGTCATTTGTATTCTAGATTTAATAACACTAGGGAAAATCTCATAATCTAATTGTTTACCTTCATTATTAAACTCCATAACACAAGAAATTGCTAATCTGTCTACTCCAGGATTTAAAGAACATATACCATTAGATAACTCATGAGGTAACATCGGAATTACTCTATCAACCAAATAAACACTAGTACCTCTTTCCATTGCCTCATTATCAAGTGGACTACCTTCTTTTACATAGTAAGAAACATCAGCAATATGTACACCTAATTTATAATGTCCATTAGAAAGTTTTTCAATACTAATTGCATCGTCAATATCTTTTGTATCATCTCCATCAATGGTGAATATTACTTCATCTCTTAAATCTCTTCTACCTTTTAAGTCAGAATCATAAACTTGCATTGGCATCTTACTTACCTGTTCTTTTACATCTTCAGGAAAATCAACATTAATATTATATTTATAAATAATTGATAAAATATCTACCCCAGGATCATTAATATGTCCAATTATCTCTATAACATGTCCTTCACATCTACCATTATTATTCTTAATCTTATCAATTTCAACAATAACCTTATGTCCATCAACAGCATTTAAACTCTTATCTTTTGGTATTTCAATATTTAATTTTATTTTATTATCATCAAGTGTTATATGACCAACACCTTTACTATCAAACTTAATAAGACCAATATACCTTTTAATTTTTCTTTCAATTATTTTTAAAATACGACCTTCAATTCTATCAATGTTCATCTTACTTGTTATTTCCACAAGAACTACATCATCATGAATTGCTCCATTCATGTTGTCTTGTGAAACATAAATATCATCATCTAAACCTTCTACCTCAACAAATCCAAATCCTTTTTTATTTGCTCGCATAATCCCTTTACGTAAATGACTATTCTCAAGCATCATATATTTATCTTTATTTGAATGATAAACAATAACTTCATCTTCTAACTTTTTTAGTTCTTCACTAAATTCTTTTGTTTCTTCAACAGTATCTATATTAAGTCTATCCTGTAACTCATAAATGTCTAATGCTTTGTCAGAATTTTTTAATACATTAATAATATTCTCTCTCATATAATTACACCTCTATTTTAACCTTAATATTATTATACTTTATTTTTTTCTATATAACAAATTTTTTGCAAAAGAAAAAGGACAAAAGTCCTTAAATAAACATCGATACTAAGCAAATTGCAAAAAATGCAAAACCTAATAACATTGTAATTCTAGTAATAACCAATTCAGAACCTCGCTCTTTTCTATTAGAAAAAAGTTCACTTTGACCACCAGATATAATTTGTGGTCCTCCATCTGATTTAGCGCTTTGTAATAAAACAATAATAATTAATAAAATTGAAATTACTAACAATGCAGCTTCCATTTCATCCCTCCGTTTAATAAACACTTAATATAATAACATATATGTTTAATAAAATCAAATATTTAATTGCATAGATTATATATTTACTACTAAATATTGATTTCTTCTACTTCAGAGGAATTTCTATATTTAAGTTCAACTATTCCTTCACTTGCTTTTTTACCAACAACAATTCTTTTTGGAATTCCAATTAAATCCATATCTTTAAATTTAACTCCTGCTCTTACATTTCTATCATCAAGAATAACTTCTACACCATCTTTTTTATATTTTTCATATAAATCATTAGCAACAGTCATTTGAGTATCATCCTTAGAATTAACAACAACTATTGCAAGTTCATATGGAGCAATGATCTCTGGGAAAATTATTCCTTCTTCATCATGATTTTGTTCAACAACAGCAGCCATTATTCTAGCAACACCTATTCCATAGCATCCCATATAAACTGGCTTTAATTTATTATCCTCATCTGCAAAATAAAGCCCCATTGATTCAGAATACTTAGTACCCAATTTAAATGTATTTCCAACTTCAATACCATGCTTAAAAGATAAATCATGACTACACTCTGGACATTTATCTTCTTTAGATACATTTCTAATATCCGCAACTTGTTCATAATCAAAATCTCTTAAGTTCGTATTAATGTAGTGATAATCAGATTTATTGGCACCAACTAAAAAATTTTTCATTCCTAAAATTTCTCTGTCAATAATAACTGGTATTCCTAAATCTATTGGTCCAGCAAAACCTACTGTTGCTCCGGTAATCTTCTCATCTTCTTCTGAAGTTGCCATTTCAACACTAATAGCATTCAATAGTCTAGATATTTTATATTCATTTACTTCTCTATCTCCTCTAACCATAAATGCATAGAATTTATCATCAACTTTATATATCATAGTCTTACATGTTTTTTTAGAATCAATTCCATATTGTTCATATAAATCATTTATAGTTCCACAATTTGGAGTATAAAGTAATTCTTTTTCTTTTTCTTTTTCTTCCTCATTTGATTTATCATATTCACCATGTACATCGCAAATTTCTATATTAGAAGAAAAACCACAATTATCGCAAGCGACAACAATATCTTCTCCAATATCAGTAATTGCTTGAAATTCCTCCGAAAGAAGTCCTCCCATCGCACCTGTTGATGCTTTAACTATTCTATAATCTAAACCTATTCTATCAAAAATCTTTTTATATGCATTAAACATCAATTTATATGATTCATCTAATCCTTCTAAATCCTTATCAAATGTATAAGCATCCTTCATAACAAATTCTCTTGTTCTAATTAAACCATATCTACTACGAGGTTCATCACGATATTTATTAGCCATTTGATATAAACTAATTGGCATATCTTTGTACGACTTAATCATATCACGACATACTTCAACAAATAATTCTTCGTGTGTTGGACCTAATACATAATCTCTACCAACTCTATCTTTTAAAGAGAACATATCATCCCCAAAAACATTTCTTCTTCCACTATCAATATAATAATCCTCAGGAAGTAAACTAGGCATAACAAGTTCCTGTGAATCAATATTGTTCATTTCTTCACGAATGATATTTTCTATTTTTCTAAAGACCCTTAAACCCATTGGTAAAAATGCGTAAATTCCACTACCAATTTTTTTAATCATACCAGATCTAACCAATAAATTAGAACTAATACATTCATCATCTTTTAAATTTTCTTTTTTTGTTACAAAATAACTTTTACTTAATTTCATATTTACCTCCTAATAATAAAAGGATGATACCTAAAGGAGTGCAAAAAGCACGGTACCATCCTTAATTTTACTTTATTTTTTAACGATGAAAGTATCACCGGAAACAATGTTTCTCCGAAGAGGTAGGAATTATATAAGATTATCATTAAGTTCTCATTGTCCTTAACTCACTGTACATAAGAGCTTATATAATTATGGTCTCTCCATGGATTTGAATTTCTTCTATTCTATAATATTATATGTTTTTTTGTCAAGAAAAATTATCTATTTAATTCTTCTTCAATTCTCATTAATTGATTATATTTACAAATTCTATCTGTTCTTGACATAGAACCAGTCTTAATTTGTCCTAAATTTAATCCAACTGCTAAATCTGCAATTGTTGTATCTTCTGTTTCTCCAGATCTATGCGAAATAATTGTAGCATAACCATGTTCACGAGCTAAATCAATAGTTTCTAATGTTTCTGTAATTGTACCAATTTGATTAACTTTTAATAAAATTGCATTTCCAGCATGATGGTCAATTCCCATTTGTAAACATTTCTTATTAGTAACAAATAAATCATCACCAACCAATTGAATTTTATCTCCTAATCTTTCAGTAACTTTTGTAAACCCATCCCAATCATTTTCATCTACTGGATCTTCAATAGAAATAATAGGATATTTATTAACTAATTCATCATAGAAATCTATTAATTCATCTGTAGTTAAACTTCTTCCTTCTCCTACAAGATTATATTTTCCATCTTTATAGAATTCACTAGCAGCAACATCGATTGCTAAACATACATCTTTTCCTGGCTCATATCCTGCTTTTCTAATTGCTTCCATTATAAGTTCAAAACCTTCTGTATTAGATTGTAAATCTGGTGCAAAACCACCTTCATCTCCTACTCCTGTTGCTAAACCTTTTTCATTTAAAACTTTCTTTAATGAATGGAATACTTCTGCTCCAACTCTTACTCTATCATGAATAGTATCTCTTTGTGGAATAATCATAAATTCTTGGAAATCAAGTTTATTATCTGCATGAGCACCACCATTAATAATATTCATCATTGGTTTTGGCATAACAATTCCATCACCAACATATCTATATAAAGGCTTTCCTTCGTTTAATGCACTTGCTTTCATTGCAGCCATAGAAATTCCTAAAATTGCATTAGCACCAAATTTAGATTTTGTATCTGTACCATCCAAATTAATCATTGCATAATCTAATTCTTTTTGATTAGCAGCATCCATACCAATAACTAAATCTCTTAATGGCCCATTAACATTTTCAACAGCTTTTAAAACACCTTTACCATTAAATCTATCTCCACCATCACGTAATTCTAAAGCTTCACGTTCACCAGTTGATGCTCCTGATGGAACTGCAGCTCTTCCTAAAATTCCATTTTCTAAAATCACATCAACCTCTACAGTTGGATTACCACGTGAGTCTAAAATTTCACGTCCAATTACATCTTTAATTTTCAAATAAATCCCTCCTAAATTTTTAGGTACTCTTGTACCATTACTCATATATTATATCACTTATCATCATTATATAACAACAAATTACATAAATATTTAATCAAAATTTACAGCAAAAAATATCATACAACAATATTGTAAGAAACTTTTTTTATATGATATAATATATCATGATAGGGAGTGTAACCAGATGAAAATAGTTAAATTAAATTCAGCACAATTTGATAAATTTGCCACATCTCATAAATATAGAAACTACTTCCAAAGTTCAATGTATGGTAATGTTATGAGTAAATTTGGGTATCGTTCACAATACTTAGGTATAGTAAATGAATATAATAAACTTATAGGTGCAACATTAATAATTTATAAAGAAGTATTTATGAAAAATAAAATAGCATATGCTCCAAGAGGAATACTATTTAATTATGAAAATAAAGATTCAATATTAGAGTTAGTAGAAAAATTGAAAAAAGTATTAGGAAAACAAGGTTTTATGCTTTTAAGAATGGATCCATATATACCTTTAACTATTAGGGATTATCAAGGAAATATTATTAATTTTAATAATAAAGGAAACGACATTATAAATAATTTAAAAAGCGCAGGATTTTCTTATAAAGGAAAAAATTTATATTTTGAAAATGAAAAACCAAGATGGGAAGCATTAGTACTATTACAACGAGATTTAAGAGATGCGTTTGCCAAAATGGATAAGCGTACAAGAAATAAAATTAGACGAGCAATGAATAGTGGTGTTGAAGTTGTAAAAGATGATTCAAGAAGTATAAATAAATTATATCAATTTGCAGGTAAAAAAGATAAAAAGCCATTATCATTTTATAAAGAAATGGTAAATAAATTTGAAAATGACATAGAAATATATTATGCAAAAATTAATACAGAAAAATTTTTAATAAATAGTAGAAGAAGTTATGAAAAAGAGATTGAATATAATGGCATATTAGCTGAAAGAGTTCAAGATATATCATTGGATGAAAAGGAAAGAAATAACTATTTAAATAAAAAAATGGAATCAGATAAATTAATAACAGCATATAAAAATAGTTTATTAGTTGCTACTGATTTATTAAAGAAAAATCCGGATGGACTAACTATCGGTGGTGCAATGATTATTAAATATGATGGTGCTGCTTATATATTTAGTGAAGGGATAGATGAAACATACGGATATCTAAATGCTAATTATTTAATTAGATGGCAATTAATAAATGACTATACAGAACAAGGATTAAAATACATAAACTTAAATGCTATAGTTGGTGAATTTGAAAAGAAAAATCCATTTATGGGACTTAATGAATCAAAATTAGGTTTTAATGCAACAATTACAGAATACATAGGAGAATTTGATATAATTTTAAATAATTTTGCCTATAATTTATACAAAAGAATGAATAAGTAACTTTATTCTTTTTTTTAACAAAAAAAAGAACCTTAATAGAAGGCTCTTTTTAATTTAATTATTCAACGATTTCAGTTACGCTACCAGCACCAACAGTACGTCCACCCTCACGGATAGAGAACTTAGTACCTTGTTCAAGAGCGATTGAGTGAATTAATTCAACAGTCATATCAACATTATCTCCTGGCATAACCATTTCAGTTCCTTCAGGTAAAGTAATAACACCTGTAACATCAGTAGTTCTGAAATAGAATTGAGGACGATAGTTGTTGAAGAATGGAGTATGACGTCCACCTTCTTCTTTGCTTAATACGTATACTTGTCCTTTGAATTTATGATGTGGAGTAACAGATCCTGGTTTAGCAAGAACTTGTCCTCTTTCAACTTCTTCACGAGCAACACCACGTAATAATACTCCAGCGTTATCTCCTGCTTCAGCAAAGTCTAATTGTTTACGGAACATTTCAATTCCTGTAACAACTGTCTTCTTAGTAGGCTTAATACCAACGATTTCAACTTCATCATTAAGTTTTAATGTACCACGTTCAACACGTCCAGTAACAACTGTTCCACGTCCTGTAATAGTGAATACATCTTCAATACTCATTAAGAATGGTTTGTCGTTATCTCTTTCAGGTGTTGGAATCCATGAATCAACAGCATCCATAAGTTCATCAATCTTTGGTGTCCATTCTGGATCTCCTTCAAGAGCTTTTAATGCAGAACCACGAATAATTGGAGTATCGTCTCCTTCGAAACCATATTCGTTTAATAAATCACGAATTTCCATTTCTACTAAATCTAATAATTCTGGATCGTCAACCATATCACACTTATTCATGAATACAACCATTTTAGGTACTCCAACTTGACGAGCAAGTAAGATATGTTCACGAGTTTGTGCCATTGGTCCATCAGTAGCAGCAATAACTAAGATTGCTCCATCCATTTGAGCAGCACCAGTAATCATATTCTTAACATAGTCAGCATGTCCTGGGCAGTCAACATGAGCGTAATGTCTAGCATCAGTACTATACTCGATATGAGCAGTATTAATAGTGATACCACGATCTCTTTCTTCTGGTGCTTTATCAATATTAGCGAAGTCAACAGCAGAATTACCGTTTTTACCAGCTAAGCATTTAGAAATAGCAGCAGTTAATGTAGTTTTACCATGATCTACGTGTCCAATTGTACCAATGTTAACATGTGGTTTTGAACGATCAAATTTTTCTTTTGCCATAATAATTTCCTCCTTATTTATTTACAACTTATATTTTATCTAATAATTGAAAAAGTTTCAACTATTTTGATACACTTTTAATTAATTTCCACTCTTTTTAATTATTTCTTCAGCAATATTTTTTGGAACTTCTTCATAATGATCAAAGAACATTACAAATGTTGCTCTACCTTGTGTATTAGAACGTAAGTTAGTAGCATATCCAAACATTTCTGAAAGTGGAACCATAGCACTAAGCTTTACAGCATTTCCTTGAGTTTCTTGTCCTAATGGTTTACCACGACGAGACGTTAAATCACCCATTACATTTCCAAAATATTCATCTGGAGTTGTAACGTCAACTTTCATTATTGGCTCAAGTAAAACTGGATTACATTTATTTTTAGCTTCTTTTAAAGCAAAACTAGCTGCAATTTTGAAAGCCATTTCGTTAGAGTCTACATCATGATATGAACCATCGAATAATGTACACTTAACATCTATCATAGGATATCCTGCAAGTACACCTGTTTGTAATGCTTCTTGTAATCCTTTGTCAACAACTGGGATATATTCACGAGGAACAACACCACCAACGATTTGGTCAACGAATTCATATCCTTTATCAGGATTTGGCTCAAATTTAACCCAAACGTGTCCATATTGTCCACGACCACCAGATTGTTTAATATACTTACCTTCACAATCAGCAGCTTGCTTAATTGTTTCACGATAAGCAACTTGTGGAGCACCAACATTTGCTTCAACATTGAATTCACGTCTCATACGATCAACTAAAACATCTAAGTGTAATTCACCCATACCAGCAATAACTGTTTGACC
This sequence comes from uncultured Mollicutes bacterium, assembly GCA_900543055.1. Taxonomy (GTDB): domain Bacteria; phylum Bacillota_I; class Bacilli_A; order RF39; family UBA660; genus UBA3789. The sequence continues at coordinate 46,499 of UQQI01000005.1, forward strand.
TGTTTCATGATCTGTATGAACTTTGAAAGTTGGATCTTCTTCAGCAAGTTTTTGTAAAGCCAATGCCATCTTATCTTGATCAGCTTTTGATTTTGGTTCAACAGCTAATTGGATAACTGGTTCTGGTACTTGTAAACTTTCAAGAATAATTGCTTTCTTTTCATCACATAATGTATCACCTGTAGTTGTATTTTTTAATCCAACTGCAGCAGCAATATCTCCTGTATACACATCACTAATCTCTTTACGATGATTAGCATGCATTTGAAGAATACGACCAATTCTTTCCTTTGTATCTTTTGTAGAATTTAATACATAAGAACCGCTATCTAAGTGACCTGAATAAACTCTAAAAAATGTTAAACGTCCAACAAACGGATCAGTCATAACTTTAAATGCTAATGCTGAAAATGGTTCATTATCACTAGGATGACGAACTGCATCTTCCCCATCTAAAGTAGTTCCTTTAATAGATTCAATATCTAATGGACTTGGTAAGTAATCAAGAACTGCATCAAGTAATAACTTAATACCTTTGTTTCCTAATGCTGTACCACACATAACTGGGAAGAATTCAGCAGCTAAAGTACCTTTTCTAATTGCTTTCTTGATCATTTCAATAGAAACTTCTCCACCTTCTAAATATGTTTCCATCATTTCATCATCAAATTCAGCAACAGCATCAATTAATTCTGCTCTTTTTTCTTCTGCGATTTCTTTTAAATCTGCAGGAATTTCGATTTCTTCAGCATTTTCAGCTTGTTGTCCATCGTAATGATAAGCTTTCATAGTAACTAAATCAATAACTCCATCGAATTCAGATTCAGCACCAATTGGCCATTCAATTGGTTTAGAATTTACTCCTAAACGATCTTTAATAGTTTTTAAACTATATTCAAAATTAGCACCCATCTTGTCCATCTTATTTGCAAAAATAATTCTTGGAACCTTAAATTCTGATGCTTGTCTCCAAACTGTTTCAGTTTGAGGTTCAACTCCAGCTTGTGCATCGATTAATGCTACTGCACCATCAAGTACACGAAGTGATCTTGAAACTTCAATAGTAAAATCTACGTGACCTGGAGTATCGATAATATTTAGACGATAACCTTTCCAGTGAGCTGTTGTAGCAGCAGAAGTGATAGTAATACCACGTTCTTGTTCTTGTTCCATCCAGTCCATTTGAGATTCACCATCATGAGTCTCACCAATTTTATGAGTAACTCCTGTATGGAATAAGATTCTTTCAGTACAAGTAGTTTTACCTGCATCAATATGAGCCATTATTCCGATATTTCTTGTCTTATCTAAAGACGTATCTCTTGCCATATATTACTCCTTCCTACCATCTATAATGAGCGAAAGCCTTATTAGCCTCAGCCATTCTATGAGTATCTTCACGTTTTTTAACTGCTGCACCTGTACCATTTGATGCATCAATAATTTCATTAGCTAAATTATCAGCCATACCTCTTCCACCGCGTTCACGAGAATACTTTGTTAACCATCTTAAAGCTAAAGCTTGGCTTCTAGCAGGTGTAACCTCGATTGGTACTTGGTAATTTGAACCACCAACACGACGACTCTTAACTTCTAATTGAGGTTTAATATTTTCCATAGCAGCTTCAAATACTTCTAAAGCTTCTTTTCCAGTCTTTTCTTTAACTTTATCAAAAGCTTCATAAACTATACTTTGAGCTATACCTTTTTTACCATCTAACATAATAGTATTAATTAGTTTTGCAACTACTTGTGACTTATATATTGGATCTGGTAAAATACTTCTTTTTGTTGCACGTCTTTTACGCATTTTAAATCCTCCCTTCAAAAATTTTAATTCAACTTATTTTATTTTCCTTTTTTAGCACCGTATTTACTACGTCCTTGCTTACGATCTTTAACACCAGCTGTATCTAATGTACCACGAATAATATGATAACGAACTCCGATAAGGTCTTTAACACGACCACCACGAATTAATACAACACTATGTTCTTGTAAGTTGTGTCCAATTCCTGGAATATAAGTATCAACTTCTTTTCCATTTGATAAACGAACACGAGCGTATTTACGTAATGCAGAGTTTGGTTTTTTAGGTGTTTTTGTACCAACACGAGTACAAACTCCACGTTTTTGAGGAGCGTTAGTATCTGTAGTTTTCTTCTTAATTGTATTTAAACCAATACCAAGTACTGGAGCTTTGCTCTTTCTAACTTTATCCTTACGATTTTTACGAACTAATTGGTTAATTGTAGGCATTAAATCAATCTCCTTTCTTTACACATATCCAGGTGTATCATTTTACCCTTTAAATAAAACCTTGCTTAAAAGCAAAGCTATTTAATTAGCACTAATAATATAACACGATGAAGTTTTAAAGTCAACATTTTTTGTTATAAATATTACTTAAACACTTAAATGCAATTTCTTAAGGTAAATATTTTATGAATTGC